>NZ_JBSFJZ010000018.1:0-40959 GCF_053598315.1 Streptomyces sp. NPDC001153
TCTCTTGGGTTCCCGGCCCCCCTTGTTTTCATGCTCTTTTCCCCGCTCCACCACCCCCGCGGGGCTTTTTCCCCGCCATTGCAGTGGCCTGACATTCCGCCGGGCTGTCTTGTCGAACCGGCTGAGGCGAACAAATCATCCAGCGAACAGGAAGCCCATCATGACCACCTCGATGCCGACGACAGCGTTCACCGACCCGGCGCCCGCGCAGCGCGTGGAACGAGCCGCCGCCGCGCTTGCCACACACGGCTTCACCGTGGAGATCCTCGACAAGGCCGCCGACGCGCGGGCCCGCATCAAGGACCTGATACCGGAGGGCGCCAGTGTGTTCACCGGGGCCAGCGAGACCCTCCGCCTGTCGGGCATCGCCGACGACATCAATGACAGCGGGCGCTACGACGCCGTCAAACCGCGCATTCTGGCCATGGACCGCGCCACCGAAGGAGACGAGATCCGGCGGCTGACCGCCAGCCCCGACGTCATCGTGGGCAGCGTCCACGCGGTCACCGAAACCGGCTCTCTCGTGATCGCCTCGGGCAGCGGAAGCCAGTTGCCCGGCCACGCCGGCGGTGCCGCCCGCTCGATCTGGGTGGTCGGGGCGCAAAAGGTGGTCCCCGACCTGGACACCGCGCTACGGCGCGTCGAAGACCACTGCCTCCCGCTGGAAAGCGCCCGCACCCAGGAAACCTACGGGTGGTCCAGCGCGGTCAACCGGCTGCTCATCCTCAACGCGGAATACCTCCCCGGCCGCGGCACCGTCCTGCTGCTCCGCGAAACCATCGGATTCTGACCCCAATGCCGCACTTCCAGGTACATGTCCACGAGGAAGAACTCGACGGGACGGTCGAGGGCCGGCTGGTCCGGTCGCTCACCGAGGCTCTGGTCCAGGTGTACGGCGAGCGGGGGGCGCTCCATGGCCGTCGTCGAGATCTTCGGCATCCCGAGGCACCGCTGGGGTGTCGGCGGTGCGCCAGGCGGCGTGCACGCCCCCGTCGTCTCGCTCCATGTGCGCGAAACCGCGCTGCACGTGCTGGGGATCGACGACGCCCCGGCACAGCTGACCCGGGCGATCACTGACGCGGTCGCCGGCGCCCTCGGCGAATCCATCCGGGATCACGTCGGCGTTCAGCTCGTCGGCGTGCCGCCCGGGCGCTGCGGGGTCGGCGGCGAGATCGACCCTCCGGCACCCGCTTCACCGGCAACTCCCGCCAGTCCGGGTTTCTCAGGGGAGAGCGAAGCGCCGCTGAGAAACCCGGATTCCACCGCGACCGTCGCCCGTCTTGGCTGTGACAGCGCCTTCGCCAGGGGCCCGTCAGCCTGGAACAGCTTGAGCAGTGGCTTCTGCTGGAGACGTCACAGTGGCGTGCCCGAGACGCGAAGAAGGCTCCATGCCATGGACGGAGACGGCCGCGCCGGCGGGCAGGTTGGGCCCGGCCCCCGTATTGCGGCTGACTACGGTGTCCGTCCTGTCAGCCGGGTCAGGGGGCGGTGAACAGGGTCGGGAAGCGGGGGGCCAGCCAGGGCCGGGGGCCCCAGGCGAGGACCTGCCCCTGGGCGATGGCACGCCAGGGATTCAGCCGGCCGAGCGCGATGAGCAGGAAGGCGACGGGGTCGAGCAGGATGGTGCAGTCCGCGCGGTGTCGCATCGCGCCCGGGGTAACCTGCACGGCGCCGTCGGCCAGGGCCACGCCGAATGTCTCGCCCCCGCGCAGCCGGATCCGGTAACGGGCCGCGAGCCCGGCCGTGGCTGACGGGTCCGCGACACGCGACATGACCGAGAGCATGAATGGCATGCACAGTCCCACTCGTGCCCGGTCGACCATGTGTGGGCGTTTCAGGGCGCGGGCCAGGTCGTATCCATGGCCGAGCATGTGCGTGAGCAGATACGACGCCAGAACGGACCGGCTCATCGTGCCCAGGGGTGTGGCTGGTGCGGGGCCGTGGGCCGCAGAGCGCGAGACAGCGTCCAGGAATGCCTCGGCCTGCTCCGCGATCATCGTCGCGAGTGGCTCCGCCCGGCGTTCCGCGAAGACGGCGAGGGACTGTGCGTTGGCCTCGGCCAGGCTTTGGGGCGTTCCGTCGCCGTAGGGGCGCTCACGTCCGGCGGCCAGGTCGGCCATCAGTTCGTTGGCTATGGCCAAGTGGGCGGCGGCCTCACCGACGGTCCATTTTGACCCCGGCACGGCAAGCGCCGTGTCGCTCGCGCTGCGCACCAGCGCGGCGATCTCCTCAGCAGTGCCACGAATCGCCTCCGCCAGCCCGTCGGGCAAGGGCCACGAGCCGTCTTCCCGTACCGTCGTATGCACGCTGTTTGCTCCGCTCCCCACCCTGCCCGGCACGCCCCATGTGTCTGGGGCGGTGGTACCCAACCAGACTCGCGCCGCACCCGGCAAGCCCTTGCGGCCGTGAGCCCCGTTGCCGCAGAAACGGCGCTTCCCTTTCTGCGGGCGAGGCCCGGTAACCGACGCGACTCTCCGTGAAGCAGATGCAGCACGCCTCGTTGCGCGGGGGTGGTGCCCGTGAAAAAGGGGGTTCACCGCCCGAGGAGTGCCGGCCGGTGGCGAGCCGTGAGCCGAGGTGCGGTTCTGTGTTGGGCGCCCAGGCCGATTCCTGTCAGGTACACGGCGTACTCGACACTGGCTTGCTCCGCCTGGCGGGCCATCGCGGTTGGCGTACTCGGTGCGTGCCTGCCGGTCTTCGTCGCTGATGGGCGGGTGCACGGGGTCGGTGACCGGGGTGGGCCACAGTGACTCCACGAGGCACACCCACGCGCGGCACCTCAGCTCCGCTCGCACGAGATCACGACCCGCGGCTCGCCGAACGAGAACTGGGCCCGCCGCTACGGGGGAAAGCGGCAGGCCCAGCAAGCCACCACGATGCCACACCAGCGGCGGAGCTGCTGTTCGTGATGCAGAGGGAGCGGTACCTCAGTTGATGCCGAGCCTGCTCAGGACTGTGGTCCAGCCGGTGACGACGGCGTTCTGCGCGGCGGCGACGAAAGCCTCGACCAGCCCGTCGGTGCTGGGCCGCCTCGACGGGTTCCCGGCGCTCGGCGGACAGGCGCTTGCGGGCCCGGCTGAGGATCTGCCGCGTAGTGGCCTGGCTCAGCCGGAGCACGCCCGCGATCTCGTCGTACGCGTAGCCGAACGCCTCCCGCAGCGCGTGGGCCGCCCGTTCCACGGGGTTCAGCCTCTGAAGGACCAGCACTCGGACGCGAGGACGCCCGCCCGCTGCGATCCTGCGGCGGCTGCATCGCCGCGTTCGCCGGCGTTGAGCTGTCACAAACCGCGAGGCCGTCTTGTCCTTCCTGTGGACAGTCCCTGTTTGGAGGAGAACATGAGCGCTGAGCACGCACACCTGCCCCCAGGCGTCGAGGTGATCGTGACCCTGCCGGAAGCGGCGGCCCGGATCCCGGCCGGCGCCGAAGCCAGGACCATCCGGGTCACCCTGCCACCCGGTGACCCCGGTGCACCGCCGCACCGGCACCCCGGGCCGCTCTTCGGCTACGTGACCCAGGGCGAGATCCTCTTCGAGCTGGAGGGGCAGCCGCCCCGGGTGCTCAAAGCCGGTGACGCCCTGTTCGAGCCTGGGGGCGACGTGATCCACTACCAGGGCGCCAACAACCTTCCGGACGCGCAGTCACAGCTGGTGGTGACCATGTTCGCGCCGCCGGGCACCCCGGTTCTGACCGTGGTCGGCGCGGAGGAACTGGCCGAACGACGACACCTACGGGTTACCCGGCCCTGATGACCACGCTCAGAAGTCGAAGTTCGCGTTCTGGAAGCTGACGTGCATCCAGGCGACGGTGGCGGCCCAGGTCGCCAGGATGCCGAGGAGGGCCGCCGCCGGCCGCCCAGACGCCGGCCCGGCGGCCGAGGAGCGCTCCCGCGAAGCCGGTGAGGGCGGCGCCACCCGTTCGGACGGACATCGCTACGGCGCTGGATGCCCGCCGATGACATGGCGCGATGCGGTCTCGATACCGCCGGCTCCCGGATTGTGGCGGCCGCCGACGGGAGGCAGGGTGGTGTCGAGACCGTTTGGGCGAGGCAGAAGGCACACGGCCTGTCACGGATACGAATGCGGTGGCCGACGCAAGATCGTCCACTCCGGGCAGGCTTACGGAGGTGTGGTTACATGTCCGCGAAGAACCCAGAACACGGGAGCGCCCCCGAGGTCTCCTTGCCGCCCGAAGTCACATTGCTGCAGGAAGTCACTCCGCCCTTCTTTCCCGAAGGCGGCTCGGGAATGACCATCCTCGTCGAGTGGCCTCCCGGTCACCCCGGGCTCCCTCCGCATCGCCACTCGGGCCCGTCGTTCGGCTACGTGATGGAGGGCGCGCTCCGGTTCGAGCTCGAGGGTGAGCCGGAGCGTGTGGTCGAGGCCGGTGGGACGTTCTGGGAGCCAGGCGGTGACGTGATCCACTACCAGGACGGCAACGCCCTGTCGGACGCACCGACCAAGTTCGTGGTGACCATGGTGTGCGCGCCGGGTCAGCCGATGCTCACGCTGGTCGACGAGGAGGAGCTGAAGGAACGGGCGCACCTGCGCGCCCCGCGTCCCTCCGCAAGCTGACCCGCGAGACCGACAAGAGTGCGGAGTCCGGAACACCGACCCAGGT
Source organism: Streptomyces sp. NPDC001153 (assembly GCF_053598315.1). Classification (NCBI taxonomy): domain Bacteria; kingdom Bacillati; phylum Actinomycetota; class Actinomycetes; order Kitasatosporales; family Streptomycetaceae; genus Streptomyces; species Streptomyces sp. NPDC001153. The sequence goes on from NZ_JBSFJZ010000018.1 coordinate 4,619, forward strand.
GCCGGGCTTTGCAGCAACCTCCGGCCTTCACCGTCATCGATCTCACGAACCCGCACACGTTCTGCCACCCGGACCCGCTCATGGTGACGCATCGCTGCGCCAGCACCCGAGCGGCGCCGCTGAGCCGTCCGCCGCGGCGCTGCCCGGCCGGCGTAAGCAGAGGCAGTGGCAGCCCGGCACCGACGTCGCCCGCAGCGACCGCCCGACACTACGTAGAGTGTGCAGTGTTGCGGTGCGGATGCGGATCCGCCAGGGGAGGGAGCGTGCCATGGGTGCGTCATACACAGACCAGGCCGACGCCTTGCCTGTCAGCGCGGAGCAGGTCATCGCGGAGGCGCGGAAGGCGTTCTTCGTGATGTTCGGGGGCCTCGCGCTCATCTGGGTTCTGCAGCTCGTCAACTACGCCGACCACTACGCCCTTTCCAGGGACTACGGAATCAGGTCCGGCGACGTCGGCACGCTGCCCGACATCCTCGTCGCGCCTTTGCTGCACTGGAACTGGGCACACATCGAGAGCAACTCCGGGCCACTGTTCGTCTTCGGTTTCCTCGCCGCCTACCGAGGGGTGGCCCGCTTTCTCGGTCTGAGCCTGCTGGTCGGCGTGACCAGCGGGCTCGCGGTGTGGTTCCTCGAACGAGGCGATGTGGATACGGTCGGCGCCAGCGGCCTGATCTTCGGATACTTCGGCTATGTCGTGGTGCGTGGGCTGTTCGACCGGCACCTGATCGACACGCTGATCGGTGTGGTCATGGCGGCCTCCTTCGCCTACCTGCTCACCGTGGCCGTCCCCGGAACGCCGGGAGTGAGCTGGCTGGGACACCTGGGAGGCCTCATCGGCGGCCTGGCCGGGGCCTGGATCTTCCGGGACCGGCGCTCGCGGGCCGACACAGGCGCGGGCTCTCGCCAGGGACCGGGGCCGGCCACGCGCGGCAACGTTCAAGTGCGCTCCGACCACCCGCGCGCCGACCTCCACAAGGAACTCGGCGACCTCGGTCTGCTCTAGGCGGCTCCGCACCAGCAGCCGGAGCCCTGCCGGCGGGAGAGGGAAAACACACGTGATCCTGGCCAATACCTGATCGGGTCGACTGCGTCGCCGGGGCGCGCGAGAACGGCGATGACCTGTCCGAAGCCGATGGGGGAACGATGCCGGCCGCCGACGAACTGACGGCAGCAGAGCATCAACTGGCATCTGCGGCGGCCTGCGGACAGGCCGCAGACCGTCCTGGTACCCATCATCGACCTCGGACAGCGGAAGGCATGGCTGCTCACCGGTGGCGCCCTGTACTGCTCGTGGCTGCTCTCCGGCGCCGGCTGGGTTCTGACCACAGCCGTGCCGGCAGGACTGAGCGGGGTACTCAAGCGGAACTGACAAAGCTGCCCGCTCACAACGGTGAGCAGCCGGTGGCCGATCAGACAGCAGGCCAGGTTGAGAAGCACCTCGCCGATGTCGGCCCGCCGTTGCCAGCAGATTCGCCCGGCACCGGAAGCCGTGGAGCCACGCGAAGGTGAGCTCGACCACCCATCCGTGTGTGCCAAGGCCGGTGCCTTTTCGGGCATGCAGCCCGCGGTCACCGGACAACTGCCCGGTGACCGCCAGCTGATGTCGAGAGCGGGTCAGTTGGTGAAGGTGTCGAGCATCGAGGACAGCGCCGTCTTCTCCTTGTCGGTGGTGGTCAACTTCCAGACCGGCTTGATGTGGGTGTAGTCCTCGGCGCAGGTGCACCAGAAGACGTGGTTGGTGGGCTTCCGCCGAAGCCCGCACGGCTCCCCGTACGCCCAGCCTTCCAACCTCTGATCACGTCCGCCGAACGCCCCGCTGAACTCCCGCATCGTCTGCCGCTCGGATGATCAGAGATCCACGGACGCCCCGGCGTGAGCAAGGCACCTGTCCGTACGGTCCGGGTGGGAGGTGCATCAGGTGGCCAAGCAGAACCGGACCTACGTGCCGGTCGGCGGGCGGGATGTGTTCGCGGAACTGTCAGCGCGGCGATGCTGGTTGTCTATGGGATCCGAGCGGTGGTCTGGCGTGCGGAGCGGCCTCACGTGTACCCGTTCGGCAGTAGGCGTGACGGGAGGGGATGTGGCGAACCTGTGGGTCTGGGGCGAGTTCGGTAGTCGGCCGACCGGCCGTCCATCACCCCCGTCCGCCGAGGAATTCGAGGATGTGCCCGAAGACGTCGAGGGCGGCGCCCCGGCCCAGGAACGTGTCCAGGTGGCCGTAACCGGGGATCTCGGTGTAGGACACGTCCAACTGGGGCTGGCGACGGGCGAGTACGTCGTGGCAGAGTCGCTGGGAGTCCAGCCACAACCCGTTCTCGCTGCCCGCGAGCAGCAGCACGGAGGTGTCGATACGGCCGGCCGCGTCCAGTGCGTTGGGCGGCAGGGCACGGTAGCGGTGATCGGTCTCGTGCCAGCTGACCACGCTGCGGGCCAGCTCGATGCGGCGCAGGTGGGGCAGGATCCAGAGCGGGGCGGGGCCGAGGAGGTCGGCGAGGCGGGCGTGGGTGGCCTCGGAGAGGTTCTCGTGGAGGAAGAGCGAGGCGCCCGTGCCCCAGGCGGAGTTGTGCAGGATCTGGCAGGTCGGGTCCGGGCAGCTCGCCTTCCGTGACGCGAGTGCGAACAGCGGGGTGTACTTCGACCACAGGCCCACCTTGCGGAAGTCGACCGGAATGTGGTCGATCCGCGTCTTCAGCAGCTCCCCCGCCAGCGACATCCGCAGCGATGTGCGGCCGGCGAGCTTGGGCGTAAGGAACACGCCCTGCGACACCACGCCGGCCAGGCCCGGCACCAGTCCCGCCGCCATGCTCAGGGACAGCGTGAGCGAGCCGATGCAGTGGGCGACCACGAACAGCGGGCGGTCGCCCGTGCGCTCACGGACATAACTGACGGCCGCGGGGATGTCGTACAGGGCCACGTCGTCGTATGTGTACCTCTGGCCGGTCTCGTTGTACGGCAGCCGGCAGCTGCCCCGCCAGTCGAGCAGCCAGGGCTCGTAGCCTTCGTCGAGGAGGACGTCGACCAGGTTGCGGGTCTCCGGAAGCAGGAACATGTCGGCGGACGCGGTGTGTCCGTGCAGGAGCAGCACGGCGGGGCGGTCCGTGGCGCCGGTGTGGATGCGGGTCAGGCCGAGGCGGACGCCGTCGTCCGCCCGGAAGGGGATCTCCTCGACGCGGGCCGGGTCGAGGCGGTGATGGAGCGGGCGCAGGGCCGCGGTGGTCCTGACCCGCCGCAGTGCCGGCCCGGCGACGCGGGAGGTGGTCGTCCTGAAGATCATCGGTCATGCTCCGTGAGGGTCGGGGTGCGGCGCAGGTCGAGCAGGTCCGCGGCGGCGCGGGTGAAGGGGCCGAGCAGACCGCGGCCCATCTCCAGGCCGAACCAGGCGAGCCAGGTCAGTTTGGCGGCCCGCTTCTCCTGGCTGGTCAGACGCGGGTCGACCTTGATGCCGTCGATCTGGTCGCGGACGTAGGAGTCGGCGGGCACGACGACCTCGCCCGCCAGGCTCGCCGCCTCGTCCTCGCGGCCGATCCGCACGGTCAGCGCGCGGGTCTGCCGCCACAGGTCGCGGCGGGCCCGGGCGTACTTGTGGCCCTCCAGCCACCAGTGGCCGCCGTCGGCGTCGCGCAACCGCAGCCGATAGCGAAGGAGTTGGTGCCGCAGGCCGTGCTGCTGCGGGATCCCCTCCTCGGGGCGGATCCATACGTCGCCGTGCTCGACGGTCAGTGGCTCGGGATGTACGGCGGCGCAGACGACCTCGCCGGTCACGTCCACCCGGCGCTCCTTCACCAGCTGGTACATGCTCGCGATGGAAAGGGTGAGCGCCATCGAGCAGGGGCTGTCGGAGGGGGCGCCGACCGGTCCCACACTGCCCTGTGTCGTCTCCGAGAACCACAGGTAGGGCTGGTCGTCCCTGTGGGGCAGCCGGGCGAGGCCGTCCTCGGCGAGCCGCTCGAAGGTCCTCATCTGTGCCGGTGCGTCGTAGCGGGCCGCGGGCGGCAGCCCGAGAGCCTCGACCAGCGCGGCGGTGCGTGCGCCTCCGGCCGCCGGGCCCTTCAGGGTCGCCTCGCACAGCTTGAGGGCGGTGGGGCTCTGCAACACCCTGGCCAGGAAGGCGAGTTCGGGGACCGGTTCGGCCTCCAGGCGGGCCAGGGCGTCGGTGCGCCACTCGTCCCAGTCCTGGACGCGCACGTGCATGCCTCCGAGCGCCATGTCACGGACGACGTCGTCGAGGGTGTTGGGCACGCCGGTGAGGTTGTAGTCGTAGCCCCAGGCGTCGGGCTCGCAGATCGCGGCGACGGCGACCCGGCTCACCCAGTCCACCGGGGCGGCGTTCAGGCAGCGGAAGGCAGGTACGGTGCGGAAGCGGCCGAAGGCCGAGATCAGGCCGCTGCTGAGGTCCTGCGGGTTGTAGGCGCCGGTCTTCGTGTGGCCGCCGATGCCGCCGGGGCGCAGCGCGGTGACGACCAGGCCGTGGTCGCGGGCACGGCGCAGGGCGACCTCGGCGGCCCACTTCGACTGGTCGTAGCCCGAGACGAGCCGGTCGACGTGCGCGAGTGGATCGTCCTCGCCCATGGAGGTGATGCCGACTTCGTTGAAGACGGCGATCGAGGAGATGTGGTGCAGCGGCTTGGGCCGCCCGGTGGCCGCGAGTTCGGCGAGGGTGAGCGCGCCGAGGACGTTGCTCGCCCGCAGCGACTGATAGCCGCGCAGGAAGTCCACGGCCGCGGCCACCCCCACGACGCTGTCCAGTTCGTGGGCGAGCGTGTGCCACAGTTCGTCGGACAGGCCAAGCCGCGGCCGCCGGATGTCGCCGGGCAGCAGGGTCACCCGGCGCCGCACCTCCGACGACCAGGGCAGCCGGTAATTCTTCAGCGCCTCGCCGAGCCGGGCGACGGCCGCCTCCTCGTCGGCCGCGCGAACAAGGCAATAGACATGCGCGTCGCTGTGCCGGAGCAGGTCGAGCAGCATGTGACTGCCGAGAAAGCCGGTGGCGCCGGTCAGCAGGATCCGGCGGGGCGGCAGCGGCTCGGGCACGTCGGCGAACGGCAGGCGGTCGGCGAGGGCCAGATCGGCGAGGATCTGGTCGAGGTCCTCGCGGCGGGCCCTGGCATACCGGTCGTCGCTGCTGCCGGCACGGGGGCGGAGCGCCGGTGGGGTACGCGGAGTCGGGATCGGGAGGGTAGGCGGGGCGGGGGCCGGAAGAGCGCCCGCAGCGGAGAGCGGCAGCGTGCCAGGGGCCGGAACCGCAGCATCACACGCGCCGGTAGCCGGCAGCGTGCCGGAGGCCGGAACCGCAACAGCATCCGCGCCGGAGGCCGGCCGCACACCGGCGGCCGGGACCGGCAGAGTGCCCTGGACGGTGGGCGCCGGGGTGCCCGCGTGCACGGCCGGCGGGGCGGCCTCGCTCGACGCTCCGGCCCCGCTCGCCTGCAGCCAGCGCCGGGCGAGACTGATCGGACGGGCGTCGGCGAACACCTCATCCAGATCGAACTCGATGCCCAGCTCGCCCTCCAGCTCCGCGACGAGTTCCACGGCGTGCACGGACGTGCCCCCCGCGTCGAAGAAGTCGGCGTCGGGCGACAGGTGTCCCGCGGGCAGGTGGCGGCCCGCCGCGGCGGCGATGGCGGCGGCCACGCCGTCCACGTCCCGGGGCGGGGCGGCGGCGGCACCGGAGTCCGTACCGGTGGCGGCCTGCATCACCCTGGCCAGCAGGTCGTCCACGCTGAGCCCGCCGCCACCGCGCTCGATCGCCTCGGCGGTCGCCCGCTGCCCGGAGTCCTCGGTCACGTCACGCATGAGAGCCCTTCCACGATGTGCGCGTCCTTTCCCTTGCCTTCCGACAAGGTCCTTGCTTTCCGACAAGGTCCTTGCTCCTGACGAAGTCCTCACCAGCTGGTGCGGGACGTCCTCACTGCTGCGCCCAGGACCGGAACGCCCTCAGGTGGTCCGGTGTGACCACGGCTTCCAGGCGCTCGTCGTCCTGGTCACCGCCGCCGAGCGCGGCCACCAGTCGCCGCGCCGGTACGTTGCGCTCCGTGCGCTCCGCCGTCAGCCGGACCTTCGTGCAGCCCAGTTCCTCGGCCCGGTCGGCCAGCCACTGCAACAGGCGTTCCTCGACCCCTCGGCCGAGCGCCCGGCAGCTCATCAGCCAGCCCATGACCTCGAGTTGGTCGCGGTCCGCGCACAGGGCGAGAAGGGCGATCTGCCCGTAGTCACCGAACCGGTCCCGGGCCGCCGCCGTCCACACCTCGCCCCGCTCCCGCCACCGGGCGACGTCGCCGCCGTCGGCCGACCGGCAGTGGAGCGTGAACTGGTTGGTGCGGCGGACGAGTTGCTCGGCCCGCTGCACGTCGGCCTCGGACAGCGCCCGGATGTCGACCTCCAGCTGCAGCTGCGCGAGGAACTCCTCGAACCCGGCGGCTGCGCGGACGGTCTCCCGCTCCCGTTCCTGCGCGTAGAACCGGGCCCGCAGCACGTCCTCGGCGGTCACCGCCGCGGGGACCAGCGGCCACAACCGGCCCAGGAACTCCTCAAGTTCGTCCGCGGACGGACAGGTCACCGACAGCACCTGCGGCAGCACGGAGCGCACCTTGGCGATCTCGGCGGGGTTGTCGTCCAGGAACAGGAAGCTGTCCAGGCCGAGGCCGAGCGTGCGTGCGGCCTCGGCCAGGCGGCCCGGCTTCGGTCCCCAGGCGGCCGACAGCACGCTGAAGTGTTCCGCCTTCAGCAGGCTGTCCGGGCGGTCCAGCACGGCGCGGACCGTGGCCTCGTCGTTGTTGCTGACGAGCGCCAGCAGCGCGCCCGCCTCGCGCCACTGCAGCAGCCTTCGCGCGAGCAGGGCGCGCGGACCGGTCAGGTCGACGGCCTCGGGGCCGATCTCGCCGGCGACCCCGCCCCACAGGGTCTCGTCGCCGTCCACCGCGATCACCTTGGGCGTGGGGCGCAGCACCGCCCGTACGACGTCGGCGAGGCGCAGCGCAACGGCCGCCTGGAAGGGCGGCGTGAAGGGCAGGTGGGCCAGCCGCTCGGTCCGCTCGTCGAAGCGTTCCCCGCCAGGGTGGTGCCGGGTCCAGTCGTCGGGGCCGAGCACCGCGATGCCGGGCAGGCCGGCCAGGTCGGCGGCGACCTCGCGCTCCCACTGCGTCAGTCGGTCCTCCTGACGGGCGGCGGGCAGGAAGCCGACGACCAGCGGCTTGCGGGTGCGTTCCGACAGGGCCTTCAGTGCGGCCGGGTAGGCGGTGCGCAGCTCGGCGAGCAGCGCGTCGTCGACCGCGCCGAAGCGCTCCAGGTCCACCGCCCGCAGCAGCACCGCACCCACCGCGGTCGCGGGGTCGGCGAAGACGCCCGAGGGGTCCTGGAGACTCGCGAGCACGTGGTGGTACGGCGCCTCGGTGATCGCCGGTCCGCCGTCCGTGGCCCCGTTCTCGACGGCTGCCTGGCACATCAGCGGGAGGTTGCCCAGGGCGAAGGTGGCGGCGAGGGCCAGGGACCGGCGAGGTGCGGGCGCCGTACCCGCGGGAGCCCGGGTGCCGGCGCGCGCCGGTGCCGCAGGGTTCTCAGCCGCCTCCCCCAGCAACCGCAGGAACTCCTCCCCCAACTCGGCGGTGGTCGCGGCGTCCAGGATGTCCAGGTTGTGGTCGAGCCGGATGCTTGCCGCGTCCGGGGTCATGGTGATCATCAGGTCGAGATCGGAGTAGCCGGTGCCGACCGGCAGCACCTCCAGCCGGGTGAGCCGGCGCGAGGACCGTACGTAGTTGAAGTAGACCTCGACGAGCGGCGCGTGCTCCCGGTGCAGGCCCTGCCGGGCCAGGGTGGCCAGCACGTCGGAGAACATGGCGCCCTTGGCCAGGAGGCGCTGCAGGCGCGCATCGGTGCGGCGCAGCACCTCGGCGACCTGTTCGCCCGCGCGGGCCTCGGCCGGGAACGGCACCGGCACGCCGAAGAAGCCCACCGCGTCGTACGCGTCGGCGTGGATGCGTGTGTCCACGGGCACCGCGAGCACGAACCGCTCCCGTTCCCGCTTCCTGGCCAGCAGCACCGTCAGGGTGCCCAGGCAGAAGGCGGCGGGAGTGACGGCCAGCCTGCTCGCGGCCGCCGCGACCCGTTCCATCAGCCCGTCGGGAATCGTCACGGTCACGCTGCCGGCCCGGTACGACCGGGTCGCCGGGCGCGGCCGGGCCAGCTCCAGGTCGAGCCGTTCGCTGCCGTGGAAGTGCCCGCGCCACTCGGCGCCCGCCCCCTCACCGCCCTGCTGGGCCTCGATGAGCAGGGCGATGTCGCGGTTGGTGACGGCGTCGTCGAGCGGGGTGCCGGACAGTTCCGCGTCGACCTCCCCGGCCACGAGCAGCAGCGACTGCAGGTCGCTGACCGCGTGGTGGGCGCCGAACACCAGAATCTGGCCGTGTGCACCGCCGTCCACCAGCTCGAACCGCCACAGCGGTGTGGTCGCCAGGTCGAACGGCGGCTCCAGCAGGGCACGCAGGCGCTCGGCGCCGTCGAGTGGGCCTTCGCCGACCGTCCAGCGCAGCACCGGCTGCGCCGGCTCCCGGTCCACGCGCAGCTGCCGGACGCCTTCCTCCCCGGTGACGATGGCGGTGCGCAGGGCCGCGTGTCGCGCGACGAGCCGGGTGAGGATGCCGGTGAGCGTCTCCGAGGTGGTCGGCGCGATCAGCCGTACGGCGAGGCCGATGCCGTGGGCCGCGTCCGGCATGCCCGGCTGGGCGCTGCGCAGCAGTCGTACGACGTCGCGCGTCGCGGGCCGCAGTTCGGTTTCCGGGACCTCTCCCGCGAGGTCGCCGTGGCCGCCGGTGTCCTGCTGCGGCACGGCCCCTCGCTCCGGAAGGCCCTGGGCCAGGGCCTGGGCGAGGCCGCGGATGTCGGACGCCGCGAACACGTCCGCGGCCGGGAGCTCCACGCCCAGTTCGCGGACGAAGGCGTTGCGCAACCGCACCAGCATCAGGGAGTCCAGGCCCAGTTCCTTCAGGCCCGTGGTCGCCGACACGTCGACCACTCCCCCGGAGACCTCGCCGACCCGGGCCCGGACGTACGCCTCCAGCCAGGTGGCGCGCTCCTCGTCCGTCGTCGCCGCGCACACCTTCTTGACGAGGTCGTCCGAGGCGGCCGTGCCCGTCGGGGCGGTGACCAGGTCGCCCAGGATCGGGCGGGTGCGCACGGCGTCGGGGACGAGCGTCAGCATCTCCCGGTCCAGGGCCATCGGCGCGAGCTGGCGGCGGGCGCTCGCCAGTACCCGCTCGAACAACTCGCCTCCCTCCTGCGGAGAGAAGGCGACCAGGCCCGAGCGGCTGGTCTCGGCGGCCCTGGTGCCGGACCCGGCGACCATGCCGACACCGGCCCAGGCACCCCAGTCCAGGCTCAGCGCCCGACGGTCGGTGCGGGAGAGGTGGTGTGCCCAGGCGTCGAGGAAGGCGTTCGCCGCCGAGTACGGGCTCTGCCCGGCCGACCCGAGGAGTCCTGCCGCGGAGGCGAACAGGACCAGGTTCTGGGCCTCCGGGACCAGCTCGGTGAGGAGAGCGGTGCCCAGGACCTTCGGGGCGAGGACGCGCAGGACGCGTTCGTCGGTCAGGTTCGCCACCGTGGCGTCGTCGAGCACACCGGCGGTGTGCACGACCGTGGCGATCGGGCCACAGGCGTGCCGTACGGCGTCCAGGGCGGCCGTGAGACTTGCCCGGTCGGCGACGTCGGCGCGGGCCAGGTGCACGGTGACGCCCCGCTCTTCCAGACCCGTGATCCAGTTGCCGGCCTCCGCGTCGGGCCTGCCCCGGCTCATGAGAGCCAGCCGGCGGGCCCCGCGGCGGACCAGCCGCTCGGCGACGACGCGACCGAGACCGCCCAGACCGCCGGTGATCAGGTGCACACCATCCACGGAGGTCTCGCCGTGACCGCCGTCGTCCGGGCGGGTGCGGGCCAGCCGCGGCACCAGACGGCCGGTCCCGCGCAGGGCGACGAGCCGTTCGTCGTCGGCGTGCCTGAGCTGGGCCCACAGGGCATCGACACCGTCGGTGGGCGGCAGGTCGATCAGCGTGGTCGACAGCTCCGGGTACTCCTGCGCCACCGCGAGCCCGAAGCCCCAGGCGAGCGCCTGCTGCGGGTTGGTCACCCAGGTGCTGTCGCCGGCTGCCTGGCTGCCGCGTACGACCACGAACAGGCGCGGCGCCCGCCCCTGCGGACGGGACGCGAGGGCGCGCACCAGGTGCAGGGTGCTCAGGCAGCACAGCCGCGCCGCCTGCTCGGCCGATCCGGCGTCGCCGATCGGCGGGGCGTCGAGCGCGGTCAGCTGGACCACCTGCTCGGGCTGTCCGCCCGCGAAGGCCTCCTCCAGCAGCCGGGAAAGGTGGTCGGGGTCGGCCGGATCGAGGACGTAGCGTCCCCGTCCCTCGACGGCGAAGGCGTTGCCCCTGCGGGCGACGACGTGCGGCACCGAGGAGCCGAGCCGCTCGCCGAGGGCATCCGCCACTCCCGTGTCGTCGGCCAGGATCAGCCAGCTGCCCTTCACCGGCGGTTCCTGCGCCACCGGGCGCTGATGCCAGCGGGTCTCGAAGAGGGAGCCCTCCAGCGGTGAGAGCGCGACCAGCCGGAACTCCTCGATCTCCAGGAGGAGTTGCTCGTCCTCGTCCCAGATCCTGAGGTCCAGGGTGGCGGTGTCGCCGGACATGGAGCGCACTTCGCAGCCGGCCCAGGCAGGCGCGGTGCGCAGGCCGGTGAACCGCAGCCGTCCCGCCCCGGCGGGCACGAACGCCCGGCCCTCGGGCGCGTCCCCGGGCAGGGCCGCGGTGTGGAACGCGGCGTCGAGCACGGCGGGGTGCAGCAGGTGACCCGCGGCGGGCCTGGCGGCCAGTCGCGCCAGGGCCGCCGAGTGTCCGCGGCGGCCGTGCTCCAGGCCTCGGAAGGCGGGGCCGTAGTCGATGCCGAGGGTGGTCAGCCCGGCGTACACCGACGGCAGGTCCACGTCCTGCGTGCACCGCTCACGCGCGGCGGCGAGCCGTACGGCGTCGTGCCGCTCGTCGGCCGGGGGCTGCTCGCCGGTCACCGCGACGCGTCCGCTGACGTGCCGCTCCCACCGCGGGCGCCGCTCACCGGCGGCCGCGGAGGCGACGGTGAAGGACCGGAAGCCGTCCTGGGCGGGCCGCAGTACCAGCTGCACCCGTACGGGCCGTTCGGGATCCATCCGCAACGGCTGCACGAACACGATCTCGCTCAGCTGGACTTGGCGACCGTCCTGCACCGCAGTGGCGGCCTCCAGCACCATGTCGAGGAAGGCGGCACCGGGCAGCCAGACCTCACCGTTGACCCGGTGGTCGCTCAGATAGGCGAAGCGGCTGTCGCGCAGGTCGATGTCGCTCTGGAAGAGGTGCCGGTCGGGCTCGTCGCTGGACTGGACGTGCGTGCCGAGGAGCGGTGAGGAGCCCGTGGCGATGGCCGGGGCGGGTGTGAGCCAGTGGCGTTCGCGGGCGAAGGCGTAGGTCGGCAGATCGACGCGACGGCCTTGGGGGAACAGCGCCGGCCAGTCGGGCGTGTGGCCCGCGACGTACAACTCGCCCACCCTGCGCAGCAGGACGTCGGGTCCGTCCTGCTGACGGTGCAGTGAGCCGATGCCGGCCACGTCGATGCCGGCTTCGGCGGCCACAGCCTCGATGGACGACAGCAGCGACGGGTGCGGGCTGAGCTCGACGAAGTAGCGGTAGCCGTCGTCCAGCATCCGTCGGACGGTGTCGGCGAAACGGACGGGCTGCCTGAGGTTGGCGTACCAGTAGTCGGCGTCCAGCCGGTCGCCGGAGACGGGTTCGGCCAGCACCGTCGAGTACAGCGGGGTCGACGCCCGTGCGCCCCGGATGCCGGAGAAGCGGTCGAGCAGCTCCTGGCGCAGGGGTTCCATCAGCGGGGTGTGCGAGGCGAACGGCGTCGACAGCCGTCGTACGGCGATCCCCCGCTCCTCGAGCCCGCGGCGCAGCTCGGCCAGCGCGTCGGCGGCGCCGGAGACGGCCGTGGAGCCCGCGCTGTTGACCGCGGCGACGAACAGTCGGTCCGCGTAAGGGGCGAGGAGTTCCTCGACCTGCGCCCGCGGCAGTTCCACCGCGGCCATGCCGCCCTGACCGACCTGCGGGACGACGGCCTGGGCCCGCCCGGCCACCACGGATACGGCGTCGTCCAGGCCGAGGGCGCCCGCGCTGTAGGCGGCGGCGATCTCGCCCAGGCTGTGCCCGACCACGGCGTCCGGGGTGACGCCGAGGTCCCGCCATGCGGCGGCCAGCGCCGCGTTGACCGCGAACAGCACCGGTTGCAGGCACTCGGTCCGGTGCAGCGGGGAGAACTCCTCGGGCGCTCGCAGCGCGTTGAGCACCGACCAGCCGACGTGCCGCTGCACCGCTTCGTCGATCCGGGTCAGCTCCTCGCGGAAGGCCTGCGATCCGGACAGCAACTCCAGGCCCATGCCCGGCCATTGACCGCCGTGCCCGGCGAAGACGAAGGCCACCTTGCCCGTCTCCGCCTCGCGCGGCGTGGCCGGTCGCGCCCGTCCGCTGCCCACGGCGTCGAGCGCGGCGCGCAGTTCGTCCCGGTCGCCCGCCGTGACCGCCGCCCGCCAGGCGAAGTGGCTCCGGTGCCGGGCCAGGGTGTAGGCGACGTCCGGCAGCGCGGTGTCACCGGTGAGGTGCCGGGCCAGCCGTGTGGCCTGCCCCCGCAGCGCGGCCTCGCTCCGCCCGGACAGCACGAACAGTCGCCTTCCCGGCGGGAGTTCGCGTGCGGGCTCGGGCGCCGGCGCGGACGGCGGGGGCTCCTCGACGATCACATGGGCGTTGGTCCCGCTGATTCCGAAGGCGCTGACCCCGGCCCGCCGGACCCGCTCCCCCGCCGCCGGCCAGGGCACGGCCTCCTGCAGCAGGTGCAGGCCGCTGCCGTCCCACTCGACGTGCCGACTCGGTGTGCCGGCGTGCAGGGTGGCCGGCAGCATCCGGTGGCGCAGCGACTGCACCACCTTGATCAGCCCGGCGATGCCCGAGGCGGCCTGCGTGTGCCCGAGGTTGGACTTCAACGAGCCCAGGTACAGCGGGCGGTGCCGGGGACGGGTGTCACCGAAGACCTGCGCCAAGGCGTTCGCCTCGATCGGGTCGCCCAGCGTCGTGCCCGTGCCGTGCGCCTCCACGTAGTCGATGTCGGCGGGTTCGAGGCCGGACAGCTCCAGGGCCCGCCGGATCACCTGTTCCTGCGCCGGGCCGTTGGGCGCGGACAGGCCCTGGCTGCGGCCGTCCTGGTTGACGGCCGTGCCGCGCAGCACCGCCAGCACCTCGTCGCCGTCCCGCCGCGCGTCGCTCAGCCGCTTCAGTACGAGCATGCCGACACCCTCGGCCCAGATGGCGCCGTCGGCGTCGTCGGAGAAGGAGCGGCAGCGGCCGGTCGGGGACAGGCCCCGCAGCCGGCTGAACTCCACGAAGGTCTGCGGGGTCACCATGAGCGTCACACCGCCGGCCAGCGCGAGGTCGCACTCGCCCGACCGCAGCGCCTGCGCCGCGAGGTGCACCGCGACCAGCGATGACGAGCAGGCCGTGTCCACCGTCAGCGCCGGGCCGTGCAGCCCGAGCGCGTACGCCAGCCGGCCCGAGGCCACGCTGAGCGCCGACCCGGTGCCGACGTATCCGTCCAGCTGGTCGAGTCGGGAGCCCGAAAGGTAGTCGCTGCCGAACATGCCGACGTACACGCCGGTGGTGCTGCCCGCCAGTTCGGCGGGCACGATCCCGGCGCGCTCCAGCGCCTCCCACGCGGTCTCCAGGAGCAGTCGCTGCTGGGGGTCCATGGCGGCGGCCTCCTTCGGGGTGATGCCGAAGAAGCCCGCGTCGAAGGACTCGATGTCGTCCAGGAAGCCGCCTTCGCGGGCGTAGGACTTGCCCGGGGCCTCCGGGTCGGGGTCGTACAGCGACTCGACGTCCCAGCGCCCGGCCGGGAAGGGGCCGATCGCGTCACGGCCCTCGGCGACCAGCTGCCACAGCTCCTCGGGGTCGCCCACGCCGCCCGGCAGGCGGCAGGCCATGGCCACCAGGGCGACCGGCTCGTCGTGCGCCGCGGCGCGGGTGTGAGGCGCGGCGGACGCGGGACGGCCGGCGGTGGGGCCGCTCGTCGCGATCACGGTGGCCAGCAGGTGCTCGGTGAGGCGGGCCGGGGTGGGGTGGTCGAACAGCAGGGTGGCCGGGAGCCGGGAGCCGAGGCGGGCACCGATGCGGTTACGGAGCTCCACCGCCGTCACCGAGTCCATGCCGAGGTCGCGCAGCGGCAGGTCGGGGCGGACGGATTCCGCCGAGCGCAGACCGAGGGCGCGGGAGGCCTCCTCGCGGACCAGGGCCAGGAGACGGTCGGCGCGGTCGGCCTCCGGCAGCCGGGCCAGCCGTCCCTCCAGGCCGTCGGCGCCGTCCTGCCCGGCGCGGGGCGCGGGCAGCAGCGAGCGCCACAGCGCGGCCGCGTCGCCGCCCGCGCCGGCCGTGGTCTCGCGCAGGCGGGGCAGGTCCAGCGCCCAGGCGACCAGGTGCGGGGCGCCCCGGCGCAGCGCGAGTTCGACGAGGTCGCGGCCCTGTTCCGGGGTGAGGGCGCGGTGGCCGAGGCGAGCCATCCGCTCCAGGTCGGCGTGTTCGGCGGCGAGGCCCTCGCCCGCCCAGGCGCCGAAGGAGACCGACAGGGCGGGCAGCCCCAGGGCGTGCCGGTGGTGGGCGAGCTGGTCGAGGAAGGCGTTGGCGGCGGCGTAGTTGGCCTGGCCCGCGTTGCCGACGACCCCGGCTGCGGAGGAGACCAGCAGGAACAGGTCGAGCTGTAGGTCGGCGGTGAGCCGGTGCAGGTGGGCGGCGCCGTCGGCCTTGGGGCGCAGCACCCGCGCGAGGCGTTCGGGGGTCAGCTCGGCGACCACCCCGTCGTCCAGGACGCCGGCGCAGTGCACGACGCCGCGCAGTTCACCGGCGACGGCACCGACGATGCCGGCCAGGGCCGCGGCATCGGCGACGTCGCACGCCGCCACCTCCACCTCGGCACCGAGCGCTGCCAGTTCGGCGGTGACCTCGGCCGTGCGCGGGTCGTCGGCGCCGCGCCGGGACGTCAGCAGCAGGCGGGGCACGCCCCGTTCGGCGAGGAGCCGTGCGATGTGGCGTCCGACGGCGCCGAGGCCTCCGGTGATCAGTACGGTGCCGTCGATGGGTATCCGCACGCCGTCCCGGTCCGCGCCACGGGCGCGCACGAGGCGCGGCACGAGCAAGGTGCCCTTACGCGAGGCGAGTTCGGGCTCGTCCCCGTGAGCGACGGCGGCGATCAGGGCGGCCGCGGGATCGGTGCCGTCGAGGTCGAGCAGCGTCAGCCCGAGGTCCGGATGCTCGGCACGGGCGCTGCGCGCCAGGCCCCACAGCACCGACTGGGCCAGGCCCGGCACCGTGTCCCGCTCCCCGGCCGCGACCGCGCCGCACGTCACCCAGACGGTCCGGGCGGGCGCCTTCTCCTGTGCGAGGAGTGTCTGCAGGTCAGCCAGCGCGGCTTCCGCCATCTCCCGTGCGGCGACGGCCGGTTCGGCGTCCTCGGCCGGTCGTGGCCAGAACCGTACGAGCACTTCACCGCCGGTGTCGCGGCACTGGATGCCCGCGGCTTCGAGGCCGCGCAGGGCCGCACCTACCTCCGGGTCGGACGAGCCGCCGACGACCCTCCAGTCACCGGCCGGTGCCTCGACGGCCGGTTCGGGCGCCGCCGTCCAGGCCACCTCGTACAGGTGCCGCCCGTTGCCCGAACCGCCGGCGAGGTCCGCCGGGCTCGCGGCCCGCAGCCGTACCCCCTCCAGCCGGCCCGCGGGGAAGCCGTCACCGTCCCACAGCGTCACGTCCAGCGTGAGATCCGTGTCGGCGCCACCGGTGCGCCGCACGGACACGGTGAGCTCGTCGGCACCGGCGTGCGACAGCGCGGCGCGGCCCACGGAGACCGGCAGGAGCACCCGGGCGTCGGAGGCGGCACCTTCCAGAGCCGCGGCGACGTGCAGCGCGGCGTCCAGCAGCGCCGGGTGGACCGGGTAGGGGTCGGCCAGGTCGTGGGCCACGGACGGCAGCGACAGCCGGGCCAGCAGCTCGCCCGCGCCGGTCACCACCGCCTCCCGTACGCCCTGGAAGGCCGGACCGTAGCCGAGGCCGAGCCCGGTCAGCCGCTCGTAGGTGTCCGGGCTCCAGGCGGGCTCCGCCGCCTCCGGCCACACCGGCGTCTGCCCGGCCGCCTCGGTTGCCCCGGCCGCGGAGGCGGTGGCGTGCAGGGTCCAGCCGGTGGCCTCCTGGCCGCGCGGGCGGCTGTGCACGGTGATCTCCGGTGCCGGGCCGGCGGTGACGACCTCGACGGACACCTCGGTCGTGCCGGAGGCGGGCAGGACGAGGGGTGCGAGCAGCAGCAGGTCGGTCACGTCGGCCGGGTCGTCCGGGCGGGCCACGGCGAGGGCGGCGCGGCACAGCTCCAGCAGGGTCGTGCCGGACACCACGGTCCGGCCGAACACGGTGTGGTCGGACAGCCAGTCGGCGGTGGCCGGGGACCACTCGTTGCGAAAGGTCCAGCGGGTCTCGTCGGCCGACTGCAACTGGACGCCGAGCAACGAGTGGGCGGCGCGGTCGAACAGACCGGGGACGCCCGCGGCGGACTCGGGTTCGATCCAGTGGCGCCGGGTGTCCCAGGCGTAGGTCGGCAGGTCCGCCCAGGTGGCGCCGGGGACCAGGCGCCTCCAGTCCATCCGCCGTCCGTGGACGTGCAGTTCGGCGGCGGCGCGGTCCAGGCAGGCGGGTCCGTCCTCGTCACGGCGCAGGGAGCCGACGGCGACCAGCTCGTGGCCGCGGTCCTCGCCGATCGTGTGCAGGGCGGTGAGCAGGGACGGGTGCGGGCTGAGCTCGACGAAGTGGCGGTAGCCGTCGGCCGCCATGCGCTCCACGGTGGGCGCGAAGCGGACGGGTTCACGCAGGTTGGTGTACCAGTAGTCGGCCTCCAGTTCCTCGGTGACCGGCTCACCGGTGACAGTGGAGTACCAGACGACCGACGTGGGGTACGTGGTCACGCCGTCGAGCTCGTCGAGGATCGTCGCACGGACCGGCTCGACCTGGGCGCTGTGGGAGGCGTAGTCGACGTCGAGGCGGCGGACGAAGACCTGTTCCCGGTCCAGGTCGGCGAGCAGGCCCTCCAGCGGCTCCACGTCACCGGCGATCACGGTCGCCCGGCCGCTGTTCACGGCGGCGACCGAGACCCGGCCACCGAGACCGTCGAGGCGGGTGACGACCTCGGTGTGCGGCAGGCCGACGACGGCCATGGCACCGGTGCCGGACAGCTCGGTCAGGGCGCGGCTGCGCAGGGCGACGACCGCGGCCGCGTCGTTGAGGCTGAGCGCGCCGGCGACGCAGGCCGCGGCCACTTCGCCCTGGCTGTGCCCGATCACGGCGTCCGGCCGGACGCCACGGGCCCGCCACACGGCGGCCAGGGACACCATCACCGCGAAGAGCACCGGCTGGACGACGTCCACGCGGTCCAGGGACGGGGCTCCCGCCTCGCCGCGCAGGACCGCCGCCGCGGACCAGACGGTGAACGGTCGCAGGGCGGCGTCGCAGCGGTCGAGTTCGTCGGCGAACACGGCATCGCCTTCGAGCAGGTCCCGTGCCATGCCGGCCCACTGGGCGCCCTGTCCGGGGAAGACGAAGGCGACCTTGCCCGCGGGCAGCGTCCGCCGGGGGCCGGCGGTCAGGCCGGGGTCGGGCCGGCCTTCCGCAAGGGCCCGCAGCGCGGTCAGCAGTTCGTCCCGGTCGGCCGCCCGGACGACGGCACGGTGCTCGAAGTGAGTGCGGTGGTGGGCCAGCGTGGCGGCCACGGCGGGCAGCGCCAACTCCGAGTGCACGACAAGGCGTTCGTTCAGTCGAGCCGCTTGTGCCTGGAGCGCGGGAAGCGTGCGGGCGGAGAGCGGGAAGAGCGTCGGGCCGGGCAGCTCCGCCTCCGCCCCGGTCTGTGCGACGACGTCCTGCGGTGCCTCCTCCAGCACGACGTGGGCGTTGGTGCCGCTGATGCCGAACGCGCTCACCCCCGCCCGCCGCACTCGGTCGCCGCCGCGCGGCCACGGCCGGGCGCTGCCGTGCACGGCCAGCCCGCTGCCCGCCCAGTCGATGTGCTCGGTGAGGGTCTCGGCGTGCAGGGAAGCCGGTATGAGCCCGTGCCCGAGGGCGAGCACCGTCTTGATCACGCCGCCGATGCCCGCGGCGGCCTGGGTGTGACCAATGTTGGACTTCAGCGAGCCGACGCCGAGCGGCCGGTCGGCGGGGCGGCCCGGCCCGAACACGGCGGCCAGTGCGCGGCCCTCGATGGGGTCGCCGAGCCGGGTGCCGGTGCCGTGCGCCTCGACGTAGTCCACCTCGCCGGGTGCAAGTCCCGCGGCGTCGAGGGCGGCGCGCAACACCCGTTCCTGCGCGGGGCCGTTGGGGGCGCTCAGCCCCTGGCTGCGGCCGTCCTGGTTGATGGCCGAGCCCTTGACCACGGCGAGCACCCGGTCGCCGTCGCGTCGTGCGTCGGCGAGCCGCTTGAGCAGCACCACACCGCAGCCCTCGGCCCACACCACACCGTCCGCGTCGGCGGAGAAGGGGCTGCACCGCCCGGACGGCGACAGCCCGCGCAGCCTGCTGAACTCCACGTGCCCGCGCGGGGTCACCAGCAGGCTCGCGCCGCCCGCGAGCGCGAGGTCGCACTCACCTGCCGCCAGCGAGCGGGCCGCCAGGTGCAGGGCGACGAGGGAGGAGGAGCAGGCGGTGTCGACGGTGACCGCCGGGCCCTGCAGACCGAGGGTGTAGGCGATGCGCCCGGAGGCCACGCTCGGCGCCGAGCCCGTTCCGACGTGCCCGTCGAGCCGGGCCAGCGAGGCGGAGGCGAGGTATCCGCTGTCGTACAGGCCGATGTAGACGCCCGTGGAGCTGCCGTGCAGCGTCTCGGGGACGATCCCGGCCCGCTCGATCGCCGCCCAGCTGGTCTGCAGCAGCAGCCGCTGCTGCGGGTCCATGGCGTCGGCTTCGCGGGGCGAGATCCCGAAGAAGGGCGCGTCGAAGCGGTCGATGCCGTCGAGGAAGCCGCCGCGCAGCGTGTACGCCTTGCCGGTGGCCTCGGGATCGGGGTCGTACAGGCCCTGGGTGTCCCAACGGCCCGCCGGTACTTCGGAGATGGCATCCTCGCCGGTGGCAAGCAGCCGCCACAGCCCTTCGGGGTCGTCGGCGCCGCCGGGGAAGCGGCAGGCCATGGAGACGATGGCGATGTCGTCCTCCGCCACCCGCGCTGGAGTCCCGGCGGAGGCGGGGTCGGCCTCCGGGGCGGCCGGCTCGCCGAGGACCGCGTCGGCCAGCGCGGCGATCGTGGGATGGTTGAAGACGAGCGACGGCTCCAGGGGCCGGCCGGTCCGTTCGGAGAGTTCGGCGGCCAGCGTCACCAACTGCCGTGAACCGAGCCCGAATTCCGCGATCGGCCGGTCCGGGTCGACGGCGAGCGGGTCGAGTCCGGCCGCCTCGGCGACGGCCGACCCCAGCCAGGCCCGTACGTCCTCGGCGGTGGCGAGGGGCATGGTGGTGGACTGCTTCTGGTGCTCGTTCGCAGGCATGTGGGCAGGCGTCCTCAAGCAGCGGTGATGCGGGCGGATTCCGCACGACCGCATGAGGCAGCGGCGTACGGCTGGAATCGGGTGACGTACGGCCGCGGAGGGCGGGCGTACGGCCAGTGCGACGGCGGGCCGCCGCCGGCGCGGGCATGCGCCGGCGGCGCAGGGGTCAAGCCGTGACGGGCACGCCGACCACGGCGAGGGTGCCGTCGAGGTACGCCGCCCGGGAGGCGCGGCGCTGGATCTTCCCACTGGACGTCTTCGGGATGGTGCCGGGGTGGACCAGTACCACGTCCCTCACCGACAGGCCGTGGGCCTCGCCGATCGCGCTGCGCACCAGGTCGGTGATCTTCTCGGCCTCGCCGGTCGCCTCGGGCGCCACCTCGGCCACCACGACGACCTGTTCGCCCTCCACGCCGCCGGCGTCCACGGAGAACGCGGCGGTGCAGCCGGGCCGCAGTGCCGGGTGGGACAACTCCGCGGACAGCTCCAGGTCCTGCGGGTAGTGATTGCGCCCGTCGATGACGACGAGGTCCTTCAGGCGGCCGGTGACGAACAGTTCGCCGTCACGCAGGAAGCCGAGGTCGCCCGTGCGCAGGAAGTGGCCCTCGCGGCCGGTGAGGGTGGCGCGGAAGGTCTCGCGGGTGGCCAGGGTGTTGCGCCAGTAGCCCTTGGCCACGCTCGCGCCGGCGACCCAGATCTCACCGACCTCGCCCTCGGGCAGTTCCTCCTGCCGCTCGGGGTCGGCGATCACCACGGTGATCCCCGTCCCGGGCCGGCCACAGCCCACCGCGGCCGCGTCCGCCTCACCGGCATGCGGGCCGCTTTCGGCGGCCGCCACCAGGGTGGGCGGGGCGTCCACCGCTCCGCCGGTGACCATCAAGGTGGCTTCGGCCAGGCCGTAGCAGGGGTAGAACGCCTCACGGCGGAAGCCGGCCGCGCGGAAGGTCTCGGTGAACCGTCGCAGCGTGGCCGCGCGCACGGGTTCGGCACCGTTGAAGGCGACCTTCCACGCGCTCAGGTCGAGGCTGTCGACCAGGTCGTCGGTGGCGTGCTTCAGGCACAGCTCGTAGGCGAAGTTGGGGCCGCCGCTGGTGTGCGGCCGGTAGCGGCTGATCGCGGTCAGCCAGCGGTCGGGGCGCTGCAGGAAGTGCAGCGGCGAGAAGAGCGTGGCCGTGGCGCCCAGGTACAGCGTGTTCAGGATCGGGCCCATGAGGCCCATGTCGTGGTAGACGGGGAGCCAGCTGAGGATCAGCTCCCCGCCGTGCTCCGCGAGGGCGTCCGGGGTGTGGCCCATACGCTCGGTGATGATCCGCTCGTTGTCCAGCAGGTTGCCTTGGGTGACCACCACACCGCGCGGGGCGGAGGTGGACCCCGAGGTGTACTGCAGGAAGGCCACCGAGTCGGCGCTGAGGTCGGGAGCGTGCCAGGAGCCCGCGGCGTCGTCGGGGATGTCCTCCGTGGCGACGCAGGTGACCGCGTCCAGTTCGGGCAGGTGCCCGGTCCAGGTGCGCAGGGCGCCGATGACCTCCCGGCCGCCCAGGATCACCTTGGCGTCGGAATCGGCCATCAGACGCTTCATCCGGGTCAGGGCGCGGTGGTTCTGCGACCGTCCCTGCGGGGGCACGCCCGGCACGGCGACCACGCCGGCGGCGAGGCAGCCCAGAAAGGCGGAGACGAACTCCAGGCCCGGCGGATGGAGCAGCAGGGCGCGCGAGCCGGCCAGGCCGCGGTCCTGAAGCCAGGCGGCGACGGCCCGGGAGCGGTGGGCCAGTTGTCCGTAGGAGATCTCCTGGATGTCCCCGTCGCAGTCGCCGGTGAGGAGGTACCGGTAGGCGGTACGGTCGGGCTGTTGCTGGGCGTGTACGGTCAGTAATTCGACCAGGGAACGAGCCATGATGTCGAGTCCCACCTGTCCGGGTCAGCGGGTGAGGGAACTGGAGTTCGACGGCCGCGTCATGTGCACGCACAGAAGCCGTTTGACCCGGCCCCCTTGCCAGGTCATCCATCTCGCCACTCCCCCGGCGGCGAGACGGGCACAGGTCTCCCCGTGTCCCCCCACTCAACTTGCTACCAATGAGTAACATGATAACAAGTCCCACGGGTCGACAGGTCGAACGCATGTAAACGCTGTGTGTCCAAAAGGAGTTGGCTGTCCGCCGGCTCCGCCGGGCCGGCTCGCCCGCCCACGCACTCGACGCCCGCCCGACGACCGGAGCCGGCCGAGCACGTCCGCCGTGCCGTCGGCCGGCTACAAGGCGTCCTGCACCGTGGCGTGGACCATGCCGCGCTTGCGCATCACGGCCCGATGGCCGGACCGGCACGGGAGCCCGACGGATCACTCCGTACAACTCGACCTTGGACTTCGGCCCCATCGGCACCAACACAGCGGGGGATGCCGCACCGGAGGGGTTGATGATGCGTGGGCCGCCGCACCGATCCGGTCATCGGGCCTGCCCACCACGTCCCGCGCGTCCAGCGCCACCGGATGGTCCTCACCCAGCCGCGCCCCGGCCCGGTCGGCGACGGAATGCGGGAGCACCATGGCCACGCCGCAGTCCGCTGTCTCGTACACCTGCCGCACCAGCCGCACGCCAAGGGCCGCCGACAACTCCCCCGGTGCCGTCTCCAGCAGGCGCGAACCGTGCGGGGCCAGCAGGGCGAGCGGGCGGCGCACCAGGGGCGCCTGCGTGCCCCGCTCTGGCAGCGCCTCCTCCACCAGCCGTACGGCCACCTCACCGAGGACGCTGCGCTGCCCGTGGGAAGTGCCACAGCCGCCCATGCCGTGCACGACGTACATCGCGCCACCGTGGCCAGCCACGGCCATGCTCAGCGCCTGGCAGAGTTCCGTCCGGTCGCGCAGCGGCCTGGGCGGGCGCCCGACAAGCGCAACACGGACGGAGTCGGGGGCGGTCGGCCTGGATCCGCCGACGTCTGAAAGATCCGACCCTGCTCCGACGCCGGCGCCCCCGTTCGCTCATCGCTCGGTGATGTGCTGGTCGCGTCCGGCTTGGTAGACCCGGCCGCTGCCGGAGACGTCGGCGTTCAGCCGGATATCGACCGAGGGTCGCTGGTCCGTGAGCTGCGGGGTCATCTCCGCCAACGGTCGTCGATCTCGGGCCCCATGACCGCCTCCTTGTCAAACAGCCGCCGATAGTGGTCCGAATCCGGCGTCTTCGGCTTGGCAGTGAAGACGCCGCGGACCTCGCGGTCCTCGCAGTCCTCGCGGCCCCCCCTGCTGCTCGTCACAGCGCCGCTGCGACGGCATGCGCGGCGGCGGTGGCGGCCAGGAGGTGCCGTACTCCGGCAACAGACCTCTTACACCTCAGGCGGGGTGCCTCATTGCGGGATTCGGGCGCGCCGGGGCGTCCGGGGGTACCAGGTGTCAGGACGTGGAGGCCGGTTTCTGCGGCTCCAGGGAGTTGCCCGCGGGTATGTGGCCGCAGTCGGACGGGGCCGTCCTGCCCGCGAACCGGTCACTCAGCCAGCCTAGTGCGCCGGACGCCCAGGCCACGGCTGTGGGGACGTGGCTGAGCAGGTTGTACTGCTGGTACTTGATCGACTCGTTGCCGGTGGAGCAGTACTGCCGGGCGAGCGCGCGGACGTCTCCGGCGACCATGACCCCATCGCCGGATCCGATACCCGCAGGGTTGCTGAAGGTTCCCTCCGTGACGCCCTCGCCGCCCTGGGCGATGAACCCGGGCACGGTCGGGGTGGCGGCCGACCCGAGGTTCATCTTGTTCACCGCCTCGACGAAGGGGAGCACCGAGTTCGGGTCGGCGTACTGCGGCTTCATCATCTTCTTCCACGTCAGCCCGGGGTAGTGGCCCAGTGCGTCGAGGAGCGAACCGTGCTCCTCCAGCCTGTTGTACACCTCCAGGCCATAGCTGCTCAGGTACGGCTTGAGGTCGATCCTGTACGCCCGGCCGGCCCCGATGATCGCCATGGGGATGACACCGGACCACAGGACGGAGCCGTCGACGTACGTGAGATTGTGGGCCGGGTCGACGAGCAGGCCGCCTTCGGCGAAGCCCACCAGCCGCTCGTTCACATCGGGCGCGTAGCTCGGCGCGAGCGCGGCCGCCCAACCAGTCGCGATGGAACCGCCTGAGTAGCCGAGCAGGCCGACCCGGGTGTCGGCATTCATGCCGGTGTCCGCGGACGACCGGGTCGCGGCCCGGATCGAGTCCAGCGTGTTGGCCGCGTACTCCGGCCCGGCCGCGAAGTCGGCGGTTTGCCCCTCGGTGTCGGGGATGACGACGTTGTAACCCTGCAACAGCAGCGGCACCAGGAAGAGGTTCTCGGAGTTGGCCATGACACCGCCCAGACTGACGTCACCGGCGACGGCCCGGGACGGCCCGTCCGCAGGGTCGAGGGAGTCGTAGTACGACTGATAGGACACAGCCATGCTGCTCTCGCCTCGCAGACTGCGCACCACCGTAGTCACGTTGGCAGTCGGCCGGCCCTGCGCGTCCGCCGTGCGGTAGAGCAGTTGGACCGCCTTCACCGGAGTGGGAATGCCCTCGATGTGGTACGTCAGTGTCCGCTTCTTCAGCACGGTGCCGGGCTCGTACGAGGACAGCGGCTTGCCGCCGTCGTAGGTGTAGAACGGGTCATCCGCCGCAACCTTCGACGGTACGGAAGGAGCGGCCACGGCCGCGGCGGCCGGAGTGACGGTAACGGCCAGGGCGGCAACCACTGTGGTCGCCAGGTACCGAACGGTGCTCTCT
This sequence comes from Streptomyces sp. NPDC001153, assembly GCF_053598315.1. Taxonomy (NCBI): domain Bacteria; kingdom Bacillati; phylum Actinomycetota; class Actinomycetes; order Kitasatosporales; family Streptomycetaceae; genus Streptomyces; species Streptomyces sp. NPDC001153. The sequence continues at coordinate 28,964 of NZ_JBSFJZ010000018.1, forward strand.
CTCATGACTCCCCCGGGATCGTGAAACAGGCCACGCAGTTGATGCCGATTCAAGTTACCAACAGGTAACACCTCTGTATAGAGTCACGTGAAAGGAGCCCGTCGCTCGGCGCTCAGGTCAGAGCCCGTGGACGGGGTCGTCCGGTCATGACGCGAGGGCGAGGTTGTGCATGTGGGCAACGGCCTGGACCGCGTGATGGAGACCTCGCCACGCTGGCGGCAGTCGCGGAGAATCTTGTAGTTCTCCATCCGGCCGATGGCATGTTCCTGGCGGGCACGGACCCGAAGTGCGGCTCGAGCCGGGCCCAGGTCCCACGCGCTCTGACTGTCGTGACCTGGTTGAGCGTTGGCTGACCGCTTTGCTTAGGGGTGGTACAGACCTGCTCGCTGAGATTCCCCACCCACCCGTCGCCGTCGCGCATCCCCTCATCCGGTCCTGACGTGCGGCACAATCGCGGTCAACTGGGCGGACAACGGTGAGGGTGGGAACGTGGGGCGTCTTGGCTCGCGAAGCAGGCGTAAGGGCATACCGAACGAGCCGGCGCTGCTGGCTGCGGCTGCCGAGAATCCCGGTGGCAGCGTCGCCGAGATCGACCCGACGTATATCGACGACCCGAACGGCTACGTACCTCCCGAGGCGATCCGCGGCGCGTGGTTGGTGGACAGCAGCGGGAAACTGACAGGTGAGTACCAGGAGAATCCCCGTCACGGGGTGCCACAGGACGATTTCAGCAAGCTCACTGATCCTGATCACTGGCTTGGCTGGCTCGGCGATGATCCCGCGACCGCCGTCCGCAAGGGCATCGAAGAGTCCTTGCGCGCCCAAGTGGCAGACGCAGTGCTTGAGTGGGTCAAGATCCTTGAAACGCCCCGGTTTCTCACGGGTGGGCGTCGACATTCTCAGGACGAACAAGTCATGTTGGTCACCCGAGCGGCACTCGCCGCGCCGTTTGCGTTGTCCGTGCGCACAACGCAGCACGGGCGTTCCATCCTCCTGGGAGTGTTCTCCTGGGCGGCGGTGAACCTCTCACCGCCCGGAGTCCGCAAGGATCGGCACTGGTTTGACCTGGGCGTCGGGCTGGACTGGGCCGGTGAACGGCTTCAAAAGCGGATCTACGAGATTGACGGTGAGGACGGCACCGCCGAGCGATAGAGCGGCAATGCCACGCCGTACCAGCGATCGGAGCGGACACATGACGCCGTAGGCGCCCTTGAGGGGAGGGGCCGTCCGAACCCTCAACTGGCGGGCGAATCCAGCCCATCCGTTCACCGCGCAACCAAGTGGGGAATGCAAGCAGCCCTGGGGATTTCTCTTCACGTTCACAAGGCGGATCACCGCCACGCCGTCGTGACGCGGGAGGTGGTCCCCGGGACCGCCTCGCCAAGGGCGGATGGCCGGCCGGCGACCTGACGGCCGACGCCCCGCCCGGTGCTCACCTCGGGCAGGCCCTCGCACAGATCCTGGCCGCGGCCATGGCCAGCGAGACCTCGGCATCGGCGAGCTCGCCCGGCCGGCCCAGGCAAGCCACCCCACGGTCCAGGCAGTCCTTGATGGAACCCGGCTGCCCGCCTCCCCCACAGTCCTCCTGCTCGAACTCGCGCTGGACCTTCCGCTGTACCCGCCGGGCCCTTTCGAGCAGCTCCGGCCCACGGCCGGCAACTGACCGGGCAGCTGCAGCTTCCCCCTCCCGGCTTCATGGACCTGGAGTGAGGGAACGTACTGCCTCCCGGAGCCACCGGCCGCCTGGGCACGTACAGGCGCCGGTCCGCCCTCGGTCCTCGGCCTGAGGGCCGGCAGGGGGATCCCGCTGCGGCCCGCCCCCCTAGAAGGGTTCGGCGGCCCGCAGGAGATCTTGCGGAAGGTAGGGGGACTCGACGCGGATGGCCCAGCCGCGGCGGCGGGCGTGGCAGGCCAGGGCGAGGATGTCCAGGTTCACGGAAGCGGCCGGATCGTCGGCGCGGTCGGCGACTTGGTAGTAGTCGCGGTGGGCTTCGAGCGCGTCGGCCAGGGCCAGGTTGAAGCTTTCCTCGTCGCCCTCCACGAGTTGTGACAGCAGCACGGCCGGCGGCATGGCGAAGCCCCAGTCCGTGGCTTTCTCGGCCTGTTGCAGCGCCCGCTGCGCGGCCGGTTCGGGATCGGTGCCCTTCAGATAGGCGTGGAGGGCTTCGCGGTACGCGCTGAAGGCGGAACCGTCCGGGCCGGCGAAGGTGGGGCCGGTGAGGACCAGCGGGGCGAGGTCCTCGCGTGCGCCGGTGATGAGGGCGAAGGCGGTGGCCGTCTGCCAGTTGCCGGCTCCGGCCTCCTCGTCCCGCTCGGCCGGGTAGCGCAGCGTGCGGCCGCCGACAGTCACCTCGGCCTCGGTGCCCGGCTCCGCGAGGGCGATACGGAAGAGAGCCGCCCCTGCCTGGGAGGCCAGCCGGAGGTTCTCGAGCAGGGCGTCTGTGACCGCGGAGTCTCCCGCACGCCACTTGAACAGACGCTCCTGATCACCCATGACGTCGCCGAGCCGCCAGACGGCGAGGGGTTCTCCGTCGGCGGCGGTGAACGCCTCCTGGACGTGTTCCTCGTACCTGGCCTCCATCTGCGGGCTTACCGTCCGTGCGCAGACGGGCCGTTCCACGACCAGCGGGCCCGCGGCGAGCGCGGCGACCGCGTCCGGGCGCCGGTTCCGGCCGAACCCGCCGACCCGGGGGCCTCGGGTCTCGAAGCCGGTGATCAGCGCGTGCGGGAGGTAGTCGGTGCGGACGGCCGGGGCCCAGCCCAGGGTCCGGTACGCGAGAGCGGCGAGGGCGATGGGAACGAGCGGGAGGAGAGTGCTCGGGGAGGCCGCCGGGCCGTGCAGGGCGGAGTGCCTGGCCAGGAGGTCGGCCAGCGCGGCATCGAAGGCTTCCCGGTCCTCGGCGGTCAGGGCGCGCAGCGTGAGCAGCGCCGCACTGTCCGGTCGGTCCAGGAGCGGCTCGCCCGTCTCCTGGGATCGGGTTCGGACGCGGTCCAGGGCCGCGTCGACGGCGGTGAGCTTGGCCTGCGCGCTCGGCGGATACTCCTCGTCGTTGCCGGTGTCGTCCAGCACCACGGCCATCAATCCCGTAGCGAGCTCGCCGACGGGCGTCCCCTGCGCCTTCTCTGCGAACTTCTCCCGGGCGAAGTGGAAGGCCTCGCCATGCCACTTGGCTCTGTCCCTGAGGACCGTCAGGCAGAGCGCATCGATCCACTCCCCGGGCGTGACGCTCTCCTCGGGGGCATCCTCACCGGGGTCGTAGCTCATGCCGAAGTTCACGTAATCCAGGAAGACCTGGAAGCTGCAGTGCGGGTGGTAGGCGGCGTAGGCGACGGCGCCGACCGCTGCTTCGGATGCGTCCTTGAGAGCGGCCTTGGCCTCCGGGGTGTCGAGGTCGGGTGTCTCGACGGAGAGGGCGCCCAGGTAGTCGAGGAACTCGTCCGCGATCGACTGCCATTCGTAGGTGGCCATCCGGCCGCCCCTCGACATGGACCGCACCTGCCCCCCGATGCGGTTCGTGAAGTCCTCGCGTGCTGCCGACACGACGGCCCCGCCCACCTGGTGACGCTCTATTCGCACTGCCCTGCTCCTTGGTAGATCTCTGCGAAAGCCAGCCTAGGTGGGAGATCTGACAGGCCAGCCACTGCTGTGACCGGGCCCTGGCCGGACCGCGCCGCGGGGTTTCGTGGCAGGTGCGTCAGCGGCGGTGCGTGCCGTGCCGCCTCTGGAAGCCTCGCGAGCCCGGGGGTGGCCGGAGACTTCGCGCGCGCGTGTTCAGCCGAGGCCTGTACCCCCAGTGGCCGGACAACATCGAGCACCAGCATCACGTCCGGCACGGTGACGTGGACACCGCCCTCACCGACAGCCACCCTCCCGGTTCCGCGCGGTGAACCGAAAAGCCCTGCTCGCCTCGTGTGTGCTCGCTGCCGGTGAGGGCGGCGAAGTCGTAGTGCTCCAGGACGTGCTCAGAACCCGGTGGCCAGCCGGGGCGTGTACGGACGTTCCAGCACCGCGAGCTCGTCGGCGGTCAGCCGGACGTCCAGCGCGGCCGCCGCGTCGTCCAGGTGGCCCGGCGGGTCGCGCCGACGACCGGGCGGTGACCACCGGGTTGCCCAGCACCCAGCCGAGCGCGACCTGCGCCATCGACAGGCCCGGGCCCGCGCGAAGGACTGCACGGAGTCCACGATCGGCCGGTCGACGTCCGCGAAGAGCCGCCTGGCGACCGGATCCCCGGCCGAGCGGGCCATCGCCTGCCCGTACGGGCAGGCCAGCCGCCCGGAGGCGAGCGGGCACCACGTCAGGCTGCCCACCTCCTGGTCGGCGAGCAGCGGGAACATCTCCCTCTCCTCCTCGCGCTGCACCAGGCTGTACTGGTGCTGTATCGACACGAAGGCCGGGCCGCCGTCCCCGCGCCGCGGTGTGCTGCAGCTTGGCGAACTGCCAGGCCCACATCGAGGAGGCGCCGACGTACCGGACCTTCCCGGCCGCCACCACCTCCCGCAGGGCCGCCACGGTGTCCTCGACCCGGGTCGCCGGGTCGAAGCGGTGCAGCCTGCAGAGGTCCGGGTAGTCGGTACCGACGCGGGTCAGCGAGCCGTCCACCTGCGCCAGGATTGCCTTGCGGGACAGCCCGGAGCCGCCCGGGCCGTCGCGCATCGGCAGGCCACCCTCGTCGCGCTACGACGTCTTCGCGCCGGGTGTTGCCGGACCGCGCGGCCGACCAGCTCCTCCGGGGCACCGCCGCCGTACACGTTGGCGGTGCCCCAGAAGGTGATGCCGACCTCGACCGCCCGCCGGAAGACCGCCGCTGCGGCCTCCTCGTCAAGCGCCCACGGGTTGTGCCCGCGGCCGCTGCCGCCGAAGCCCATGCAGCCGAGCGCGATCCGGCTGACCGCCGGGTCGGTGCCGCCGGGCTTGACGTACTCCGTCGTTCCCCCCACTCACGCCGGGTACGGTTCGGCGGCCCGCGCGTGCTTCAACGCGCCTGCCCACCAGGACAGTTGGTCGAGCATGGTCTTGGCGTAGCCGGACGCCTGCGGGTCGTCCGGGCGGCCGTCCGTCCAGGCGGTGAAGTAGTTCGGGAAGGCCAGGCCGTCCCGGATGGTCACCGCGTGCAGCTCGGTCAGCACGTTTTCCAGGTGCAGCACGGCGTGCCGGCCGCCGGCCGCGCCGCCGTAGCTCACGAAGGCGACCGGCTTGGCCGTCCACTGGGTGAAGTGCCAGTCGATGGCGGCCTTCAGCGAGGCGGGGTAGCTGTGGTTGTACTCCGGCGTGACAATCAGGAAGGCGTCCGCGCCCTCCAGGGCCTCGGTCAGCCCGACCATCCCGGCCGGGCGGGGGTAGTCGGCGCCCGCGAACTTCGGCGAGGCGGCGGGCAGGGCCAGCGGGAGGTCCACCTCGGCCAGGTCGACCACCTCCACCTCGAACCCGCCGTGCGCGACGGCCCGTTCGGCCACCCACGAGGACACCACCGGGCCGAACCGGCCCTCCCGGACGCTACCGACGAGGATCACCAGCTTGTGCGTGTTCTTCTCCATGGCCACCACCATCGGCCCGCCCGCCGGCCGCAACCAGACCGTGCCCAGGCTGGCCCCCGCAGGGCCACCCTCCGTGCTGCCGCCAACCGTTACGCTCGTCGCATGGGCACACCACTGGGGGACTTCATCCGCGCCAAGCGCGACAGCATCCAGCCCGAGACGCTCGGCCTGCCCGACCACGGCCGCCGCCGCTCGCCCGGGCTGCGCCGCTCCGACCTGGCCGTCCGCGCCGGCATCAGCGTCGAGTACCTGACCCGGCTGGAGCAGGGCCGCGACCGCAACCCCTCCCCCGCCGTGGTCCACGCGCTCGCCGACGCCCTCAGCCTCGACCCCGCCGAGCGCGGCCACCTGCGCTACCTCACGAAGATCACCGGCGGCGCCTGCGCCGGCCGCACCCGGCCCGCCCCGCCGCCCCGCGATGTCCGCCCGGCCGTCCACCAGACCCTGCGCCTGCTCGAACCGGGCGTCGCCGCCGTCACCAACCGCCTCGGCGACATCCTCGCCCACACCACCGGCTACGCCGCCGTCCTCGGCGCGGCCGGCCTGCTCGACGTCCCGGCTCCGAACCTCACTCGCTACGTCTTCACCGACCCCCGGTCCCGCACCCTCTTCCCCGACTGGGACGAGGTCGCGGACGAGCAGGCCTTCGATCTCTGGCTCGGCCCCTCGGCCGAGAACTCCGAATGGCTCAGCACCGAACTCGCCCCCGTGGCCGGCCCCGAGTTCACCCGCCGCCTGGGCAACCACCGCGTTCCCCGCCGCGGCCCGCTCCGCCTCCAGCACCCGGCCGGGCCCGAACTCCGCCTGCTGCGCGAGACCTTGGACCTCACCGCCGACGCCCAGCAGCTCCTCGTCCTGCTCCCCGCAGACGAGGACACCGCTGCCCACCTCGACCGGCTCACCCAGCCGACCCCGGCCCGCCTGCGGGCGATCTCCTGAGCATGGCGAATTCGACGATCCGGTCCGTCCAGGGACGGCTTCCAGCCTTGTGTGGTGTCCACGACCAGGCAGGGGACGTCCGGCGAAACCGGGACCCACGACTCGATCCGCTGTTCCCCCTCCGCGATGCGGTGCAGGAGATCGGCGTCCACGTGAACGGCGCGCCAAAGCATTTCGGCGGCTCGGCGGGTGATGCGCACGCCGGCGAGTTCGGGATCGACGGTCCTGGACAGCCGCCTCCGCCCCCACGCTCGTGGCCGACTTGGCCCTGTTCTCCCCCCGAAGCTGCCGCGAAGTGAAAAGTGACTCAGCGTGTCGTCAGGGCCTTGGCTTCTGTGTGAGGTTCAGGAACCTCGCTGCCGGTGAGGGCGGCGAAGCCGTGGTGCGCCTGGGCGACGGCTTCGGGGTACGTCTCGCGCTTGGCGTGCTCCGCGAGAGCCCGGTGAATGCCGGCGACGGAGGGATTCTGTCCCTTGCGCTTGCCAAGTGGGGATGATCAGGTCGGGCTGGATCTGTTCGACCGACTCCCCGTTCGGTCTCCGCCATCGCGGCGAACAATGCGAACAGCAGCTTCCCCGGCCCGGTGGGGTCGTAGATGCCAGGCAGGGGCCCCGGCCGGCATTTCCAGGACCAGGCCGCGGGCGGTGAGGTGGTCGGCGAGCGCGGTCAGTTCGGCGGCGTCGCGGCCGAGCCGCTTCAGCTCGCACACATGACCCGGCAGTGCGGGGTGTACGCCTTGACCTCCCGCGCCGTCCTCAGCGCCACGTCGAAGGCCGGCCGTACGCGGACGCGGGTGCTGATCTTCTTCGTTGAAGATTTTGTCCCTCGGGATGCCGTGCTTGCTGAGCGCGTCGAGTTGGGAGTCGAGTGACTGCCCGAGGGTCGAGCAACGGGCGTAGCCGATGCGGATGTCCGCGCTGGCAGATCCGGGTCGATGGGTGCCGAGGGCGGGGTGCCGGGCCGCCAGGGGCCCAAGGGGCGCCCGGGGCTGCGGCCGGCCGGGGTTGGCATGCTGCGCCTTCTTCAGTCGGGGGACCATGGTGAAGCGGCGGGTTTGGTACGCGGAGGCGATCGCGCCGCCGCGCGAGGGGCAGGGTGAGCCGGGTGGTGCGTCACACTGCGGACAGGCGCTCTGCTCGACGTCGTCGGCGTCCGACCGCTCGGCCGTAGAGGGCTGCTGAGGGTCCGTCATAGGCCCGGATCTTCGCACCATGCACGTCTCAGAATGGGGTCCGTCCCGCTTGCGAGTGAGAACGGTTTCTGAGAGTCGATCGAGGGTCGGACGTGGCCCGGCGGTCACTCCTTGATCTTGCTCGCACAAAGGACGGCACCGTTTGCGAGAGGCGTGCAAGGGGTCGCCGTTCCAGGTCGCGGGCGCCAGTCCCCACCGGGAGGCTCTTACTTCAGATCGGAGAGGAGGCCGTCCAGGGCCTCCTTGAGGGCTGCGGCGTTGGCCGGATCGAACCACGTGGTGCGGATCCGCTCGTTGTTCCCATTGGGCGTCTCGTGGTCGGCTGCAAGTTGATGCAGAGGGCGGCTCGCCTCATTCAGTGAGCGGCCGACGTTCTGGAAGAGGCCGCGCACATACTGTTCGGCGGCGTCGGGGGCGATGCCGTGGCCGGTGGCCCACGAGGTGAGCGTGGCGAGGTAGGCGTAGTGGGCGGTGAGGGTGCCGGTCAGTGCGGAGAAGACGTCGAAGGCGTTCTCGTCCGCGACGGAGAGCGCCCCGCCCAGCTCTTCGAAGAGAGCGTCCACCACCGGGTGCGAGGGGCAGGTCACGGTGACGGAGCGACGCTCGCGCACGGCGGGCAGCGGGATGGCGTGGACGATCGGGGCGCCGGTGGCGAGGGTTCGACGCAGGTCGTCGATGGCGACGCCGGCCATCAGGTTGACCACGGTCTTGTCGTCGTCCACCTTCAGCCCGGCGAGCGCCTCGTGGTGGTCCTGGCGGCGCACGGCAATGATCACCAATTCGGAGCGGTCCACCACCTCCTGGTTGTCGGCGCACACCTGGATGTCCTCGAAGCGCTCGGACAGTTCGGCGGCGACGCGGGCTCCCCGGGGAGAGAGGAAGATCTCCGGCGACGCACCGCCCCCGCTGCGCAGGCCCTCGACGAGGGCCTTGCCGATCTCGCCCACTCCTATGATGCCGATTCGCTGCACTGTGTCGTCCTCCGTGGTGCGCGGTGGTCGTGGCTCGTGTGGTGCGGCTCTGTACGGTCGCGATGGTTGCGTACGGAGTCGAACGGAGCCGTCGTCACGCTGGTCGCCTTCTTCTCCACAGCGATGTGACCACGAGAACGCCCGCCAGACAGGGAATCGTCCCGGCCCGGCCCAGCTGGGCGGCAATCCGGTCGCGCCGGAGGTGTCCTTGGTCAGCAGCCCGGCCAGTCCGGCGCTGGCGGAGAGCACGAACATCACGGTCGCGACGGGGCAGGCCCACCGCTTGCCTGCCTTGACGGCCCAGGCCGCCGTGAGCCAGCCAAGGACGCCGAGTGCTCCGATGACGGACGACACGACCAGGTACGTGGTGACGGCCGAGTCGACCCGCGCCTGGGACTAGTCGGGATAGCCGGCCCGGATGTGATCGGCCGGCAGATGGGTGGTGCCGCAGTCGACGTACGTGGCGATCGTCGCGAGGACAGTGAGCGCCAGGCCCCACGCACATCGCTGCGAGCGGCCCTCGGGCGGGGTGATTGCGTCATCAGGATGCTTCTCTCGTCAGTCCTCTTCATGTCTCTTCATTGGTCGATCAGGGCGATGCCGTGGTCGCCGTATCGGGCCCCTTGGGCCCCGGTATCGGGGACGGCGGCGTCGATGTTGCCGAGGTCGGTGGCGGTCAGGTGCAGGTCGAGGGCGGCCAGGTTGTCGCGCAGGTGGGTGCGACGGGAGCTGCCGGGGATGGGGATGACGTCGCTGCCGCGGGTGAGGAGCCAGGCGAGGGCGATCTGGGCGGGGGTGGCGTTCTTGGCCTCGGCGAGGTGGGTGATGGCGTCGACGATGGCCAGGTTGGCCTTGAGGTCGTCGCCGTTGTAGCGGGGGGCGGTGGCGCGGAAGTCGCCGGGTTCGTACCGCGTGGTGCTGCCGACGGCCCCGGTGAGCAGGCCCCGCCCGAGAGGGCTGTAGGCGATCAGGGTGGCGCCGAGACTGCGGATCGTGGGCAGGATGTCGGTTTCGACATGGCGTTCCCACAGCGAGTACTCGGTCTGGACGGCGCTGATCGGATGGACGGCATGGGCGCGGCGGAGGGTAGCGGCCGAGACTTCGGACAGGCCGATGTGGCTCACCTTGCCCTGGGCGACCAGGTCGGCCAGGGCGCCCACGGACTCCTCGACGGGGACGGCGGGATCGATACGGGCGAGGTAGTACAGGTCGAGGTGATCGGTGCGCAGCCGGCGCAACGACGCTTCGCAGGCACGCCGCAGATCGTCGGGTGAGCCGGCGGGCACCAGGCCCTCGGCGGTGCGCCGGACTCCGGTCTTGGTGGCCAGCACGGCGCGGTCGCGGTGCGGTGCGAGGGTTCGGCCCAGGAGTTCCTCGTTTGCTCCGTCGCCGTAGAAGTCGCCGGTGTCGAACATGGTGACGCCGTAGTCGAGGGCCTCCAGCACAGTTGCCGCGGCCTCGTGCGGGTCAGTGGAGCCGTATATGCCGGTCATGCTCATGCAGCCGAGGCCAAGTCGGGAGACTGCCGGGCCCTCGGGTCCAAGGGTGCGGTGCACTATTCCTCCGTCACTTTGCCAGGGCCGCACGGAGGAACGCGAGGATCTCCGCCTGGGCGGCCTCGGCCTGTGGTTCCACGCCGGGCAGGGTGAGGAACGCGTGCTTTGCGCCCGGGTATTCGGAGAGCCGCACAGAGGTCCCTGCCTCGCGCAGCCGCTCGGCGTAGCGGCGGCCGTGGTCGGCGACCGCGTCCTGGGTGGGCACCACAACCAGCGCCGGGGCGAGCCCGCTCAGGTCGTCCGCATACAGGGGTGAGACGGCGCCGGCGTCGACTCCCGGCGGGACGGCGAGCCGCTGGAAGAGCCGCAGCAGCGGCAGAGCCCGGGTCGGGCTGTATGCGTACTCGGCGATCGAGGGGTACTCGAACATCGTCCCGGTCACGTCGACTGCGGGGTTGACCAGCACCTGCGCCTTGAGCTCCAGCCCGGCCTCCCTGGCCCGGATGGCCGTCAGCGCGCTGATCAGCGCGCCGCAGCTCTCACCGAAGACGGCCGCGTGCGCCGGGTCGACGCCCCACTGCGAGGCGTGTCGCACCACGTGCCGGAGCACGTCCCAGCCGTCGTCGGCGGCGTTCACGAGTGGGCTGCCGGGGGCGAGGAGGCGGTGCTCGACCGAGACGACGAGGGCGGGCAGCCGCGCGGCGAGGTGGCTGTTGGTCCAGTCGCACTGCACCGCCGTGCCCACGAAGCTGCCTCCGTGGACATGGACCACCAATGGCAGGTCGGTTCGGGCTGCGGCTTCGTCGTCTCCCGTCGGCGCCGGCCGGTAGACCCGGACCCGTAGGTCGCGGCCGGGCAGCGCGATCTCCTGCCAATCGATCGCGGCGCCGGTGTCCGGCTCTCCGAGGATCGCCCGCGCCGCGCTGGAGGCCCGGAAGCGGTTCTCCGCGTCGCGGTAGGCACACAGTTCCTCGGTCGTTATCACCGAGAAGTCCGGCTCCGGCGGTCGTAACGCGGTAGTGAGCTCGCTCATGTCTCCTTCTTCCCTCCCGGCCGGATGCCGGGTGCGTCGTTGTGGCCGGGCAGTGCGTTGCCCTCATTATGCACGCAGTGCGTGCATCAGCAAGTGCATAGGTTAGGCTGGGCCCGGATGAGAGGGGCGAAATGACTGGTCGAAAGCGATGGTCGACCGAGGAGATCCTGGACACGGCGGCGGAACTGCTGCGCACGAGCGACGCCGAGTCGTTCAGCGTGCGCAAACTCGCCGCAGCGCTCGGGACCGACTCCTCCAGCCTCTACCGGCACTTCCGCAACAAGACCGAACTGCTGCGCGCCGCTGCCGACCGGATCCTGCTGGCCGCCATGGACGGCTACCGCCCCGAAGGCGACTGGCAGCAGCGCATCACCGCCCTGGGCCTGCGCCTGCGCGAGGCGTTCGGCGAGCAGCCCCAACTCGCCGTGGTGTGGGGGCACTACGGGTCTGGCGGCACCGGATCCCGATTGGTCATGGAGGAGCTGCTGCAGGCCCTGCGCGCATCCGGCCTGCCCGACGAGGAGGTCCCGGTGCGATACCACCGCATCGTCATCCTCCTCGCCGCGCTGATCTCCTCCGAGGCCGGCATCAGCACCCTCACCCCCAAGGAGTACGAACAGGGCATGGAGCAGTTCCGCGTCGCGGTGCTCGGCGCCGACCCCGAACGCTTCCCCGCCTTGGCCCACTTCGCCCGCGACATCCGCCCCCTCGGAGCAGACCGCCGCGCCGCATTCGAAGAGATCCTCGCCACCCACCTCGCCCACATCGAGACCCAGATCCCCTGACGTGCCGGATCACGCGTGCCCTGCGGTCGGGTCACGCCGCTGCCG
>NZ_JBSFJZ010000018.1:41059-181286 GCF_053598315.1 Streptomyces sp. NPDC001153
CAGGCCCGGTGCCGCAGGCCCGGTGCCGCAGGCCCGGTGCCGCAGGCCCGGTGCCGCAGGCCCGGTGCCGCAGGCCCGGTGCCGCAGGCCCGGTGCCGCAGGCCCGGTGGAGGAGCAACGGCCGAGGAAGTTGACGTGGTCGTACCGGAGCGAGGAGAGCCGGGCGGTCGTTCAGACCGAGCCTGCCCAGCCGCCCGCCGACTGGGCAGTGGGCACGCCGGGCACGGGACGGGGACCGGTCACCTTGGCCGCCGCCGCGGCTGCGCCCGATTCGAGGTGGGCGTTCATGTCCAGCTCGAACCGGCCGTAGGGGTTCACACTCGAAGTCCGGCGGCAGATCGTCCTCCGGGTTCCGCCACCGGTTCGCCCCCGGCACCCAGATCTCCCGCCGCCGCAGCGCGTCCCGGAGGCTGACCAGCGCACACAGCTCGTCCGGGATGCGCTCCACCCGGCCGCGCTCATCCACCACCGCCTTGCGCCACTCCTCGCCCACCACCTCGCCCAGCGGGATCTTCTCCGCCTCGTCGAAGAACGCTCCCTCCTCGGCGATGGGTTAACGCGGGCGGCCGCCCTGCTGATCGCTTTGCTCTCCAGTCACGGACAACGGTTTCTCTACAGCGTTAGGCGGTCTGCGGGGCGGGTGTTGCCGGGGCGGCTGCGACGTTGCGGGTCTCGCGCATTATCAGCAGGCCGTTGACCACCATCAGTGTCGCGGTCAGGCCGTGGACGCCGAGCGCGGTGGCCACGGAGCCGTGGTGGGCCAGCACGGTGGCCATGTCGCCGTACGCGGCGAGGGCCTCCACCAGCAGTACCCAGCCCAGCGCCCGGCGGTGGCCCGTCACCAGCAGGATGCCCAGGACCAGGGCCAAGACGACGTCGCGGATTCCCTTGATGATCAGGAAGCCGTCGCCGTCGCCGGACGGCCAGCTCGGCAGGCCGAAGCCCGGCGCCGTCGTCTCCGGGCTCAGGATGAACTCCGTCCCGAACCAGAGGATGAAGAGGATGAAGGCGGCGGCCAGTACGGTATTGATCTTCTTCAGCGACATTGTTCTTTTCCTTGTGAGTCTTCGTCAGCTTGGTGAGCTTCGTTGAGCTTGCTGAGTCGTGTGGGGCCTGATTCAGGCCACGCGGACACGGCTGATCGAGGGGCGTAGCTTGCCGGGATCGCAGTAGTGAGATCGGAGCGGCAGCCGCGTTCCCGAATGTCGGGATTGCAGTGGTCAGCTGCCGCCCGGGGAGTGGGGATTGTGCGCCACCGGCGCGGCGGCGGCCCGCGGGGTCAGTAATCCGAAGCCCTCTCGGGCTCACCCCGACGGGGCGAAAGCCGTTGATACAGGGGCGAACCAGTGCATGTCGGGGCAGCGGTGGTATCAGACGAGGGCGGCGGCGAGCAGGGCGAAGGCGGCGATGATGACGGCGACGCGGACGTAGTGGTAGCGGTCCCAGCGGTTCATCTGCTCCTTCCAGTCGGCGGGCCGGTTCTCGGGGGTCCAGGTCTTGCCCCGGTTGTTGATCGGGACGAGCAGCAGCATCGACATGACCACGCTGACGATCAGCAGTCCGGCGGCGGTGGCGACGAGTCCGGCGCCGTGGTGGTGCCATCCGGCGACGGCCCAGATCGCGCTGAGGACGAGCGAGCCGATGTACCAGAACGGCATCAGGGCGCCGAGCATTCGGCCGCCGTGGGCGCGGCCGAGCTGGCCGCTGTCCTCGGGAAGCGCGTCCAGGATCCGGTTCACGATGAAGGCGACGGAGAACTCCACCCCCACCATCAGGCCGACGACGACGGTGGTGACGACCTCGAGTGCGTTGAGCATGACGATCCCTCCGTGAACTAGCGTTGCTAGCTGATGAGGCAACGCTAGTACTACTAACGCTCGCTTGTCTAGCGGTGCTAGGATCAATGCATGTCGGTACAGGAACGCAAGCAGCGCGAACGTGCGGAGCGCGAGCGCCTCATCGTGGCGACAGCCCGCGAACTCGCCGAGCAGCAGGGCTGGGACGCAGTCACCACCCGCCGGCTCGCCGAGCGGATCGAATACAGTCAGCCCGTCCTCTACAGCCACTTCCGCGGCAAGCGCGAGATCATCGGCGCCGTAGCCCTTCAGGGCGCCACCGAGATGGCCGCGGCGGTGCGGGCCGCGACCTCCGCCGCGGACGGCCCGCGCGCCCGGGTCGCCGCCCTGGCCCGCGCCTACCTCGACTTCGCCGTACGCAACCCGGCGGTCTACGACGCCTTGTTCCAGCTCGACGGCGGCCTGGCGTACGCGCAGGAGGACACCCCCGAGCCTCTGAAGGACGCCTTCGCCTCCCTGCTGGAGACTCTCGCCGAGGTCGCCGGCGACGGCGTGCCCCCGGGGCTGTTCACCGAGGTGTTCTGGGCGGCCCTGCACGGCCTTGCGACCCTGACCCGTGCGGGCCGCCTGCTGCCCGAGGACGCCGAGCCGAGGGTGGAACTGCTGGTGGACCGGCTCGCCAAGCTCTGACACACCGACCCGGCGGGCACGCAGCCGGGGCCCTCGGGCCCCGCCACTACCTGCCTGCCTGCCCGTGGCAACGCTCCCGGTCACTCGCGTCCACACGGCGCAGCCGCAGACCGCCGGGCCCCGCACCCAGACGGGACACCCGCCCCGGAGGCTGCGATACTCATTGAACACGACCCGATACGCGCCCTGACGCCGCGTCATTCGCCGGTGCCCTCGTCGTCCTCGTCGAGGTGGACGGTCGCCGGGTCACGCAGTGGGCGCAGGCCCTCGCGGGGCGGGCGAGCGGCGAAGCTGTAGCAGCCCAGGCAGTTGAGGTCGGCGTGCTTCAGCGGGGAGACCCGGGCCACGTCCTCGTCCAGGACGTCATGCTCCCTCTCCTCGGGCGGCAGAGCCCGCAGGTGGTCGACGGCGCCGTCGAGGCAGCGCGTCGTCCAGAGCATGGCGGCATTGAGGACCAGGCCTAGCGCTCCGAGTTGGTCCTCCTGCCCCGTCCTGTATGCCTGCAGGATCCGTCCGCGCTTGCCGTGGCAGATGGCGCGGGCGAGCTTGTGCCGTGACTCGTGGACAGTGAGCTGCCGGTTCATCTGGCGCCGGTAGGTGTCGTCGACCGGGTCGACGACTCGGAGCAGGTGCAGGGTCTTGGCGACGGCCCGTACTCGGCGAACGCCTGCCCCAAGGGCGTGGGCCGCCCCTCGCGGCCGAACATCCGCAGCAGGGCGTACGCGCGGACCTGCCCGGTCACCAGTGAATGACAGCGCCGGGCACGTGCTTGGTGGCGGCGTCGCCGTCGGGACCAGTTCACCGCGTGATCGCGGCGTGTAGGACGGCAGCGGGGGTTCAGGTGCCGACAGACGACGGATCTCGGCCGGCGTGAAGCCCACGAGGGTGGGTGTGTCGGTCTGGTCGCCCCTTTTCGTGCTCCCGCACGGCCGCCCATCACCGCAAGGAAGGCGTGGGCGAGCATGGCCAGCGTGATGTGCCGGTACCAGCCCACATAGCGGCGGACCTCGTACGGGTCCAGGCCGCACTCGTTCTCCGCGCTCTGGAAGCACTCCTCGATCTTCCAGCGGCATCCGGCGACTCGGACCTGGTCGGTGACGGTGTCCTCCAGTGGTGCGCAGGCCAGGTAGGAGGCGATCTCGGCGGGCTTGCTGAGGCTGCGGCGGGCGATCATCCATCGCTGCCGGGTTCGGCTCGTCGCCGTCGAACTGCCGTACTGCGGGCAGGCGGGCGGCGGCACAGTCGTACACCGCTCGCCATTGGCTCCCGGCCCCGCCGACAGACGCTGCCATGCCTCGGGCGATGCGGGCGGGGAGATGGTCGATGCGCGGGCCATGGACGGGCTGGGAAATGGACACGGCGATCACCTGGGAAAGGCCGCGGTCTCCGAGGAAGCACCGGACATCCGGGATCTCAGCACGTCGACCTCACAGCCCGGCGCGAAGGGGTCGAAGCCGTGCTCGATCAGCCAGCGGACCGCCAGCAGGCTTCGCAACGACCACCACGCGTGGATCACGTCGAGGTCGACGGCGGTGCCATAGCCGGCGATGACGTCGTCGAGGTGCTCCTCGTGTCCGAGCGTGAAGGTGGCGAGGTCGTACAGGGCATCACCCTGGCCCGCCTCGGACCAGTCGATGATGCCGGTGACCTCGCCGCCGTCGACAAAGACGTGCGCGATCTGCAGGTCGCCGTGCGTGAACGCCGGAGTCCACGGCCGGAGCGCGGCCTCGGCAACCTGGCGGTTGCGGGTGACCAGGTCAGCCGGCAGGACACCGTTCGTCACGAGCAACTCGCACTCGTCGTCGAGTTCCGTCGCCAGCGCGACGATACTCCGCCCGGCCCGGCCGGGCCGAACCGGCAACGGCGCTTCATGCAGCTTTCGGATGGCGGCGCCCGCCGCGGCCCACGCCGCCGGCGACCCGGTCGACGGCCCGCCGAGGCGCCCGAGCGTCGTCCCCGGGAGTGCAGCCATCGCGAGCACGGGCGGCCTACACCACAGGACCTCCGGGGTCGGGACCGGCGCCAGGGCCATCGCCTCGACTTCGACGTCGATGCGCGCCTGATCGGCGTCCACCTTCAAGAACACGTCGCCGACGCGCAGGGTCGCGCGTTCGGAATGGGCGACGACGACTTTGACCTCATCCATGGGCGACCAGTATCCCGGGGATGACCGCCGACGTCGCCGGGTTTATCGCGTGCGATTACGCGGCTCAGAGAGTTCGACTGCAGAAACGTCGGCGAGTTCTGGCAACACCAGAGCCCGGCAGGGGCTGAGCCCGGTCTCGGCGTCATCCTCGGTCCTACGAAGTCTGCTTATGACCGATGACGTGCTCAACTACTCTCGTCCTGAGCCCTTCACGGGGCTGGAAATGAGGGAGGACGGTATGGAGCCATTGGAACTCCGTCGCGCAGTTGAGGCAGGATGGGCGACCGCTTCGGAACTGGGCCTCCAGGTCGAAGATGTGGTCGTCATCAACAACTCGGACCGCGTCGTGCTTCACCTGGTCCCGTGCGATGTTCTGGCTCGGGTCGCGCCTTCGGGGCATCTGGCTGGTTCTGAGTTCGAAGTAGAGGTTGCTCGCCGTCTCGCCGACGTCGATGCTCCGGTGGCTGAGCTCGAGCCTCGGGTCGACCCCCGAGTCAATGTGCGTGATACCTTCGCCATCTCGCTCTGGACCTACTACGAACCTGTGGGATCAGAGATCGCGCCGGCCGATTACGCAGGGGTGCTCATGCGCCACCATGCCGCCCTGCGCCAGATCGATCTGGACGCACCGCATTTCACCGATCGAGTTGCTGGGGCGCTGCGAGAGGTGAACGACCGGGAGCAGTCCCCCGAGCTGCTTGATTCTGACCGGGAATTCCTCAGCAACACACTCAGTGGACTGAGCGCCGCGATCAGCATCGAGAAGGCCGGCGACCAGTTGTTGCACGGCGAGCCGCATCCGGGCAACCTCCTCAACACGAGGAGAGGGCCCCTTTTCGTAGACCTCGCCACGTGCTGCCGTGGGCCGGTCGAGTTCGACCTCGCCCATGCGCCGGAAGAAGTGGGAAAGCACTATGCGGGAGCTGACCACGGCCTGATTCACCGGTGCCGCGCCCTGGGCTGGGCGATGTTCTCGGTCTGGCGCTGGCGCCGAGAAGACCAAATGCCCGACCGGGACCACTGGAGAGTGGAAGGGCTCGACCAGGTTCGTGCTGCACTCGATCGCTGCGGGATGGGCTGAACTCGAGACAGAGGGGCTGCCGGGCCCACTTCCGCTGTGCTTGGTGCGCAATCCCGACACGGCGCAGCGGTCGAACTCACTCAACTGGGACGCGTGGGTCCGCACGACGGTAGCCAATGAGAGCAACACCGGTCCCGATTACGGCCAGCTGATCGCTGTGGTCGTCGACGCCTGTGCCAAGGATGATCCGCCCACCTTGGCACGTCTGATCGCGAGGGTGTGGACGACGGCGGGTCGATATTGGGGCTGGCGTCGAAATCGCATTCCCGCTGTGACTTCTGCCTCGGGAAGGCCGCGGCCGTGATCCGACGCTCGGAGCGGCGCCGGGCCCGGTCGTCGCATACGGCCAGCGACAGTTCGGCGAGGAAGGCGGGATAGGACGACTGCTCGCGGGCGGCCTGCTCGGCCAGGTCCGGGAACTTCCCCCGGATGGCGGGCAGCCGGAGCATCCGGCAGGTGCCGACCACGGCGGTTTCGGCCGCCTGCTCGCTCATCCGGCGGCGGCTGGTGCCGTTCATGGCATCTGCTCTCCCTTGCTGGCAGCGGTGGTGCCGCGGGTGCGGCCGAGGAGCTGGTCGTAGGGGCCGGTGAGGGAAGCGCGCCGGGTGTCGGGCGGGAGATGAGCCGCCAGCCGCCGCGCGGTCAGGAAGGTCACCGTCGGCTCCCGCCGCCGGGGTTCCGGCTCGGGCAGGGTGGTGTCGGCGTCGTCGGCTTCCCGGGCCTTGCGGGCCTCCAGCACGACGGCGTCCGCGGTCAGCGCCCACGCTCAGGGTGGCGGCGAGCCGCGGGCACCAGGTGCTCGTGCGGGATGCGCCGGCCCAGCAGGAGCACCTCGATCAGGGCCCGGGTGCCGTCGCGGTCGCCCGCCGTCTGCCCGCCCCCGCTGTCGGTGCCGGTGACCGTGGGCCCCTGCGTGTCCAAGCTGAACACCTCATCCGTTTGACGCGTCCCGAAAGTTCCCAGCCGTCGGTGAAACGGCCCCTGCCGAGGCAGACGCAAAAGCCTCACCCTGGCCGACCGACAGGATGTGGCTCGATGGAGCGCGCGGCAGGACTTGCATCCCCCGGCAAGCTGGGCGTCAGGCCCATGCGGTCTCGCGCATGGGCTCGGGTCGAGCCAGCGGCATCAAAGCCGATGCCATCCGCACCCGGCTCGACGTGATCGAAGGGTGCCGTGGTTGCCTGTGTGCCTCGGTATCCAGGCAGCCCCGGGAGGCGGTCGGCAACCGGCGAGCGCCCCGCCGCACAACAAGGTCCGGCCCTGTCCGAGAATGATCGTTGACACGGTCGGACGGTCGGACGGGGGTGCGTTGACGACGGGTACGAAGCGAGCCGGGAGGAAGCGGGCGGGCGATTTGGAATATCCACGCCGCCCGGTGCTGACCGCTTTGTCGGTTCCGGTGGCCGCGCTACTGCCCCTTGTCGGTGGGGTATTGGGGCCGCTGCGCTGGATGCTGGTGCCCTCGATCGTGTTGTGTCTGGTCGGCGTGGTCTGGCTACTGGTCGCGGTGATGTCGTTGTCCCCTTCCGCAGTGCTGCGGGGGGTGGCCCTGGCGCTGATGTTCGCGCCGATGATCGCCACGCCGCTGTGCGCCATGCAGGCGTCCCAGGCCCTGGTCCTGCAGGCACGGGGCGTGTCCCGGTCAGCCGTTGTCACACGGAACGAGGCCCACCACGGGAAGTCGACCACATACGACTGCACGGTCCGCTACGACGGTTCTGCCGCGCCCGCCACCGATGCCATCTCATGCGGTGCAGACGACCGGGTCGGCGACCGCGTACAGGTGGTGCGGGATCCCGCGGGGCTGGTCGATCCGGAATTCGATTGGCGGGTGCGTGCCGCCCGGGCCGATATCGTGTTCGCCGTCATGTCGGAGATCGTCTTGATCCTCTCCTCAGTCTTGGCCGTCGCAGTCGGCGCGGTCATTCACATCGTCGCCCGCCGGCGTGCGGCCACCAGCTACCACACCAGCGGAGACGCTCAGACCGCCCAGCTCAGGCGCTCGTCGGCCGGTTGAAGTTCCAGTCACATGACAACGGCCCAAGATCCTCACACACGGCGGAAGCAAAGCTGGATGTCAGAAGCATCTTTGCGCGAGGCCCTCGGCAGAGATGTCCGGCGCTCGGAACGCATGGCCATCGGCGCACCCTGACAGACGCTTGCGCAGGACCATTGGCGGAGGACGGCGGTAACGATCACGAAGGGCGCGGTGTGCGACTGGTGATCGATACTACGTCCATGCACGTGGTGATAAGCCATGCGCCGGCGGCGGCCGCCAGACCCCGACAGCAAAAGACATGCAAGTAGAGCGGGACCGGCGCGAGGTCGCCGATCCAGGCTCGTCGAGAGCCGACCGAGAAATGGTGAATCGCTGGGCAACCGTGTTCCCGCTTCGTCCCTCTCACAGGTTGCGATCGGTGAGCTGATACAGCGGCTGCAAGCCGAGAAACAGCAAGACCATCCGAAACGGGGAGACAGACAATGGGCGTTCTCAACCGACGTGCTGCGCGTACAGCCGTCGTCACAGCAGCCGGTATAGCGGCACTCGGACTGAGTGCGGTGACGGCCTCCGCAAAGATCAGTTACGACTTCAAGGTGAGCCCACACACCGTGAAAACCGGCGCGCGCATCCACGTGAAGGGCGACGCCTCGAACGACGACGACAGGTTTCAGAAGTTCTGCGTGCAGCAACGACAGAGCACCACATCCTGGCGCACGCTCAAGTGCGCCCACGGAGAGATCGGCCTCGGCGGCGCGGTCGACATCTGGGTGCAGGCAAAACACCGCGGCACGCTGCAGTTCCGCGGAGCGCTCTACGAAACGAGCTGGACCTCGAACAAGCTCCACCTGCAGATGGTCACTCCCACCGAGACCGTCAGGGCACGCTGACCGCGAGGAGCCCACACCAGAGGGCACCGAGGGCTATCCGAGGCCTCGGCAGCCCCGCGTTGCGATTCTGGCGACGACACGGTCACCTCGAGGAGTGGCTGTTGCGATCCTCGAGTCGCGCAGGGCCCGTAGCGCCTCGAGGAAGGTCTTCCTGCCGTGCTTACCGCTCCCCCGCTCTCGCGGCGGGAGGCTGACGATCCGAGAGTAGGAGCCCGTACGCCAGGGTCGGGACGAATCCGGGAAAGATCGCCAGCGATGACGCACCGGCCCCGCGCCCGGCGTGGGCGGAGGGGCCGGGGTGCGGGCCGGAGGTCAGCGGGCCCGGGTGACGGTGACGGCAACGTCCGGGCCTGGTCCTGGTCCATCTTGGACCGGCTCGAGGGAGCCGAGACCACGATTCACGCCCGGTCGTCGCCCAGGTCGTTGGCGTAGGCCTCGCACTCCTTCGCCGTCCACCCATACGCGACGGAGGCCCAGGCCTCGGCCAGCACAACCAGGTGGTCGATGTCCAGCCCCTTCGGGCCGTCGGTTGTAAACGGGCCAGGCGACGTGTTCGTGCAGCTCCAGGGACAGACCTGTGATCGCAGGCCGCCACCCTCAGAAGGGTGGTGCCTCGCTGCTTGGAGTCGGGCACCGGAGCGAGGCTGGCCCTTTGGCGTGCATGAGGACGAACTCCACGAGAGCGGTGGTCAGTTCCTGCGAGTTCGGCCGTCTTTGTACATGGTGAAGTAGTCGGAATGGCCCAGGTCGAGTTTGAACACCATGCCGTACTGGCTGCGGATGGCAGCGACCGTGCCGGATTCCGGTTCCCTCAGACATCGGGCCACAGGCGGATCGCTCGCCCGGCACTTGTCCGGTTCCGTGACCATCAGGTAGGAGCGGTTCCGGTCGCGTACGGGGTCCCAGGACAGGGTGTGGGAGGCGCTGGACAGCTGGGGTGCTTCTGGCTCTTGCTCTTGCCCTCCGTGCTGCCGGTAGTAGTGGATGATCTGCCCGTCAGAGCTGTGGTTGAAGGGGACGCCGGATCCGGGCCGGTCGCCGGCTGCGAGGATGCCGTCGAGGACTGACACGAAGTGTTTCCGGTCGGCACCGTAGTAGGCGGTCACCGACAGAGAGCATTTGATCTTGTACTGGTCGTCGCCGTTGGAATCGATCCACTGCCTTGCTGTCCCGCCGAAGCATTCATCGCGCACGTCGACCAGGCCGAGGGTGAGCGGGTTCTGCTCGGCGTATGCCCGCACGACGTCCCGGAGATGCTTCTCCTCTGCCTGCCGGGCTCTGACTGCTTCGCTGCTCCCAGCAAGCTTGCGAACGGTCTTCGGGCTTGTGGCTCGGTCCTGGGACGAGCAGGCGGAGGCCGCCAGTACCAGGACGGCGAGGAATGAACACCACATCGTCTCGGTTCGCGGATGATGCCGCACCACCGGTGCTCCTTCCCCCATGTCCGGTCGACAGCACTGTCCCCCTCTGGGCCTGGGAGCGCATGAGTATGAGTACTCAAATGGCTCTGGGACAGCCCGTATGCGGGCTGCCCCAGAGCAGTCGTCCCCTCAGAGGCCCGTGCCTGCCATGGTGCGCTCAAGGGAGTTTGCGTACAGACGCGCTCCGCCAGCCGGAATGGGCTGAACTCTGGGCTGGGCTGGGCTGGGCTGGGCCGGCCTGTGCTGAACTACGTCCTCATCCTCCGACCAACGGGGAGAAAGACTCCTCATGCGGCTGACGGGTCAAGTGGACCTTGTTCTGCCTGGGTTAGGCCAGTCGCGAATGCGGACAGCAGCGTGTCTGCCCGGACCTCCAGTTCGGGCGTCAGAGGTCCGTCAACGATCACAGAGACCTCATCTCCCCCGACCGAGCGAGCCAGCCGAACCTCGACCTCTTGCTTCTCGCCGACCAAGGGATATGAGTACCAGCCGTCGGCCTGCTCGTCGTCGGTCGCCTCGACGGCCAGTGCCAGCGTCTCCCAATCGGTGGCATTGAAGCCGTAACCCACGTAGCGCGACAGCAACTCCAGGAAGGACCGCAGGTTGCGCTCCCAGATCCATCCACCGACTTCCATCATGACTCCCTCTCCGCACTCAGGAGGACAGCCTGTCAGAGCCGCGTCCTCAGTGATCAGCCAGCCGCGGCAGGAGGCGGAAACGCGATGACACGTCGGAGCGCACACGGTTCTGGAGGCAGTGATGGAGTTGTCCGAGCATGTGGTTGAACAGCTGCCGCACGGCTTGGGCATGTCAGTCTCCAGCCTCGCGCCGACGCCGGTAGTGCGCGTCAGCTCCGGGCGAGTGGCTGAGAGTCGCGAAGGCCCAAAGATATCCCGCGTGGTTGAGCTGGTTGTCCTTCACAAACCGGCGCCCGACGTACTCCTCTGCCCGAAGCTCGGGTGATGGGGGCCGCGCCCGTCTATGCCTTCAGCCCACCGGCGCTCGACCACCTCACCGCCACCGCCCCCTACTTCTGCCGCCGGCTGACCCGCGGCCTGCGCCGCGAACCCTTCGAAGCCGACCCCGAGGCCGCCATCGTGCGCACCCTCACCCGCCACGCCTTGCAGGCCCTCGGCCACCCACCCGTGGTGCGCCCCGCCCCCTTGCGGACTGGCTGAGCGTGCTCTTCGGCGTCGACGGTGAAGGCGCCCACGCGGCAACCTGTACGACTGCCCTCACAGCTCATGGCGTCCGGAACCCAGAGGGCCTGTCCGCGGCGGAGGCCGCGCCCTTCGGTTGCGCGGGCGTCACCGCCTTCAACGCCCTGCGGCACTCCGGTGCCGGGCCGGGTGACCTGGTCGACGCCCTCGGGATCGGCGGTCTGGGGCATCTGGCGGTGCAGTTCGCCGGGGCCATGGGGTTCGAGACGGTGGCGCTCGGCCGGGGCGAGCAGAAGCGGAAGCTCACCGACGAGCCGGGCGCGCGGCATTACATCGACACCGAGCGGGAGGACCCCGGAGCCGCGCTCGCGGAGTTGGGCGGGGCGCGGCTGGTCCTGTCCACGGCCTCCAGCAGCAAGCCGCTCGCGGAGCTGGTGGACGGGCTCGCCCCGCACGGGCGGCTCGCCGTCGTCGGCTTCGACGGATCTCCCCTCCAACTGCCCCTGGCCAAGCTCGTCATGGGGGCACGCAGTATCACCGGTCATCTGACCGGCAGCCCCGCCGACACCGAACAGGCCATGCGCTTCGCGGTCGCCACCGGCGTCCGCCCCAAGGTGCAGAGAGGGAGCTGTAAATGCTCCAGCATGGCGGCCACGACGTCGTCGTGGCCGGTGCCGGGATCGCCGGCCTTGCCGCGGCCGCCGCCCTGGTCGCGGCCGGCCGCGACACGGTGTGCCTGGAGGCTCGCGAGCGCATCGGGGGGCGTCCGCTCAGCACGCCTGCTCCACCCGGGGCCTTCGACCTGGGGGCCACCTGGTTCTGGGACGGAGAGCTGTGCGTCGCGGGTCTCGCCGCGCGGCTCGGCATCGACACCTTCATGCAGCATCTGTCAGGGGACACCCTGGTACAGGACGCCACCGGTGTGCGACGGCTGCACGGCAACCTG
Organism: Streptomyces sp. NPDC001153; assembly: GCF_053598315.1. Lineage (NCBI taxonomy): Bacteria > Bacillati > Actinomycetota > Actinomycetes > Kitasatosporales > Streptomycetaceae > Streptomyces > Streptomyces sp. NPDC001153. Next base: position 53,189 of record NZ_JBSFJZ010000018.1, read on the forward strand.
ATCGACGCCCCTGCCCGCCGCTTCGCACCGGGGGCCGAAGCCCTCGCCCGCGCGCTCGCGGCCGAACTTCCCGCGGACGTCGTACGACTGGAGAGTCCCGTCAGCGCGGTCCACCGCCGCGGCACCCGCGGACTCGACGCCCGTACGCCGGGCGCGGTGCTGCACGCCGAGCACGTCGTGGTGGCCGTACCTCCCGCACTCGTCCTCGCGCGCATCGACTTCGGCTCGGACCTGTCGCCGGAACTGGTCCGCCTCGCCCGGGCGACCCCGGTCGCCAAGGTCGCCGCCCGCTGCCCTGCCGCCTTGTGGCGGGATGCGGGGCTCGCGGGGGCGGCGGTCAGCAGAACCGGCCCGCTGCAGGAACTGCACGACATGTCGGGTCCCGGCGGGTAGCCCGCCGCGCTGTTCGGCTTCGCCGCGGCCCGGGCCGTCGGCCCCGACTTCGAGCAGGCGGTGACCGCCCAGCCGGCCCGCCTTTTCGGCCCTGCCGCCGCCGAACCCGAGACACCACTCATACAGGACTGGAGCGGCGAGCGGTGGACCGCGCCGCCCGCCGTCCACCGCCTGACCGACTCCTCCCTGTTCGGGCACCCCCTCTACCAACGGCCCGCGCTGGACGACAGGCTGCACTGGGCCTCGACCGAGACGGCCACCCGGTACGCCGGGCACATCGAAGGCGCCCTCGCCGCCGCCGAGCGAGCGGTGACCACGTCCCTGACCACAAAGGAGGCGAACTCGTGCTCCCGATAAGCGCGTTGCTGCGCGAGTACGACCGCGCTCGTGCCTACACCGACGACCTGTGGAAGGACCTCACGCCGGACGAGGTGACCTGGCGCCCGCATGAGGACTCCAGCGCCATCGGCTGGCACCTGGGCCACCAGGCCCACGTCGCCCACTTCATGGTCCGCAACCTCACCGCGGCCGAGCCCAGCCCGGACCCGGAGCTGGACGCCCTGATGGACTCGGCGAACCCGGAGAAGTTCCGCGGCACGCTGCCCACCGTCAAGCCGGCTCACCGAGTTCCGCGAGACCGTCGCCGAACGCGTCCACGCCCGCATCGGCGACATCGCCGCCGACCGGGTCGGTGCTCCCACCCAACTCACCATCGTCGCCAGCCACTTGCTCACCGCGCTCATCAACCACGAGTACCAGCACGACCAGTGGATCAGCGAGGTCCGCGCGGACAACCTCGGCCACGCACTGCCGCCCGACCCCGACAGCGAGCACCTGCGCCGTATCGACGGCTATCTCGTCGTGGACGTCCTGTAGCCGTAGGGAGAGACTCACCCGTGACAAGTACCGCCCCGGACATCACTGCCGGTATGTCCCCGCGGCCCGAGGCACAGCGCCGCGTCCTCGCCGTCCTGGTCAGCAGCCGGATCCTCAGCGGGGCGGGGCTCGCGGCCGGCGTCACCGTCGGAGCCCTGCTCGCGCAGGACATGCTCGGCTCCACCGACCTCGCGGGCCTGCCCAGCGCCCTGTTCACCGCCGGCTCGGCACTCGCCGCCGTCGCGGTGGGCCGTATCTCGCAGGCCCGGGGCCGCAGACCAGGCCTGGCCGCGGGATACCTGACCGGCGCCGTCGGCAGCGCGGGCGTCATCGCCGCCGCCGTCGCCCACAACCCCGTACTGCTCTTCACCGCCCTGTTCGTCTACGGCGCCGGTACCGCCACCAACCTTCAGGCTCGGTACGCCGGAGCCGACCTCGCCGCTCCTGCCCACCGCGCCCGTGCCGTCTCCACCGTTCTGGTCGCCACCACCCTCGGTGGCGTCGTCGGCCCCAACCTCGCCGCACCCACCGGTGATCTCGCCGGCCACCTCGGCATACCCATCCTGGCCGGGCCGTTCCTGCTCGCCGGCGTCGCCTACGCGCTGGCCGCTCTCGTACTCGCCGTCCGGCTGCGCCCCGACCCCCTGCTGCTCGCCCGCAGCCTCGATCTCCAGCAGCCGAGGGCGGTCACCACGGCGAATGCACGCGAGCCAGGGCTGATACCGGGCGCGCTGACGATGACCCTCACCCAGCTCGTCATGGTGGCGATCATGACGATGACCCCCGTGCACATGCACGACCATGGCCACGGCACCGCCGCCTCCGGCCTCGTCATCGCCATCCACGTCGGCGCCATGTACCTGCCCTCACCGCTGACCGGCTGGCTCGTCGACCGCCACGGTCCCAAAGCAGTCGCCGTAGCCTCTGGCCTCACCCTCCTTGCCGCCGGCATCACGGCCGCTGCCGCGCCTGCTGACTCCGTCGCCCTGCTCGCCCTGGCCCTCGCCCTGCTGGGGCTGGGCTGGAACCTCGGCCTCGTCTCCGGAACCGCGATGATCAACGATGCCGTGCCGCTGGCCACCCGCGCCAAGACCCAGGGCATGGTCGATGTCGCCATCGCCATCGCCGGCGCCACCGGCGGCCTGAGCTCCGGCATCGTCGTGGCCGCCGCCGGCTATCCCGTCCTCGCCCTCATCGGCGGCGTCCTCGCCCTCGCCGTCCTCCCTGCTATCGCCGTCAGCGCGAGCAGTCGGTGACCCGGCCCGTGGGCGTCGGTGTGTCTCATGAGACTCGTGTCAGCGTGGAGAAACCGCACGTCTCCCTTCACCAGCGCCGGGCTGGGCCGAACAAGCCGGGTTCTTCAGGCAGACCTGCTCATCGGAGACAGGACAGCCCACCTCCGGCTGCACAGGGGGCAATGGAGGTCTGCAGCGACTGCTCCGCCATCGAAGGTATCGAGCAAAAATCGAAGACCGCGAGCCAAGTCACTCCGGATCCCTTGTGTGTGACGGAGCTGTGGCTGAGCGCCCAGGTGGGCACCGTGCGCCAGGTGGGTGCTCAAAGCCTCAGAGACGCCATGAGGACTCTCCGGACACTCTGGCCCTTCTGAGTACGAGACTGAGTAGGACGACGGTGCCGTCGGCCTGGGTGGCGATGTTCGGATGGCTTCATGATGCCGACTCGTTCCGCCGCTTCCGCGGCATCCGCTTTCCGCCGCCGGTTCAGGGTCCTGGGGCTGTCCGTTGCCGGGACCGTTGTGGTGTTCCTGCTCGTGGGCTGCACCGCTGTAGTGGGTGGTCCAGTCCGTTCCGAGGCGCAGTTTCTGCAGCACGTACGCGACACGCAGGCCGCCGGCGAGGACACAGTTCGCTTCCTGGGCTCGGATCCGGACTCCGTGATCCTGGGAAAGTCCAGGGCCAGCGCATCCTGCGTGGACGACCTCGGTGTCGACCGCGGTGACACCTACCGGGACCAGCCGTCCGTCTCCTGGGCCCCGGATGTCAAGGGCGGCGACGCCGGGTATCGCGCGGTGGTCGCCGGCCTTCGCAGGCGGTGGTCCGAGCGAGGATGGAAGGTGACGACGCAGCCGGGGACCGACCCGGTCACCGGCAAAGCGACCGGCCTGCAGGAGATCCACACCACCGACGACCACGGCGTCGCGCTAACGCTGAGCCCCGGCCGACGTACCGGCGAGGGACTGGTCGTCGCCGACGGCGGCTGCGTCCGCCACGACGGCTACTGGGACACAAACGACTGGAGCCGCGTCTGATGGGCCCGACCGCTCCGGCGACGTGTACGTCGTCCGTCTTCTCGCCGAACTGAGCAACGTACTTGGCGAGCAGTGCCAACTGGGGCGCTGATTCGCTCCACCAGCCGGCAGGCTGCACATCCAGCGGTCCCGACCATGTGATGCGCCCCGGGCGATGACGCTGTCCAGTCCCCCACGTGAACCGCCGGACCGGGCCTGTCAGGCCGATCGGTACCCCTGCCGGCTCGCATCCCGGAGAGGCGCTCGGCGCGAACCCATCGCGCACATCGCACATCCCTTCACGAGAGCCGTGGCCCGGCAGGTTCCGCTTCAACCTCTTTCAGGATTACGGGAACCCGTCCCCTTCGGTCCGCGTAGGGGTGGAGGCGGACGCAGCCGGTGATCCGGGCGAGGATCGCGCTGATCTGCTCGTGCCAGATCACCACGCCGTAGGTGTCGTTGAGGCTCGGCTCCAGGTCCGGGTGCGGGTGCGGGTGCGGGTAGCGGGGTGCTGCGCCGTGCCAGGCCGCGATGTACAGCGCGAGCGTGCCGCCCTGGACGGGCCGGGGCCGGGGCCGGGGGCTGAAGAGGCTGGTGTCGGCCACGACGTCCTGCATGTGCCGGGGCTGCAGCCGACCCACCAGGTCCTGCTGACCGGGGCCTTCCAGCCGGAAGAGGCCGACGGTGCCGGAGGCCTGGATCATTGCGAAGGCGAGCGGGTCGCTGAGGTCGACGTGGTCGGGGTTGTCGAGATCGAGCTGGCGGCCGGTGGTGCGGCGGATCTCTGTGCACGTGGGCCATCGCCGACCGCATGCGCACGCCCAGCACGTCGAGCTTGAGCAACCCCGAGGTCCTCGACGTCCTCCTTGTCGGCCTGCACCATCGGGTAGCCGGCCGGGGTCGGTTGCACGGGCAGCCGGTCCAGCAGGGGCGCAATTGGAGATGTTCACGTCGCAGGGGTGCATGGCGTAGCGCGCGGCAGCGCATCCAGACCTTCAGCGAGTTCCCACAGCGGCCCGAACGAGGGCCGTCTCGCTCGCGGTGTGACCCGCCGTCATCAACCCTGCTCGGCGGCCGCCGACCAGGCCGGGCAGCACGGCCGGCGCCGCGTCGTCGCTGAGCATGAGCGGAGGCAAACGGTACCCGGGGGCGAGCCGGTACCCACCGCACGGTGCGCCCTTGGACGCCGAGCCGGTCGGCGAGTTCGGCCACCGTCCGGGTGCCGCCTGACTGTAACCACTCCAGGAGTGTCAGGCACGCGGCCGGTGGGTCGAGGCATGTTCGCAGCCCAACGCGAATACAGGACCGATTCTGTCCACTATTTCTCCTAGCCTGCGACGTACACGCCTCCAGCACAGCCAAGGAGATCCCCATGGACTTCGTCTCGATCCGCATCATCACCAGCGACGTAGCGCGCCTCGTCGAGTTCTACGAGCGAGCCACAGGGGCGCGGGCGACGTGGGCCACCGAGGACTTCGCCGAACTCAAGACCGGGGGCGCCACCCTCGCGATTGCCGGCACCCGCACCGTCCCGCTGTTCGCCCCTGGCTCTGCCCGCCCGGCGGACAACCACAGCGTGATCACCGAGTTCCTCGTCGACGACGTGGACCGCGTTCACCAGAACCTGACCGACTTCGTCACCGACTTCGTCAACAAGCCCACCACGATGCCCTGGGGCAACCGGTCGCTGCTGTTCCGTGACCCCGACGGCAACCTCGTCAACTTCTTCACCCCCGTCACCCCAGCGGCCATCGAAAAGTTCGCACGCTGACGCCACGCACAGCCGCTCACGCGGGAGCCCCTGAGATCCCGGGGCTCCCGATGAACTCATCCGCCGAGTCCAGGAGCGTCACCAGGAGGCGACATCGGAACGCACCGCTGACCCTCGAACGACGTCTGCGCCTGCGTCTGCCCATCGACGCCGGACGTCCGATCGCGCACGTTGCTGCGGCAGCCGGGATCTCCCGCCGCTGCCTGGCCCAGTGATGCGTCCGCTGGCGCGCACGGCGAGAACGGACTACTCGACCACTCCTCGTGGAACCAACGTCCTGAGACACCACAGCTCCATCTATGCTGGTCCGCAGCAGCACAGGGGGAGGGGACGGCGGATGGACTGGATCTGGTGGGTTCTCATCGTCTTTTGGACGGGTGGCTTCGCGTGGGCAGCTGACAACGTCCGCACCGCACTGCGTAATCGGCATGAGCGCAAGTTGCAGTTGCTGGAAGCGGCGAGACAGGAACGTTTGGCCGTCGAAGCAGCGAACAAGTCTCCTGAGCCAGTGTGCGGATGCACGCACCACCTCGCCAAACACGACAAGCAGGGCCAGTGCCACGAGCGCGTCGAGGTGCCAGTGGCCTGGGATGAGAACAAGAAGCCGCTGCGTTACGAGGCTGGTCAGTGCAACTGCCAGCAGTATGTGGGACCGCAACCTCTGTCGCAGGTGTTCGCGGAAGAGCTGACAGATCTAGCCTGACCAGGATGATGGCCACTCTCCCGAAGGCATCAGCGGACGGACCACCACACCCACGGCACAGCCGCGGCCCCGCGTGGCCGGCGCCAAGCAGGACGAGCGGACCGCCTTCTGGGACACCTACGGCCCGCGCAACACCTCCTTGCCCGGCGCCTGGCGCTCGCCTGTCTACAAGGCGCGCCATCTGGGTGCGATCCGCCTGGAGCGGCACCGGCTGGGAAACGCGGACGGCGTTCGGGAGAGTTACGTCTCGCTGGGTAAGACCCTCAGAGCATGGGTCTCACTCACCCTTGAGGTGCTCCGTGGGTAGCTGGACGGCGCGCTGGAAGCAGCGGCCACGCGGCGGGGCGGGGACCCTCCGCTGGTAGGTGGCCGGAGAGGATTGCCGTCGTCCCGCCTGGCACCGCAGGACCGTCCGCACCGGGCCTGCCGCCTCACGGCCTTCCAGGTTTGGCAGCTTGGCAGCTCCTGCGAGCAGGTTGCTCATCGGCTGCCCGCGTCGTCGGCCCGCCCACGCGGTTACGGCTTTGCGTTGGGAGTTCCCTGTCAGGTCTCCGGCACGGTGGTGGCGATCAGGGTGGGGCGGCATCCTTCGTGCGGGCCCACGACGCCGGGCACGAAGCCGCTCGGTACGTGCGCGGCCGAGGTGGAAATCCGCTTCGCCCTGGCCGTCGTAGAGGAAGCTTGTGTCCTCCTCAGAACCTCAGCGGCATGCCGCTGAGGCAGCCCATGAACGTCATGTCATGACATCCACGCTGTTTGCTGAAGCGTCGTCTTCAGCGTGCCGCTTCAGGGCGCCTTCGCCCACCCGGACGGTCCATCTCGCGCCATTCCGGGCGCAGTCCAGGCAGGTTCGTGGGGAGGAAGTACGCGGTTCCAGAGGCGAGCAGCACTGGCACAAGTCCGGCAGAGGCCACCGCCGCTCCAGCGATCAGTCCGCCGAGAGGGATACAGGCCGGGGCCAGCGAGTCACCGAGCGCGTTGACCCGGCCCAGCATCTGGCGTGGCACCCGTTCGAAGAGCATCGCCCCCAGCACCGGGTGGGCGAGCGCCGCGAACTGCTCAGGCGCACCGATCCGCAGGACGTCCTCAGGAGGCGGCAGTTGGGAAGGCTGATCTCGCAAACCGAAAGTGTCTAAATCCTTTGACGCTTTCGCAAGGGCTGTGCTCTACTCCCTGCCATGACGATTCTGACGAAGCTTCAGCCTGCCCCCGTCATCGACGAGACAGCCCGGCTGCTGACCGAGCACTACGATTTCCCCGAGATAGCCGAGCAGCTCGCCGGCCTGCTGCGACGACGCCTCGCCGAGGGAGCCTATGACGTCGACGGTGCCGAGGAGCTCGCCCGTCTGGTCACCGCAGACCTGCAGTCCGTCAACGGCGACCGACACCTGAGACTGAAGCACCACGCCGACCCGGTGTCCCCGGAGCAGGGGGCGGCCACCCGGGACGCCATGCGCCGGGACTTCGACACCTCGCTGGGCGGTGCGCCCCGGGTGGAGTTGCTCGACGGTGGGGTCGCCGTGGTGGAGCTGGCACCGATGCTGTTTCCGCTGGAGTGGGCCGCCGAACCGCTGAGCGCCGCGCTCACCCTGGCCTCCCGCGCCCAGGCGCTGATCGTGGACCTTCGCTCCAACCGGGGCGGCGACCCGGACACGGTCGCCTTCGTGTGCAGCTACCTACTCGACGAGCGCACCCACCTCAACACCATGTACTGGCACGGCGGCGACCGCAGCGAGCAGTCCTGGAGCCTGCCGCACGTTCCTGGCGCGCGCTTCGGTGGCAGCAAGCCGTTGTATGTACTGTCCAGCGACAGCACCTTCTCTGCCGCTGAGGAGTTGGCCTACGACCTCCAGCAGCTCGGCCGCGCCGTAGTCGTCGGTGAGCGCACCCGCGGCGGCGCACATCCGTGCAAGGGCTGGACCGTGCACCCACACCTGGAAGCCACCGTCCCCGTTGGCCGCGCCGTCAACCCCGTCTCCAGCACGAACTGGGAGGGCACCGGTGTGCAGCCGGACATCCCTTGCGCCGCTGCCGCCTCCCTCGACCACGCGCACGCGCTGGCCCTCGCCCGACTGGCCGGCTGACCCAGTCCAGCTCACCGACAGCACGCACGCAGTGCCTCCCATATCCACTTCGGCGGCGGATTTCGGTGGGGAGGCCCCAGTCTCCGGCGGCCCTCGGCGTGCTCACACCCCGTAATTGACCTCTGTCTCAGCTGATCTGGCCCGATTCGCTCATCGGCTCAGGCGACTGGTCTGTTGGCACCACTCATGTCATGCAAGACCTCGAGCCGCAGACGATGAAACCCCGGGATCTCGGTGACCAGCACGCGCCACTAGGTTCTGTCCGGCGAATCATGTGACCTTTTGCCTAGTCGCTCGTTGGTTCGATCGTGGGTCGGGGGGATCTGACGAATCGCGAGTGGGCGTTACTGGAGCCGCATCTGCCTCCTCTGGGTGGCCGGGGCAGCCGGTGGAACGATCACCGCACCGTGATCAACGGAATCCCGTTCCGGATCCGCACCGGTGTCCCGTGGCGTGACCTGCCGGAACGCTACGGCTCGTGGAAAACCGTCTACGAACGGCATCGGCGCTGGTCGGCGGACGGCACTTGGGAACGGATCCTGCAGTCGGTCCAGGCCGACGCCGACCTGGTGGGGCGGATCGACTGGTCGATGGTCGGCGTCGACTCGACGTCCTGCCGGGCCCATCAGCACGCGGCCGGCGCGCGCAAGGCCAGGCCGCGGGTCCCGAAATAAGGTCGACGCCCCGGCACCACCGCCCCGACGAGGGACTTGGACGGTCCCGGGGCGGCCTGACCTGCAAAATTCACCTCGCCGGCGAAGGCGGCTGCCGCCCCCTGGCTCTCCTGACAACGCCGGGCCAGTGGGGCGACGCCCCGCAGATGGTCGAGGTCCTAGACCGGATCCGGGTCCCCCGGCCGCTGGGCGGGCGACCCCGAACCCGGCCGGATCACGTCAGCGGTGACAAGGCATACAGCTCCCGCCGGAACCGCCGCTACCTGCGAAGACGCCACATCCGGCACACGATGCCGGAGCCGAAGGACCAGCGGGCCAACCGGCGGCGCAGAGGCCGGGAGGGCGGCAGGCCCGCCGGCTTCGACCGCGACCGCTACCGGCGCCGCAACGAGGTCGAGCGGACGATCAACCGACTCAAGAACTCCCGCGCAGTCGCGACCCGTTACGACAAGCGGGCCTACGTCTTTCACGGCACCGTGACTGTAGCCGCGGTCCGGCTCTGGCTTCGCTCGTGACCCGTCGGACAGTCCTTAGGGCGTGAGTCGGGCCGTCAGGCCGTCGAGGACGCGCTCGAGCCCGTAGGTGAAGTTGTCATCGCGGATCCGCTGCGGGTGTACGTCCCGCTGTGCGGAGCTTCCCGCGCGCAGCCGCGGGTACTCCTGTGTGGCCTCGTCGAAGGCCGGTCGCAGGCCCGCCACCCATTCTTGCTCGGTCTTGCCGCTGCGGGCGATCAGCGAGAGGTACGCGGCCTCGGTGGTCGCGATCCCGATGACGTACGCCATGAGTGTGCTCATGGCCTGGTCCCTCTCGTCCGCGGGGAAGCCCGCCGCCTCGAACTGCGCGAGCAGCCCCGACGACATCCGCATAGCGTTCGGGCCGATGTGGACGAGGCCGACCTGGCCCAGTTCGGGGGCGATCCACGGGTGGCGCAGGGTCATCGCCCGCAGTTCGGTGGCGGTGTGCGTGACGGCCGCGCGCCACCGGGCGCCGTCGGCGGCTGTTGGTACATCCGGTTCGCCGTAGACGTCGTCCACGACCAGCTCGATCAGCTCGTCCTTGTTGGCCACGTGCCGGTACAGGGAGGTGGCCGCCGTGCCCAGGCGCGTGCCGAGCTTGCGCATGCTGAGCTCCTCGACGCCCTCCGCGTCCAGCAGGCGGATCGCTTCGGCGACGATCTGCTCGCGGGTCAGGTGTTCCCGCTGCCGGGGGCGCGGCCGGGTCCACACCGAGGCGGTCGGTTTCTCGTCGGCTGGCATGCGGCCCCTCGTCTCTGCTCGTCCCACGTCCATCGCCCCACACAATAGCGCACACTGTACGCATCTTGCGTACAGCGTTACGCAATGCGTACAGTGTTCGCATCGAGAACGCCGTACGCAACGGGTGGGAGCTGGCATGTCGAAGAACGTGAGTTGGGACGCGCAGGGCAACTGGGAGGCCAAGGGCGACTGGGGGACCAGGGACTCGGCGGGCAAGAAGCTGGACCTCGTCCACTGGCAGAACCGCCTCGACGCACTGCGCGCCAAGCACCACGTCCCGGCCGCGTCCCTCGCGGTCCTCGTGGACGGGACCGTCCACGAGCTGGCCAGCGGCGTGCTCCACCGCGGCACGGGCGTGACGGCGACGACCGACTCGGTCTACCAGATGGGCTCGATCGCCAAGATCTACACCGCCACCCTGATGATGCGGCTCGTCGAAACGGGCCGACTGGACCTGGACGCACCGGTCGTGGACGTGCTGCCGGAGTTCTCGGTCGCCGACCCCCAGGCGACCAGGACGATCACCACACGCCAGTTGCTCAGCCACACAAGCGGTCTCACCTGTGACTTCACCTACGACAGCGGGCGCGGCGACGACTGCCTCGCCAAGTACGTCGAGGCCGCCAAGGACGTGGCGCTCGACTGCCCGCCCGGCACCGCGATCTCCTACAGCAGCATCGGATACAACGTGCTCGGCCGGATCATCGAGGTGGTCACGGGCCAGGTCTGGGACGAGGCCCTCAAGGACCTGCTCCTCACCCCGCTCGGCCTCACGCACACGATGACACTGCCCGAGGAGGCGCTGCGGTTCCGTGCAGCGATGGGACACCTCGGCGAGCCGGGCCAGGACCCGGACCCGGCGCCGTCCTGGGACCTGATGCCACGCTCGGCCGGCCCCTACGGCAGGGTCATCGCCACGGCCGGGGACCTCGCGCGCCTCGCGCGGATGCACCTCGCGGGCGGGGTGGCGGAGGACGGCACGCGCGTGCTGTCCGAGAAGAGTGTCGCGCTGATGCAGCGCCGCGTGGTCGACTGCCCCGACAAGTGGACCGTCAGCGCCGACGGTTGGGGCCTGGGCTGGACCCTGTACGACTGGAACGGCGTCCAGGGATACGGGCACGACGGCGCCTCCATCGGGCAGTACGGCTATCTGCGCGTGGTGCCGACGGCGGGCGTCGCAGTCGCGCTGCTCACCAACGGTGGCGGCGCGCGCGAACTGTACGCGGCGCTCTACCGGGAACTCCTCGCCGAGCTGGCCGGAGTGACGATGCCGGCGCCCTTCGCCCCGCCGGCCACACCGCCCGTGGTCGACTGGGCGCCGCTCGTCGGCACGTACCGGCGCGAGGGCGTGGTCATCACCGTGACCGAGCGGGACGGGGCGGGCCACGCGGTGTACGAGTTCGTCGACGGCATGAAGGACTTCTCCGAGCCCCTGGACATAGACCTGATACCGGTGACGGAGACGGTCTTCGCGGGTACCGGGGTGGGCGCGGCGTTCAGCGAGGACTACATGCCCGTGGTCTTCTCCACCCTGGAGGACGGCACAGCCTGCGTCTACGTCGGTATGCGCTGCGGCCCCAAGGTCGCCTAGGGCCTTCCGACCCTGATCCGCCGGACAGGCCCTACAGGCTGTCCCGCATTGGCGTGCCGCTCCGGACGTAGAGTGTGAGGTGCTCGGCGCCGTTGGCGGGACTACGAGGGAGTGCGTCGTTGGACCGGAACCCCACCTGTTGCTTCTGCTGGCTCGTCGTCGATCTTGAGCAGGACCAGGATGCGAATGAGCTCCGGCTTGGTCCTGCGCACTCCAGCAACGTGCGGCAGCTTGTGTACTCCCACTCAAGCTGTCTGCGCGAGCGCGTCCACCAGAACATGGACCTGTGGTGGGAGCTGTGACGGTGGGAGTCAGCCCACGCCTGTGACCGTGCTGGGATGATCTTGGTGTGGCCGGAGTGATCACGGCGTTCGCAGCCGTCCTGGATAGCCCCGTTTACCGGGTTGAGCCTGCGCAGCTTCAGCAAGTTGGTCACAACTGTTCGCAGGCAAGAGACCGATGCCGTTCAGCGCGGTCGGCCGTGGGGCCTACCACTGGAGGACCGGGTCTTGTTGGTAGCGGCATACTGGCGAACCAATCTGACGCTCCGGCAGCTGGCTCCGTTGTTTGGGATCTCGAAGTCTGCGGTCGGCAGGATCATCGATCGTATGGGGCCCCTCCTCGCGTTGCGGACCCGCAAACGGTCCCGGAGGGACACCGTGCTCATCGTCGACGGCACCTTGGTTCCGACGCGCGATCACGCGGTCGTCGAGCAGTCGAAGAATTATCGGTACTCCACCAACCACCAGGTCATCATCGACGCCGATACCCGGCTGGTCGTCGTGGCTGGCCAGCCCCTGCCGGGCAACCGCAACGACTGCAAGGCGTGGGAACTGTCCGGGGCGAAGTCCGCCGTCGGCAACACCATGGTGATCGCCGACGGCGGGTACCGCGGTACTGGGCTGGTGATCCCGCACCGTCGCGAACGCGGCCAGGACGAACTTCCGACCTGGAAGGAGGAGCACAACCGCTCGCACCGCAAGGTCCGCGCCCGGGTGGAGCACGCCTTCGCCCGCATGAAGAGCTGGAAGATCCGTCGCGGCTGCCGCTTGAAAGGGAACGGCGTGCATCACGCCATGCTTGGCATCGCCCACCTCCACAACCTCGCCCTCGCGGGATAGTCAGGCCGAACGTGGGCTCCGCAACCCTGACTGCCAGCGCCAGTTGATCATTGCGGGACAAGCCTTAGGGTGGACCGATGTCATCGATCAAGAAGTTCCAAGTCACCTTCGACTGCGCAGAACCTGAGCGCCTTGCTCGTTTCTGGTGCGAGGTGTTGGGGTATGTCGTACCGCCTCCACCGGAGGGGTTTGCCACTTGGGACGATTTCAAGCGCTCGCAGCCACCTGAGCAGCGGGATTCATGGTTCGCCTGCGTAGATCCCTCAGGTGTGGGCCCGCGACTGTACTTCCAGCGCGTCCCCGAAGGCAAGGCCGCCAAGAACCGCCTGCATCTTGACGTGAGGGTCGGCACTGGACTCGTGGGTGAAGAGCGCCTCGCCGCACTCGAGGCCGAATGCGCACGCCTGGTCCCGCTCGGCGCGGTACACGTGCGAACGTTGTATGACGGCAATGATTCGTGCATTCCGATGCTGGACATCGAGGGCAACGAGTTCTGTATCGACTGAGGGGCTACGAACGTGTCCTCGTTCTGCCCCCATGGCCCAAGACGAAGAACCGCCCCCCGACCTGTCAGGCCGATGGTCTTCAACTGCTTCGACCCGCAGGCACGGAAGCTACGGCCCTGACCGGAACACCCCGGAACACCGGCGACGAACCCACGGCACTTCCGAGCCCGCCTGCCGAAGGCGCCGTGGGTTCCCGGTGAAAGTCCCTCAGTCACGCTGAACCCACGGCCGTCGTGCCATTAACGAACGATGAAACAACCGACACCTAGCTGAGCGTGATGCTCCGTGAGTCGATTCGGCGGCGTCGTCCTCGGCGAGAATGCGGTAGACCGTGGCGACCGAGGGATGCTCGCTCTTTGTTCTTTCCGGACGGGATGTCGAGCTTGCGGGCGATCTCGGGGACGGGACGTTCTGAGCACGCAGGTCGCGGGCGTAGGCGGCCATGGCGTCGTCGACGACCTTGGAACTGCCGCCGTACCGGCCGCGCTCGCGGGCAGATGCCTGGCCTTCGAGGGACTTCTCCGGGACGTAGTCGCGTTCGCACTCGGCCATGCCTGCGAAGAGGCGAAGAGGGCGGCGCCGTGTCCGGACGGGTCGTGGACGCCCTTGAGCGGGCCAGTGAGAAGTTCCCGTTCGATGTCGTGGTGGCGTAAATCCTCGGCGATGGCGAGAAGTTCGGCGGCGCCGTGACCGAGGCGCTTCATCTCGTGGCCGGTGAAGATCACCCGATGGTGCGTGCGAACCCGACGCGGGTCGGCTTCGTCGCGGTCTCGGGGCACCGCGGCGTCGATCGCCGGGCCCATCTCCCAGGCACGTCCAGGGCCTCGGTCGGCGGGCGTGCGAAATTCGAACTCAGCGCGGTACTTCAGGGCGACCTCGCCGCCGCGGGTGCGGCATGTGCTTCCAGCGGGGGCGCAACAGGTGGCGCACGAAGCGTGACGGTCCTCACGGGGAGGCATCAGGCTGCCGGGTCGTCGCCGGTCCGGAGTTCGGTCACCCCCTTCTGGGCGCCGGCGAAGGAGCGCGCGGGCTCCAGGCCCAGTCCGGGCAACCTCGGAGGCGCCGCGACCTGCGGCGTTCTTGTCCGCCCACTGTGTCCGACGGCTGGCTTTTCTGGCAGGTCCGCGCGAGAGAGAGTGCCAAGGACCGCACAGAAGGCAAGAAAGAGGGGGACGACGTCGGTGCTGGAGACGGTGTTCGACAGTCAGCGCGTGCCGGTGCTGGACCGGGTGGAGGCATGGCGGGACATCACGGCAAGCGCGCTGATACCGAATGAGTTCACCATCGACCGCGCAGCTGAATTCCGGGCCTCGCTGCGAGCCGCGGATTTGGGCGGGGCACAGGTGACTGCCCTGACCTACGCGTCCATGACGTCACGACGGACACCGCAGCTGATCCGCCAGTCCGATCCTGAAATGTACGCCGTGGGGCTCATCCTCCGCGGACAGCAGGGCATCGTCCAGGGTCGGTGCGAAGCTCCGCTCGGAGCAGGCGATCTCGTGGTGTACTCCACCTCCCGCCCCTACGCAGCGGTCGTGGAGGCCGGGCAGGACACGGCGGCCTCCGTAGTGGTACAGATCCCCCGGGCCATGGTCCCGGTGTCGTCGAACCGCGTCGACCAGCTGCTGGCGACCCGGATGCCAGGACGCGAAGGTGTCGGCGGTCTGCTCGCCGGATTCCTCACCCACGTGGCCACGGACACCGTGCCCTGCCCGCCCGCCGACAGTCAGCGGCTCGGCGGCGTCCTCATCGACCTGATCGCCGCATGGCTGGCCCACCACAGCGATGCCGCAGACCAGACACCCGCCGGGACCCGCCAGCGCATGCAGTTCCTGGAGATCGAGGACTTCATCCGTCGGCATCTGGGCGACGCCGAACTCTCTCCTGCCACCGTCGCCGCCGCTCACCACATCTCACTGCGGACCCTGCACCGCCTCTTCCGCAACCACGCCCATGGCGCCACGGTTGCCTCCCACATCCGCCACCAGCGCCTCACCCGCGCCCGACGCGACTTGTCCGACCCGCGCCTGTCCACGCGGCCCATCCACGCGATAGCCGCCCGCTGGGGCCTTCTCCGCCCCGCCGACTTCACCCGCGCTTTCCGCACGCAGTACGGCATCACGCCCAGCGACTACCGCGACCACGCACACGACTTCAAGACTGGCACGCAGAACTCAGCCCCTGGCACTCCCGGCTAAGGCTCCGCGCAAGGCTTTCAGCAACCATCGGTCAGGCATGAAATCGAAGAAGGGAATCCCTCCATGCGACTGACAGCCATGGCCAAGGCAGCAGGCATCACCGCTGCTACCGCACTCCTCACGGTCGGCACCCTCACTCAGGCCCAGGCGTCCCCGTCAGCCGGCTACATCGGCGACGGCTACGCCAACAACAGCCACGGAGTGTGGTGCGTACAGCACCTCGTCAACGACGTCGCATCGGCCAAGGGCAAGGGACGCCCGCTTGCCGAGGACGGTCTGTGGGGTCCGAACACCAAGAGCTGGGTCGAGTGGTACCAGGGCGCCTCCGGTCATGGCCTCGGCAAGGACGGCATCGTGGGCAAGGGCACGGGTGGCTGGCTGCTGCTCGACGGCGACTCGTACTACGGCCGCTACAACTACTGCTACAACTACGTCCCGTCGTACTTCTGAGCCCGTCCGGCCCGGCAGCACCGCTGATCCGAAGCTGCCGCACTCCGGGCACTCGACTCGGCCGGCACCGCTCAACTCCGCGGCGACCCTCACCCCGCACCGAAACGGCTGGCGAGTAGGCGAGGGCGGCCCGGTGAAGCTGTGGAAGCGGTCCGCTACCCGGGCCCTGACCAGCAGCCACCAGGCGCCCGGCCGAAGGGGATCGTCCCCTTCGGCCGGGCGCCGGCCCCCCGTTGGATTGTCCTGTGGGCGCGGCCGACGCGTTCCCCGAGGGCGATTTGGGAGAGGTGTGCGGCGCGGCGGGCTGCGCGGATCTGTGGCTGAACTGCTGCCGGCGGCAGAGCACCCAGTCGGGGATGGGGCCGAGCACCCGACAACGCTGGAATGATCTCGGCAAAGAGTCGGAACACCCTCGCGTCGGCGGGGAGGACGTCGAACTCGTGGTGCTCCCGGGCCCCCGGTGCCAGCAGGTCCGTACACCGGTCCAGGTCCTCTCCGGCCTGCCGCGCGTCCTGCTCGAACACGTGACCGTGTGACCCCCTCGGCCAAGCATGCGCGCCGTCCCAACCCGCTGATACACCCCGCCGGGCTCGGCGGTCAGCCGCGCGGGCTGCGACGGGCACGCAGCGCCAGTACCAGGCAAACCGTGGTCGCGGCGATGGCGAGTGAGGCGAGCAGCCTTGCCCACGAGGTGCCCGCGACCGGCGTCTCGGCGGCGAGCAGGACCACCGAGGTCGCGGCGGCGGTCGCCAGTGCGGGTGTCGCCGACGGCCGGCCGGGCGGGGCGGTGACACCGACTGTCCACGCGTCGGTGACGAGCAGGTAGGCGAGCAGCAGTGCGGCGATGCAGACGACCAGCCAGACCGCGGGGCCGGTGGCCGCCGCGACCGCGATCGCCGCGGCCGGCAGCACGGTATTCCTGCGGCGGGCCGCGACGGTCCGCCAGTGCATGGAGGTCAGGACGGGGCGCGCGTCGACCATCGGAGCCGCCCACCACGCGGCCGCCGCCGCCCCGAGCACCAGCACCCTGACCAGCGGCGGTGTGTGCAGGGCGGCCGGCGGGTTGCAGGCGGCGACGGCAAGGGCCGTTCCGAGCAAGCGGTCGGTGATGCGGGAGGTGAGACGTGCGATGAGCAGAGCGGCTCGGCCGTCGGGCGGGCGCGGGCCTGGCCGGGCGAACCGGGCGGGGACGGTGGTCATCGGGTCCCCCCGTGGACGCGGGTGCGCAGCAGCGGCGCAAGGGCGAGATCGAGGGTCTCACCGGGCCGGTGGGCGACGACCGCGATGCCGCGTTCCACGAGGGCGAAGCGCATGGCGTCGCGGTCAGCCCGCCACAGCCGCAGCGCGAGTTCGCCCTCGGTGTCGCCGGGTTCCACGACCGGGTCGCCGGTGGGGATCTCGACAACGATCATCGGATTGGACCGTACGCGCACCTGGTGCAGGACGTCGAGAATCCGCTGGTCGGTCAGCGACGTGATGACGTACACCAGCGCTCCTTCGGGCAACGCGGGCGGTGGGAGCAGGCTGAGGCCCGCCGTGCGGTACGCGAGGTCTTTGCGGACCTCCAGCACACTCTCGACGATGCGGTAGAAGTACCCCTGGCCGCTGCCCGGTTGCAGCCAGCGGGTCGCTCCACCCACCGACACGACGCCGACCCGGTCGTGGGTACGCAGGTAGGCGCGGACCAGGCCGGCTGCGGCCCGGGAGGTCTCGTCGAGCGAGGACGCGCCGGTGACCGGGTCGACCACGTCGGCGAGCACGTCCAGCAGCACCACGGTGTCGGCGGTGCGCTCCGCGGCGAACTGGTGGACCTGCAGGGCGCCGCGACGGGTGGTGGCCGGCCAGTGGATCCGCCGCTGACGCTCGCCGCGCACATACGGGTGTACGCCGGTGACCTCGACGCCCTCGCCGCGCTGCACGGCGGTGTGCTCGCCGAGCCGTTGCGGCAGCCGGACCGGGATGGGCGTGAGGCCGGCGTGTTCGGGCAACGGGAAGACGGCGACCTCACCGAGTTCCGCCCGCACGGTGCGCCGGGCCAGCCCGCCGCGGTCGTAGACGTCGACGTCGACCGTGCCGAGGGTCCAGCGGCCCCAGCGCTGCGCGGTCAGGACGAGATCGACGCGGTGCGGGCCGATCGCGAGGTGGTCGAGCCGGACGCCGTGGCCGAGGGCGACGCCGGGGTCCAGGCGGCCGGTCTCACCGTCGTAGGACACAGTGATGTGCACCCTCACCTGCTCGCCCTCGAAGCACCGCCGCGGCTCCACCTCGGCCTCGGCCGTCACCGCCTCCGGACGCGGCCCGCTCGGCAGGGCGAGGGCGAGCAGCACCAGGGGCGCGGTGGCGAGAGCAAGTACCCAGGGCCGCCCGGTGACCAGCGCGGCGGCCAGCGCGACGACGGCCAACGTGCCCAGCCGTAGCGCGCGTTCACCGGTGCGCCAGCCGGGCGGAGGCGGCGGCGGGGGTTCGGCGGTCACGTCGTGGCGGCCGTCCAGGGCCCGTTGCACGGCGGCGGCCGCTCTGCGGGCCGGCAGTGGCTCCGTCATGAGGCGACCGGCGTGCGCGGCAGGGTCTGCGGGGCGGGCACGGATTGCATGATCTCGCGCATCACGTCGTCGCCGTCGATCTGCCGGACCCACAGTTCCGGCTTGAGGGTGACGCGGTGCGCCAGGGCCGGCACCGCCACGGACTTGACGTCTTCCGGGGTCACGTAGTCCCGCAGGTCCAGGACGGCTCGGGCGCGGGCGAGCTGCACCAGGGCCAGGCCGCCGCGCGGAGAGGCACCGACCTGGATGTGCGGATGGGCCCGGGTGGCGCCGACCAGCGCGACGACGTACTCCAGCAGGTCGTCGTCCACCTCGACTCGTTCGACAGCGGCCCGCATGGCCAGCACCTCGCCCGGACCGCTGAGCGTACGCAGCACCGCCTCGGGTGCCGCCCGGTCGACACGCGCGCGCAGCATGCCTGCCTCCTCGGACGCCGTCAGATAGCCCATCCGAACCCGCAGCAGGAAC
Organism: Streptomyces sp. NPDC001153; assembly: GCF_053598315.1. NCBI lineage: Bacteria > Bacillati > Actinomycetota > Actinomycetes > Kitasatosporales > Streptomycetaceae > Streptomyces > Streptomyces sp. NPDC001153. The sequence goes on from NZ_JBSFJZ010000018.1 coordinate 72,071, forward strand.
CGGTCGAGCTGGGCCTCGGGCAGGGTGTACGTGCCCTCGTACTCGATGGGGTTGGCGGTGGCGACGACCACGAAGGGCTCCGGCAGCGGCCGGGTGCTTCCGTCGATGGACACCTGGGACTCGGCCATCGCCTCCAGCAGCGCGGCCTGGGTCTTGGGCGGGGTGCGGTTGATCTCGTCGGCGAGCAGCAGGTGGGTGAAGACCGGTCCGGGCCGGAAGACCATGTCGGCGGTCCGTTGGTCGTAGAACGGAGCTCCGGTGACGTCGGAGGGCAGCAGGTCCGGGGTGAACTGGATGCGGCGGAAGTCCAGGCCCAGAGCGGTGGCGAAGGAGCGTGCCAGAAGGGTCTTCCCGAGTCCCGGCAGGTCCTCGATGAGGACATGGCCGCCGGCGAGGATGCCGAGCATCACCAGCGCCAGTGGTTCCGCCTTGCCGACCACGGCCGTGCGCATCTCGTCAAGCACGGCCGCGGCCCGTTCGCCCGCCTGCCGAGGTGTCAGGGTGTCGTGGTCCGGGATGGGTTGCGGGCTGGTCACAGCTGGGTCCTCACGGGGCGGGGTCGGGGTGCGCGGGCTGCGGGGTCGGCCGCAGCGACACCGGTCACAGGGCTTCCAGACGGTCGAGCAGGGAGCGCAGGACGGGCTCGGGGAGAGTGGGCTGCGCAGCGGTCGCCTCGGGATCGATCCACGGCCACAGCTCGGCGCCGACCAGCGCCCGGGCCCGCTGCGGGCTCCGGTACATCGCCACGCCGTGCCGTTCGGCCAGCCGGGCGGCGAACAGCCGCTGCAACTGCGGCCGCAGAACGGTGTCGAGGTGCGCTTCGCCGTCGTCCGCGAGGGCCTTGGCCACGATGCGCCGCCACTCGCCGAGCGCCGGGGCCCGGCTGTGCAGCAGGCGCACCGGCCTGCGAAAGCCGCTGTCCTGGGCGGCGCCGCCCGCGGCATAGCGCCCCAGGACCAGCGCAACAGCGGTGACGAGGGCGAGGCCGGTGACGGCCGCGGCGGCACCGTCGGCCAGGGCGAGCAGCACCTCGGCCGCGACCGCGACGGTGCTCAGTACGGCCAGCGAGTGCCGTACCGATCCGGGCGCCCGCAGCACGGAGCCGGTGAAGGTCCGGACCCGTGTGGGCACCTTCACAAGGCACCCGCCACGGCTTCGGGCCCGGACGCCCGCGAGCGCAGTCCGTCGGCGATCTCGGCGAGAGCCGCCGCGGCCCGGTCGCGGTGGCCGCCGTCCATCGGGTGCGTGGAGTAACGGGCCTCGCGGAACAGGGCGGTGAGCTCGACGACGGCCGCCCCCGCGGGCAGGCCGCCCGCGACAGCCCGCTCCAGCAAGTCCTGCGGGCTGTCCGAGGCGCGCCGAGCCACCCCGGAGTCGGCGAGCGACTCCTCCATGGCGGCGTAGCAGGCGATGACGGCTGCGCGGGCGCCGGTTCCGTCCAGCAGGGCACGGCGCCCGGAGTCCACGGCCTGGGTCAGGCATTCCTGCGCGTCGTCGAACGTCGCGTACGTCGCCAGGGCCTCGGGCGCCGGCGGCCGGGTCAGATACCGCCACAGGTGCAGCCCGGCGATCACGACGACCACGGCAAACAGGGCGATGCCGAGACCGAGCAGGATGCGTGTCAGCCCGAAGTGCATGCTGTGGTCGGCGTGCCCGGCATGCTGTGCGGGCGGCAGGGTGGGTACCGGGTCTTGCCGCGGGCCGGGAAGCGGTAACGCCTCGTGGCCGCCCCCGTGGCCGGCCTCGCGGCTGCTGCCGGACGAACCGAACCGGTGCAGGACCAGGACGAGCAGCGGGACGACGAGCGACGCGGTCAGCAGGACGCGGCTCACGCCGTCAACCAGCCGCTGTTCCACCGGGTTGAGTTCGAGTTCCCCGGCGGCGCCGACCTGCTCCCGGTACTTCTCGCGCAGCGCCAAGCCGCCAAGGAGTGACAGCAGGGCGAGGCCGACCACGAGGACGGGGTTGCCGCCGAGCGGCCCTTGGCCAACAGGCCCGTGTCGGGGTGCAGCAGCAGTGCTCCCAGGGCCGCTCCGCCCGCCACCAGTACCGTCAACGCGGCCTGTGCGGCGCCGATCGTGCTGTGCCGCCGTCGCCCGCCCGCCGTGTGCTCCCGCCCCACCGCCACGCCCCTCCCTCGTGATCGGCAGCTTCGCACACCGGTCGACGGCGTGTCAGCAGGAGGGCACCAGTGGGACGGCAGGTGCGGGACCCTCAGCGCCGCACCATCCGCCACGTCAGGTTGTGCGTGCGCTACGGCCCGCGCCGCGATTCCCGGCTGCCGGTTGCACCAAGTGGCGAAGTGGCCTTCGTCACGCACTGATTCCGAACCTCTCTGTTTCACTTCGAGTGTCCGATCCGGTGTGCAGAGGAGTCTGGCGCCACCAAGCCGCGCGGCATGCTGATCCGACACGCTGGGCCCGCGCGGGGCATGGCAACGGAGCCGGGAGAATCACGTTGATCGTCTGGGTGAACGGTGCGTTCGGCAGCGGGAAGACCACGCTGGTGGAAGAGTTGCGTCCGCGCTGGCTCGAGGCGCTCGTGTATGACCCGGAGATGGTCGGCCATGTCCTGCGGGAGATCGTGGAGGTGCCGACCGGTGATTTCCAGGATCTCAGGCTGTGGCGGCGGGAGGTCGCCAGCTTGGCCGTGGGTCTGGTTGAGGAGTACCACCGTCCTGTTCTGGTCCCCATGACCCTGGTCGACCCGGGGTATGCGGGTGAGATCTTCAGCGTGCTGAAGGACGCGGGCATCGACGTTCACCACTTCTTCCTCAAGGTCCCCCGAGATGTCCTGGAGAAGCGGATCGACGGCCGGAGCTTCACTCCGGACAACCACGAGCAGGACGAGCGGGTCCGGCGCTGGTGCAAGGACAGGATCGAACCGTGCATGGCCGCGGCCGACACCCTGCCCAGCGACACCGTGGTCCTGGACGGCGAGCTGACCCCGCAGGAGTTGGCCGATCAGGTACTGGCTCGGGTTCGAGCCGGTGGCCCATCCGGCGCCTGATCGGCGTGGTGGCCTGGTCAAACGTCGTTGTGCTGGATTTCGGCTGCCTCGACGCCTCGAGGGGTGTGGCTTCCAACCACCTCAGACCAGACAGTCTCATTCTCGTGCGGCCTGAGTGCGGCCCAGGCGGGTGACCACTGCTGACCGATTGCCGGCCGGCTCGCGAAGTGCGGCGTTCTCCGCGAGGAGTGCGGCAATGACAGTGGCCGCGGCGGCGTCGACCTCGTCCTGGAGCCGCTGCTGCTCGAGGCGGTTGTCCTGCAGTCGACGCCGGGGTGGGTGATCCTCGGTCAGCTTCTGGTCGTGCTTGCTCGCGGTGCCTTGGCTGACCCGGTTGTCCCAGTCAGCGAGTACCGGGGTTGCGCGGTTCATGGTGGCTCGGCTCACGCCTGCCTCCGATCCAGAGGTTCTGCTCGGTCGGCTTGCCGTCGGTGCGGATGGGGCGACCGGCGAAGAGGCGTTCCATGGCCTCCCGCAGGACCCTTTCGGCCTTGAGGGAGAGACCGGGCTGGTTCGGGATGGTCATGTTTCCTTCGACCTGATGAGTGCGATCTCGACTTCACGGATCTGCCGGCCGATCACCGCTCTGCGGTTGGCCTGGGGCACGGGAAGGCCTCGAAGGCGAGTCAGGGAGGCGTGCTCCGCTCGCCAGATCGGTGGGTCTTCGGGGGCGACGATGCTGTTGCTGCAGCCTGCGGGCTGGCAACGATCGCTGAGTGGCCCTCGCTGGAGCGCACGGCGCAGCAGCGCCAATCACCGTCCGCTCTTGCCGAACCGCGCGATCGCCTCCAGGATCGCGTCCTGCATCGCGGGACTGCCTGTGTGTCCGGAGTCGTCGATCACCTTCAGCTCCGCGTCTGGCCACGCTTTGGACAACTCCCACGCGGTCTTCAACGGGCTGCCGAGGTCGAGTCGGCCGTGGATCAGCACCGCTGGGATACCGGCCAACCGGTGTGCGTCACGGAGCAGTTGTCCATCTTCAAGCCAGGCATCGTTCGCGAAGTAGTGCGCGCAGATCCGGACGAAGGCCATCAGTGCGTGGTCAGTCTTGTCTGTGTAGGCGCCCGGATGACCAAGTACCTCGTGGGCGATGACAGCATCCTCCCAGGCACACCAGTCCCGCGCCGCCTTCTCCCTGACCGCCTCGTCAGGGCTGTTCAGCAGCTGGTTGTAGGCGGCCACGAGATTGCCGCTCCGGTCCGCCTCCGGCAGTGCGTCGCGGAATGTCTCCCAGGGTCCTGGCAGCAGGCGTCCGACGCCGTGGTAGAGCCAGTCGGTCTCCTCCGGCCGGGTCATGGTGACGCCGACGATGACGACCTCGGAGACCCGCTCGGGATGGCGCTCAGCGTAGGCGAGGATCAGTGTTGAGCCCCAGGAGCCGCCGTAGAGGAGCCAGCGTTCGATCCCCAAGTGCTCGCGCAGCCGCTCCATATCGGCGATGAGGTGGTCGGTGGTGTTGTGATCGAGGCTGACGGACGGGTCGGAGGCGTGAGGCCGGCTTTCACCGCAGCCTCGCTGATCGAACAGGACGATCCGGAAGACCTCGGGATCGAACATCTTGCGACTGCCACGGCGCCCTCCACTGCCGGGGCCTCCGTGCACGCACAGGGCCGCCTTCCCATCGGGGTTCCCACTGGTCTCCCAGTAGATCCGGTTTCCGTCACCGACATCGAGGAGACCGCGCGCGTACGGTTCGAGGGGCGGGAAGGGCTGGGCCATGAGGTCTCCTCCTGAAGGCGCGAAGCACAACTTCGCGAGGCTAGTCGACGCCTGGAACGACGTCTCCTGATTTGTCCTCAGCTCTCGCGCCGAGGTACTCGGCCTCGTCACGTCTGGCGTAGGCGACCCGGCGGAGCGCGGTGTGGCGGTGCATCCCGGTCACGTCGGCGAGGATCGGGCTGGGGAGATCAGCAGCGAGGGCAGCAAGCGCCCCGTTGTCGCGCGCGGTGCGAACCAGGGTGCCGTGCGGGTTGGGTTTCTGGGTGGTCATGCCGTGCCTCGAGATCGGCTTGCCCGGGACCAGGCTCGGGAAGAGCCACCGAGGGCCTGGGTGGGCTCGCGAAAGTTGCGGACGCGGTTGGGGCCGTTCGGTAAGTTGCCGAAGCAGCTGGGCGAGCCGTGGAGGCAGCCGGACGGAGGGGGCGGCCCAGGACCAACTGGGCGTGCTTGTCACCGAACTTGAGGTGTTCAGGCGTCAGGTGGCAAAGGCGTTCGGTGGACAGGCCGAACAGCAGGCTGATCGCGCCGCCGGCGCGGCGGCACGGAAGTCGGCGCGGTCCGTTGCCTCCTGCACTGGGAGACCGTCGAACGAACAGCAGCAGTACCAGGTCCACCGGCCGCTTGCCCCGCCCGGACATGCGGGCGAGAGCCACGACAAGGTCGCAGTCTCGGCGGCGGCGTGGACGTGTTACCTCCCCGCACCGCGAGATCCACGGCGGCCGCCAGGCCGTGGACGACCTTCCGGCTTGAGATGGACAAACGGCTCGATCTCGGAGTGCCGGTTGCGGAACTCCGCCCTCGCACCTTGTCGGCGTCTGGGGATCGCCCCGTGCCAGCGAGGTGGGGGAAGTGGGTGGAGGGCTTGTGGCCTGCTCTGTTACGGTCCTGTGGCCGGCCGCGGGACTCCGGTGCGACTTCCGGAACCTGCCTCTGAAGCAATGATTCGCAGCTCGTGCCCCCATTCCCCGGCCGGCGTCAGCGCTCTTGGGGAAAGATGTGGATGGATTCGTACGGGGACCTGGTCGCAGCCGACGACGTGCTGCTCTTCGTCAACGCGGCGATCACCTCCACTGGCCAGCGTGAATTCCACAGCGACGCGGGCGAGCAGCGGCTGTCCTTGGACTTTCTCCATGCGTACATGCTGGGGAACTACCGTGACCTGTACGCCGGGGTCCTTGCCCTCGACATCAACGACTACAACGCTGTCCTCATCATCCGGCGGCTGCTGGAGACCGGCGGTGAGGCCACGGCCGAGCAACGCCGCAGCGAGGGCCGTCTGATCGCGCGCCGTCTTGCGACGCTGCCGCCGCAACGCGTGTACGGACTGTTCGGCGCCCTGCGCCGGGCCAGGGTGAACAACCGTCGCAGCCGCGCGATCATGCGTGACTGGCTGTCCGCCCGCCAAGACCTGGCGTTCGATGCCGTGAAGTACCGCAGCGGCCTGAAGCGAGCCCTTCGTCATGCACACGTGGCCCCCGCCACCGAAGAGCTGGGGACGTTCCTGTTCGCGCCGCTGGCCCGCCCGCACTATGCGACACCCCTCTTGGAGATGTGGCGCCGCGCGCACTACGAGCAGGCCGCCCTGTATGAGCTGCCCTATACGGTTGCCGAGGGCTTCGCCGCCAAGTACGGCATTCCCCGGGATGTCTTCCTGGAGCGCATAGCTCCGCGGATGACCCGCCTGGAGACCATGCGGCTGCAGGAGTCCGCGCACAAACGTGGGACTACACGGGTACAAGCGGACCTGGCGGGGATGCCGCTGACCCGCTTGGCTACCTATGTCCTTTCGCTGCCCGTCGAGGAACGTCGGCGCCGGCGTACCGAGTTGACCCACGCCCTGGAATCGGCCGCCGACCGGGTGGCCGGCTTCCACCGCGGGACCTGGGGCAAGGTCACCGCCGTCCTGGACGACAGCTTTTCCGCCTTCGGTTCGGTTCACAAGCGGCGTCGACCGCTGGCCGTGGCCCTGGCTTGCCACTATCTGCTGGCGGCCCTTGCCGGCGACTACACCGGGCTGTGGACTTCTGGGCGGACTGACGCGCTGCTGACCTATCCGTACGGGCCGACGCCGGTTGGCCGACGGATCCTCGACGCGCTGGACACCGCCCCGTCCAGGCTGGTGATCGTCTCCGACGGATGGGACAACGCGCCTCCCGGCCTGGCCGCCGAGGTGCTGCGCATCTGGCGGACCCGGCTCGATCCCGAGCGTCGCACCAGCATCGTGCATCTCAACCCCGTCTACGACGCAGCCGATTTCGACGTGCGTCGGCTGTCCGCGACGGTGCCCACCGCGGGTATCCGTGACGCCGAGGACCTTCCCGCACTGGTGGAACTCGCCCAGTTCGCGGAAGGCCGGACTGGCCTGGCCGAACTGATCACTTACATGCACACCCGCGCGGCCCGAATGACGAGCGGACACCACCAGGAGCGGGCGCGATGACCACACTGGACCTGACCGGCCTGGCCACACGCCCCTCCCAGGTCTGGAATGCCGTCAGACTGGTGCCGCTCGTGCGTGACGAGCCTGTCGACGACCTCCGTCTGGGCTCGCAGCTCTACGGGGATGTGGCCGGGCTGGTCGAGCTCGGCCCGCGCCATGGCTACATCTCCTACATCCCGCACGGATTCGTCGCCACGTGGACTGATGACGGCACGCCGGCAGCCGCCTACGGCACACAGCTTTCCGCCGACGGCAATTCGGCTCCCGCCGCCACGATGGGCCTCCGCTTCCACCGCAGAATGGCCCGCCGTGAGGCCAAGGACCGGCTGCGGTTCCTCCCTATGCACCTGGCACTGGAAGGTTACCTGGCACTGCACTTCGGCGGCCCCTCCCTCGCGTGGGAGCAGTGGTCGCAGCGTGCGATCCGTCAAGGACTCTCTCCTCGCGTCGAGGAAGCCTATGTGGGTGCCGAAGTACGCGGGCTCGCCGACGCACTGCGCATCTTCGAGATCCACCCCAACCAGTGTGGCGTGATGGTCTACGTCGCCGACGCGCTCGCTGCCGCGTTCGCGGTCCCGCACCCCGACGACTACCGTGCACTTCACCCAACGCTCCTGCAGGACCTGTACGGCGAACTGATCCACCACTACGCCACGCTGATGCCGCCGGTGCCGGACTTCCGGGCCCGCATACCTGACTCGCAGATCCGCTCCCTGACCGACCTGCGCACGGCAGTTGCCGAACAGGAGCATGCCTGGACGCATTTCCACGACACGACCATGGCGACCGGCCTGCTGGAACACGCCTACACCTGGCAGTCGGTCTTCCGGATGGGACGCTTCACGCTCTCCCGCTTCCTGCCGCCGTTCCGCCCCAAACAGGAGAACCACATCGGTGAGGCCATCAGCGACGACAGGGGCAGGATCGCCTACCTCAAGACGTTTCGCCTGTCAGAGAACCAGGTTCGTCGTGGCCACCTCCTGAGCAGGCTTGCCGCCAACGACTGGCACCTGGCGGACACCGCGGCCGATCTTGGTATCGGGGAGGCCCAGCTAGGGTTGCGGCTGGAGTCTTCCGGCTTCGGTTACCTGCTCCGTCAGGACATCTTGGATGGATACCGCAAACAAGGACGAACCCGAACTGGATGAGCACGGCGCAAAGCGCGGTCTTGATCTGGCTGATCGGTTGGGATGAGCCACCGGCCAGGCGCACCGCCGCCGTTGCGACGAAACCGTGTACGGCGCAGCCGGCGGCTTCCGTGCCGGCGCTCTCGGCTTTCTCCGCCTCGTCGATCGCGCCTTCCGAATCCGGGACGCCGTCGGCTATTTTCGCGGCTTCCTCGGCGTCCTTGACGGCGGTGTAGGCGCGGTCAAGGGCTCGCCAGACCTTGAAGGCCTCGATGCCGACCTTGACGGCTTTGAAGATCTTGCCCCAGGGGACGACTGCTAGGGCGGTGTTGACGCAGCCCATGACGTCGCCCTTGGTGAAGCAGCTGTAGGCGTCGGTGAGACCGATGACGTCGGCGACCAGGTTGAGCAGGTGGTGCTTGAGGCCGGAAGCCTGCTTCCGTGCGGCGGCAGCGGCTCCGTGCGCGGCGGGTCGACCGCAAGGTTCCGGTCCCCTGGCGGTCGGGGATGAGGCAGATGAAGGGGCCGTCGGAGGAGTGGGTGGCCACGGTTTTCGCCGGCTATGGAGACGTAGGTGCCGCCGGCCCCCCTACGATGGCGCTTCCACACCCATCTGCCAGGGCCCGAACGGCTCCCGGGGCAGAGCTCTCCACAGAATTCCGGTGCGGTATCGGTCAGCAGGCGCATGCGTCCGCTCGTGGTCACCGAGGCTGGTAGGCGGTGGCCAGCACGGAGACGGTGCCCTGGTCGGGCAGGAAGGCGTCATCATCCAGGTCCGCAGCACTCAAGTGGCGTGCGCTCGGCGTCATTCCCACCAGGTCGAGGGCTTCCTGCCTGGTCAAAAGCATGGTGTATTCGACCTGTTCGGTGACGGCGGCCTTGAAGAAGGGATCCAGCGCTCGATGCAGGCGCTGTTCCTTGGCCGGGTCGATCGTGACCATCGCAGGCACCCGGCCGCGCAGCTCGGCCAGGTGCCGCGCGCTGGGACGGACCACGATCAACCGGCCGGTCGGGCGCAGCACGCGGTGGAACTCGGCCGGGTTGCGCGGGGCGAACACGTCCAGCACGACATCGGCCACTCCGCTGGCCAGCGGAACGGGGCGGAAGACGTCCCAGGCCACCGCGGCGGCTCGTTCATGGGCCCGGGCCGCTGAGCGCAGCGCGCGCACCGATGTGTCCAGCCCCAGACCACGGGCGCCGGGCAGTTGGTCGAGAACGCCGGCCAGGTAGTAGCCCGTGCCGCACCCGACGTCCACAACCGTGGTCTGCTCAGACACGGCGTCGGCCGCCAGGCCGGCCACGACCTTGCGGATGGGCGTGTACGTGTCGGTCGACAGGAACCGGTCCCGGGCCTGAGCCATGGCCGCGTCGTCGCCGCTGGTGGCGCGGATGCCCGTCAGCAGGCCGGCGTAACCGTGGCGGGCGATGTCGAAGGTGTGGCCCACCGGGCAGCGCAGTGCGCCACGGTCGGGACGCAGGCGACGCGTGCGACACGTCGGGCAGCGCAGCAGGTCGAGGGACAGTTCGAGGGCAGGGGGAAGCGACGCGGGCACGAGGCACTCCTGGCGAAGGTGAAGGGAAGAGACCGTGCCCGCATGCGCGCTCAGCGCGTCGCTGCCTCAGGAAGGAAACGGGCAGCGCCGGAAACGTGGTTCACGCAGCAGGCACACCAAGGAGGGCGACGCCGTACGGTATCGCCCTCAACGTCTTCCGGTCACAGGAAGCAGCAGTGCGGGGTGCTCATGAATGCCACCCCATCACTCTACAAGCATCGGTGAAACCCTCACGGGTGCCGAAGCCGGGAGACACGGCTAGCCCTCGGCGTCTCCGCATACCTGGCCTGGTGTGACTTCAGCATCACCCGAACCCCCGGCTGAAGTTCTTGCTGTAACTGTTATCGTTACAGCAAGGGGGTGAAGGGCGTGAGCGCGAACAGCAGGATGACGGTCGCCGTCCATGTGCTGACCTGGATGGCCCTGGTGCACGGCCGCGGGCGCGACGTGGTCACCTCGGACCAGATCGCCACAAGCGTGGCCACCAACCCCGTCGTGATCCGGCGCAGCCTCGCCGATCTGCGGAAGGCGGCCCTGGTGACGGTCCGACACGGCGCCGGGGCCGGCTGGACGCTGGCTCGCGAACCGGAGTCCATCGCGCTGCTCGACGTCTACCGCGCGGTGCACGACGAGCCCCTGTTCGCCCTGCACCACGGCGAACCGAACCAGGCGTGCCCCGTCGGCCGCGGCATCCAGCCCGCGCTGCGCCGCGTCTACGTCGACGCGGAGGAGGCAGTCCGGCGGGAGCTCGCGGGGGTCTCGATCGCGGACGTCCTGCGGGACACCCTGGCCGCCCGCTCCGGCTGAACCGCCGAGCGAGGCCGGCCGGGGCCCGCCCTTGCGTGCAGTCGTAACAGAATCTGTTTCATTGGCTTGGGAGCATCAAGGGTCGCCGGACGGCCCGTGATCCGAACATACGGGGGTGGAAGCGCCATGCGGGCGATCGAGTACCGACGCCACGGCGGCTACGAGGAACTGCGGCTCGTGGACCGTCCTGCCGAACCGGCCACCGGCGGCCGGGCGTCGATCCGGCTCTCCTACGCCGAGGTGAGCCCGGCCGACAACACCATCAGGGCAGGGCGGATGGACCCCTCCCTGCACCAGACGCCGCCCCACATTCCCGGTGGCGGCGCGGTGGGACGGATCACCAACCCCGGGACGACCGCTCTGGCGGAGGGGGCGCGCGTCGTGGTCGGCGGCGGCGGGCTCGGCTGGCGCACCGACGGCACCTGGCGCGAGCAACTGACCGCGGACGCCCACCAACTGATACCGATTCCCGACGCGGTGAGCGACGAGGCCGCCTGCGCACTGTTCGCCGGTGCCGGATACAGCACCGCCTACCTCGTCCTGACCCGACTTGCCGGGCTGAAGGCCGGCGGTACCGTCCTGGCGCCAGGCATTGGTGGCTCCGTCGGCATGGGCACCGTGGAGGTGGCCCGCGAACTCGGCGCATCCCTGGCCGTCTCCACCGCAAGCCGCACCGACAAAGCCGAAGCCGCCCGCGCCGCCGGCTACGAGCATGTCATCGACCTGTCCCGAGAATCCCTGACCGACGGCGTCGCGCGCATCACCGACGGCAGGGGCGTGGACGTCGTGGTCGACGGCGTCGCCGGTCCGCTGCTCGGTCCCTGCATCGCCGCCCTCGCACACGGCGGCGTCTACGTCGGCGTCGGATACTCAGGCGGCACCGAAGGGACGGTGAACATCACCGACCTGATATGGAAGAACGCCACCGCCTACGGCTACACGTTCACGACGACCCCGCCGGACGTCGCCCACGCCGCCCGCGTGACCCTGCTGGACTGGCTGCGCGCGGGCCGCATCACCCCCGCCATCGCCCGCGTGTTCCCGCTGGAACAGGCTGCCGAAGCGCAGCGTCATCTGATCGAGGACCGGCCCTTCGGTCGCGTCCTGCTCACCATGGCCCGCTGAACCGGGCCGAAACAACAAGAGGAGCCGCGACATGCAGCCTCGCAAGGCCTTCACAGCAGATATTCCGGAACTGATCCGGCTGCGCGCCGTCGCGCTGGAGAGCCTGGGCATCGATCCTGGACCGGCCGACACACCGTGGCGGCATATCGCCCGCGACTGGTTCGACGAGCGAATCAACCGCCGCGACGACTGCGTCTGCCTCGTCGTCGGCGGCGGTCCCGGTGAACCTCTTCTCGCCTGCGGCATGGCCTGGGTCACCTACCATCTGCCCGGTACGCACTGGCCCGACGGGCGCCGCGGCTACCTCGACGGCATCGTCACCGACACCCCGGCCCGCGGTCGCGGCCACGCACGCCGCATCGTGGACGAACTGGTCGGCTGGCTCCACGGATCAGGCATCCACTACATCCAACTGCACGCCAGCGAGGCCGGGAAGCCGGTCTACGAAGCCGCGGGCTTCGTCACCGGCCGCTACCCGGGCATGGACCTGATCACGACTCCGCCCGCCAGGTGACTCCTGATGCGCCCCGCAAGGCGCACACAGAAGCGAGCCGGTCTTCGAGTGGCTGTGATTCCGATGACCTCGGCACCGGCACCCCCGACAGCGCCGGGGGTGGCATATCCGGCGCCTGCGGAGGCTCCCCGGGCGTCCACGGCGTACGCTTCTCGACGGTGAACTCGTCAAGGCACACACGGCACTTGAACAGGGCAAGCGCACCGACGAGACCGACTGCCCCGCCTGCCGGGAGGTTGTCGAATCGCTGCTGGAAGGCGGCGCTCTCTCCCGGCTCCAAGCCGCCCAGGGGATCCTGGGCCTGCGCAAGAAGTACGGCAGGACTCAGCTGGAGGCCGCCTGCGCCAAGGCCCTCACGGTCGTGGACCCGTCCTACCGCACCACCAAGGGCACCCTGATCGCCGGCACCGGGACGGATCCCGAGCCGGAGACCGGGCCCGCCGGCGCTGCGGCCCTCCTGCACGCGCCCCAGGGCCTGTTCGCCGCTGTCGAGACCCCCGGGACGCCGGACGGCGACCGCGACGACCTGGGTCAGGACAGTGTTGCGTGATGAGCATGTTGGACACCGCCCTGGGGGAATCTCTCAAGGCCCTGCCGCTGTCCGGGATGCTGGAGACCCTGGACGCCCCTCTCCCGCAAGCCCACGGCGGCGAACTCGGGCACCTGGAGTTCCCGCAGGTTCTCTGCCAGGAGGAGATCGCCCGCCGCGAGATGGTCGCCTTCCAACGGCGCCTGAAGCGAGCGAAGTTCGAGCAGCAGGTCACCCTGGAGGAGCTCGACTTCACCGCATCCTCGTAACCGCGCGCGTGACCCGTACCTCTGCCGTTGGCGATGCCGGTGGCGGATCGTCGTAGCCGGGAGCAAGGCCGTCGGACCGCTTCGTACCGCCGGGGCGGTCGCTGAGTCCGGGGTGCGGACGTGCTGCCTGAGGATGCGGACGGCGCGGTCCAGTGCCTGGTCGGCCTCGTCGAGGACTCCGGCGAACGGCTGAAAGACGTGGGGTACGTCGGCGGTGATGCCGAGGATCACGTCCGCTCCTGGTCGTCGGCCTGCCAGAGGGCGTGGCCGAGGCGGCTGGTCACCTCCAAGGCGGCGCGGAGTTCGAGTTCGTCGGTGCCTGTGGTCCGGCCGAGCCGGGCCTCGGCGCTCTTGACGCGGTAGGCGACGGTGTTGCGGGCGATGTGGAGCTGTTCGGCGGTGGTGATCAGACTGCGTCCGTTGGCCAGGTAGCACTGGAGGGTCTCGCGAAGCTTGGTGGTGCGCGGGTCGTGGGCGGCAAGGGGTCCCAGGGCGCTGTCGACGAACCAGCGGGCCTGCTCCTGGTCGGTGGTGATCAGGGCGGCCAGTCGGACGGACCGGTAGTCGCAGATGCGGTTGCCGGAGAGCAGGGCGAGGCGTCCTGCTTCGCGGGCGCACAGGTGGCTCTGGCGCATGCCGGCCAGGCCGTGGGCCGGGATTCCGAGAGCGGCGCGGATGTCGGGGTGTGAGGTGAGGGTGGCCTTGATCAGGTCGGTAAGTCCGCTGGTGGGTGTGCGGGGCAGGCCGATCCACAGCCAGGTGATCGAGGCTTCGGCCGGCACGGTCAAGGTGGCTGCGCCGGCGATGGTGTGAGCGATGTCGGCGACTGCGGCACGCAGTTTGGTCTCGGATGTGTCGGGCGGATCGCTCACTGCGGGCCACAGGATGCAGGCGAGATGGTAGCGGTGGACCGGGTAGCCGAGCAGGACTTCCGCCTCCTCGCTATCACCGATGGGCGTGCCGGCCAGGATGCGGTCCACGAGCGCGCGGCGTGCCGCGGCTTTGCTCTGGCTCCAGCGGTCCCGCTCGGCGATGTACTCCTCCGCCATGACAGAGGCGTGCATGTCGACGTGATCGAACAAGCGCTCGTTGATGCGCTGTGTCTCGGAGAGCTGGTCGCCCGGCGGCACTTCGCGTTCGATGGCGGCGGCCAGTTCGCGCGCCAGCTCTGCGTGTCCGACTCGGATGGCCCGTAGCACTCGGTCGAGTGGGATGCCGCGCCGGGCGAATTCGCGGTCGCTGTCCACGGTGTCGGGTGGGATGTCGGCTTTGGACGGGGCGCGATCGTGGCGCAGGGTGATCAATGCCGTGAGCACGCCGGATTCGACGGCGCGGCGCAGGGTGAGGGTGGGGCCTGGTCCGTCGCCGTGCTCCGGGACGCGTTCGATGACGCGCCGGGTCATCGCGGCCGCGGTGTCCACGGCCCATTGAACGGGCCCGGGCCCCAGGTCGGCGGCTGCGGCTGCCAGTGTCTGCGGCGAGCAGGCCGCTGGGGTCTGCTGTTCGTGAGGGGTGGGGGTGTGCAGCCGCAGCACCCAGTCGTAGGCGGTCACATCTTGCCTCCTGGGGTGGGTGCCGTGAGGTGCGTCAGGAGTGATCTTTTCACCGCGTGGGGGGATCCGCGGGCAGGCGGGGCGCGCCCCGGCCCCGGTGCCGCAGGGGCGAGGGGGCCGGGGCGCGGGGGCCGCCGCGGTGCGGTCGTCCGGGTGGGTCAGACGGACTGGCCCAGGAACGAGCGCAGTACCTCCACCATTTCCTCGTGGGCTTCGAAGGGCCAGAAGTGTCCGGAGTCGAAGAGGTGCAGGCCGCTGCCGGCGGGCAGCTTCGCGAGGACCTCGGGGTCGTCGTAGAACTCGCGGGGCTGGAGCGGGTCGTCGCTGCCCTGCAGGAGCAGGACCGGGCAGGTCCAGGAGCTGATGAGGCGGGTGCGGCGGTCGATCCACTCCTGGTCGAAGGAGGAGGAGTGGAAGTAGCGTGGCACGGCGGCCGCTGTGCCGGGGTGGCTGAACTCCTGGATGGTGCGTACCAGGTCGGCCTGGGCTACGGATCGCTCGGTGAGGCTGGTGTAGGCCGTGGTGACCAGGCGGCGGGCGTCGGTGAGGATCGTGCGGGCCTCGGGGCCGGTGAACATGGCCTCCTGCGGGTGGAGGTCGGGATGCAGGTGCCACAGGTGCTGCTGGCCGCGGCCGTAGCGGACGACCCGTTCGCCCATCCTGGCCACCAGGTGGTCGCCGACCGGGGTGCCGCGGTCGTGCGTGATCAGGCTGAAACGGTCGACGCCCAGCTGGTCGAGCAGAGCCTGGAGCTGGATGGCCACTCCTTCCTGCCGGTAGTCGCCGGTGCGCTTGTCGGACTGGCCGTAACCCCTGAGGTCGATGGCCAGGCATCGGTAGGTGCCGCCCAGGGCTTCCAGGGCGTGGTGCCACTGCCACCACGAGTCGGGGACGCCGTGCAGGAAGACCACGGTCTCGGCGTCGGCGGGGCCGCATTCGACCAGGTGCCAGCGCACCTGCTGACTGTCGCCGGGGGCGTCTACGAAGCGGTGCACGACGCTGATCCCGTCCAGCTGCTCGGTCTCACCGTCATGGTTCGTCTCGGCCGGCGGGATGTCGGGCAGTGCGGCCAGGACTTCCTCGACCGACGCCATCTTGTGTGTGCGGGCTGAGAGGGCTTCGCGGATCCGGGCAGGCGGCTCGGTGTAGGTGTGCGAGGGGGAATCGGTGCGCACGTGTTTCCTTCCACGGGTGATCGATGTGGGCTGTTTCTGGGGGAGTTGGTTCGTAGGGCGTCCAGGGACGCGTGCCGTGAAGCAGTTGGCGGACCAGGCTGAGAAGGGCCCGGCTCGGGAGGGGAACGCCGGCTGATCCCAGCCGGGTCCAGGTCCAGCGCCGCACCTTGCCGGTGGCGGAGGGCCGGCCGGCGCTGTGCCACTGCGAGCGCGGCCTCCCTGGCCTCGTGGGCTGTGTCGGCGTCGACGACGAGCAGCTGACTCCCCTTCCGGCGGGCTGTGCGGGTGGGAATGTGGATGCTCCATCGCGAGGTGATCACGAGGTTTCCTTCGGTGCGCCCAGGGCGGCTTGCCGCAGGCCCTCAGGTGTGGGCGCCGGTCATCAGGCCGGCGAGGTCTTCGGGCTCCAGGAAGGAAGGCGGCACCGGCGGGCCCCAGCGGTACAGGGCGCGGGCGTCTTCCCAGACCCTCGGTGTCCACAGCTGGTCGTCGACGATGCAGTCCATGTCGGCGAAGTACTCGGAGAAGTTGCCGGCCGGGTCCTTCAGGTACCAGAAGAAGTTCGACCCCAGGAAGTGGCGGCCCAGACCCCACACGTGTCGCTCCGGGTGCCCCTGGAGCATGCGGGTGGCGCCGCGGCCCACCTCGTCGATGTCGTCGACCTGCCAGGAGGAGTGGTGCAGGAACGGGATCGGGGCGCTCTGCACCAGCACGTTGTGGTGGTCGCTGGCGCAGCGCAGGAACGCGGCTCCAGGGACCAGTTCGCTGACCTTGAACCCGAGGCCCTCGGTGAAGAGCCGCTGCGAGGCGTCCTGGTCGGTCGAGCCGAGCACGACATGCCCCAGGCGCCTCGGCCGGACCGGGCCCTCGCGCAGCAGGCCCGCCGCCCGCCGGTCCGGGCGCTCCACCCGGCCGGGCCCGTTGGACGACTCGCGCGGCGCGGCCGGCTGAACCGCCCTCGGCTCGACCTCGACCACCGCTCGTACGCCGGTGCCCGGGTCGGTGGCGCACAACCTGGCGCCGTCGCGGGTGAAGGGCACCGCGAGCCGCTCCAGGCGGGCGGCGATGCGGCTCATGTCGTCCGGGTCGTCGGCACCGATGACGAGCTCGTGCAGGGCACGGCGCTCCGCGTGGACGATCCGCAACTGCTCACCGCCGTCGACGGTGCCGAAGCGGCCGTGTTCCAGCGGCTGGAGGCCGAATTCGCTGTAGTAGGCACAGGTCTCTGCCACCTGGGGAACGCCGATGGTGATGCGGGCGAGGCGGTGCAGGGCCATGGGGAACTCCAGAGGAAGTGCGGGACGAGAAGCTACTGGGGGGCCGGGCGGAGCGGTGACGCGGAAACCATCCGGTTGTGCAGAGCGCCGATGCCGTCGATCCAGCTGTGCAGTTCCTGGCCGGGCGCCAGGAAGCGGCGCGGCTCGCGGGCGCCGCCGACTCCGGCAGGCGTTCCGGTGAAGACGAGGTCGCCGGGGAGCAGGGGGCACACCGCGGACAGCCGGGCGATCAGCTCCGAAACCGGGAAGATCATCTGGCTGGTGCGGGAGTGCTGCATCGTCTCCCCGTCCACAGCACAACCGATGCCCACGTCGTCCGGGTCCTCCAGCTCGTCCGGAGTGACCAGCACGGGTCCCAGCGGGCCGAAGCCGGGAAAGGACTTGCCGAGCGAGAACTGCGGAGCCGGTCCGCGCAGCTGGACATGCCGCTCGGACAGATCCTGCCCCACTGTCAGCCCGGCCACGTGCGACCAGGCGTCCTCTGCCCGGACCTGCTCGGCACGGCGGCCGATCACCGCGACCAGCTCGACCTCCCAGTCCACCACCGGGCTCGGCAGCGCCACCGGGTCGTACGGGCCGGTGAGGGAGGTGACGAACTTGGTGAAGACCGCAGGCTCCTCGGGAGTCCGCAGGTTCGACTCGGCGACGTGATCGGCGTAGTTCAACCCGATGGCGAACACCTGACGAGGGCGCGGCACCGGCGCCCCGAAGGCGGCCTGGTCCACCGGCCGGCCCCCGGCCGGGGAGACATCAGCAGCCCAGTCGCGGAACTCGTCCCACCGCTCGAACACCGCCTGCGGATCGGCTGCGAAGCGGCCACCACTGGCCTCCTCCACATCGACCGCCCGGTCATCGAAGATCAGGGCCAGCCGGCCGTGCAGGTTCGCTGTGCGCATCGCTGTCTCCATCAAGAATGCTGGACAAGGGGAGGAAGTGGGGGAATCAGGTGCTGGCCTGCCGCCGGGGCGGCGGCGTTCCGGGCGCGGGCTTCGGGTCGGCGCGGTACCACTGCAGGCGGAGCCGCTGCCCCTTCGACGTCTCCGCGAGCAGGAGCAACCGGTCACCGTCGAGCGCGGCGCGCCGAGTCAAGGTGCGGCCGACCCACGGGGCGTAATGACTGGCCAGAACGTGGCGCCTGACCTGGTCTCCGCTGCGTTCCCAGCGGCCTGCGTACGCCACCGCAGCGCCGGAGAACACCGGAACATCCGTAGCGCGGGCCACCCCTGCAGCCGGCCGAACCTCGTCCCCACCGGCAAGCAGTGCACTCATCCAGCCGTCCGCCGCATACAGCAGCATCCCGTGCGGCCGCGCTCCCAACGGCGTCTGAGGTCCGGTGGCCTCACCGCCGAAGAGGTCATCCACGGTCACGCTGCTCAGGGCCCATGCCCCGACGAGGTCATCCACGGCATCCTCCCGTTGGTGGGTCTCTCGGCGTCCGGCCGGCTCCGGTGGTGGCCAGGCCCTCGCCAGGGGACCGGAGTCACGCTCAGTCAGGGCCACCGTTGGCCGTGGTGGCCCGCCGGTGGAAGGGAGTCAACCGCTCCGAGGAATGGCTGCGCATGACCCAGCGGTCCAAAAATCCTGCTGCGACTTGCACTCCGTGCGTGAGCCGGTCCAGCGGACGTGGGCGGCGGCCCACGCGCTTCGGCAATGAGCTGCTTCGCTGAGGTCGGGTACGGGCTGGTGGAGAACGGGGAGTCCGCAGCCTTGAGCCTCCGGCGCGACCGGGCCCATGGCCGCGTTTCGGGTTCGTCCCGGCGTCCCGCCAAGGCATCCCGGCCCCTGTCGAGGTTCCGGGTGCGGCCCTGATGGCTCTGCTGCTGAATCCGCAGCCGCCCGTGCCGCAGGGCGCGATCGCTTGCCCGCCCGGTTTCGGCGTCTGAACCGGCCGCCCGCGTACCTCCTGCGCCCGGGGGCCGTTGGGGGCCGCCGTCACTATGGCGCGGGCGTAGTGTCCTGGTATGGGTGATGCGCGCTGTGTCCGGTGCGGGGCGGCCCTGCCGGATTCCCCGGTCAGCGGCCGTCAATACTGCCGTGCTGCGTGCCGGCAGGCGGCCTGGCATGCCCGGCGTCGCTGGAGCCGGGCCGAGCCGGCCCGCCGCACCTTGGTGACCGCCGGTTCCGCGCTCCTGGCGCAGCTCGCGCATGAGGCGGCCGGTGCAGCGGCCCGTGACGGTGGGGTGCCGGACCGGGCCGCCCAGTGCACCGCTGCCGCCCGCGTCCCCCGTCCCACCGGCCATCTGGTGCGTCTGGCGGTGCTGGCAGACCGGCAGACCGGTGCCGGCTGGCCGGAGGCCGGTGCCGGCTGGCCGCAGACCGGCAGGGCGCCGAGCATCAGCGGGGAGGCCACCCGCGCCCGCTCCATCCGCCGGGGTACCGCCGAAGGCCCACCGGGACCGCGCGATGTCCCGGCGCGGTGACCGGCCCGACGCAAGAGCGTCGGGGCACGCTCTGGACGGTGCGCTGGTCGCAGCCGTGCGCCGTACCGGGGCTGCGGTCGGCGGCATCTACCTGCTCGATGCCCAGCAGCAGGTGCTGTGCCTGGTGGTGACCGGCGGCCTGCCCCCCGAGTACGCCGAGCCCTGGACGCGCGTCGCGCTGGCCACCCCGGACCCGGTGGCCGACGCCGGGCGCGAGGACCGCCTGGTGTGGGTCGATGGCCTGGAAGAGCTGGCCCGCTGCTATCCGCGCGCCGCCACCCCGCAGCCCTACCGGTTCTGCATGGCTGCCGCGCCCATCTCCGGCCCCGGCACGTGCTGCGGCGCCCTGCTGCTGTGGCCCGCCGGCCATTCCCCGCGCGCCGGCCACCGCGAACGCGCCCGCACCATGTACGCCGCCCACCGCATCAGCGGCCTGCTCAAGGCCGCCGGCGAGCAGCCCGTCATCCCCGAGCAGCCGCGCCTGGTGCATATCCACGACCTGGACACCCGCCGCCCGCAGGCCGCGGTCGGCTTCGCCGAACGCCTGCCCGGGGGCAGTCTCGCCCTCGACACCAAAGAGCGGATCACCTTCGTGACCTCAGGCGCCGCCCGCCTGCTGGACTGCGATCCCGATCAGTTGCTGGGCCGGCGCCCTGGCAGGCCCTGCCCTGGCTGGACGACCCGGCCTACGGGGACAAGTACCAGACGGCACTTCTCAGCCGCGAGCCCGTGTGCTTCCATGCCCTGCGCCCGGCCGGTACCTGGCTGGACTTCTACTTCTTCCCCGGTCCCGACGGAATCAGCGTCCGCGTGGTCCAGACCGCGCTCGCCAACCGGCCACCGGCCCTGGTGCCCGTCCGCCCCCTACGGCCAGCGGGCCGGTCGGGGTGAGCCGCCTGTATCAGCTGATGCACCTGTCCGCGGCCCTCACCGAGGCTGTGGGCGTCCGCGATGTCGTCGACCTGGTGTCCGCCCAGGTCCTGCCCGCCTTCGGCGCCCAGGGCCTGATGCTGTCCGCGGCCGAGGCCGGACGATTGAAGATCACCGGCCACCGGGGCTACCGGCCCGAAGTCATCGAACACCTCGACGGCCTGCCCCTGGACACCAGCATCACGCCCGCCGGGCAGGTTCTCGCCAGCGGCGTGCCCTCCTTCTTCGCCGACCCGGCCGAGATGGCCCGCAGCTACCCGCAGGCACCACGGCTCGGCGACAAACAGGCATGGGCGTTCCTCCCGCTGATCGTCTCGGGGCAGCCGGTCGGCTGCTGCATCCTCTCCTACGACCGGCCCCACACCTTCACCGCGGACGAGCGTGCCGTCCTGACCTCCCTGGCCGGACTGATCGCCCAGGCCCTGGACCGCGCCCGCCTCTACGACACCAAGCACCACCTCGCCCACTCACTGCAGCAGACGCTCCTGCCCCGGACCCTGCCCCTCATCGACGGCCTCGACGTGGCTGCCCGCTACCTCCCCGCCAGCCACGGCATGGACATCGGCGGTGACTTCTACGACGTCATCCGACTGAACCACCACAGCGCCGCGGCCGACATCGGCGACGTCCAGGGCCACAACACCGCCACAGCCGCCCTCATGGGGCAGGTCCGCACCGCCGTCCACGCCCACGCCACCGCCGGCGCCACCCCCGACCAGGTCCTGGCCCGTACGAACCGCGTTCTGACAGACCTGGAACCCGACCTCCTCGTCTCCTGCCTCTACACCCACATCGACCTCCCACGTCACCAGATCACCCTCGCCAGCGCCGGCCACCCACCACCACTCATGCGCCGCCCCGACCGCCACACCGCCGTACTCACCGTCGAACCCGGCCCACTCCTCGGCATCCACGCCGACGCCCTGTGCCCCCTCACCACCGCGTCCCTTCCCGCGAACACCCTCCTCGCCCTCTACACCGACGGCCTGGTCGAAGTCCCCGGGAAACCGACCGCACCACCGCCGGCCTCGCCGATCACCTCGCCCACACCGACGTATCCGACCTGGACCAGCTGATCGACGACCTGGTACACCACAGCCGGCCCCAGGGCGGGCACACCGACGACAACGCCCTGCTCCCGCTCCGCACCACCAGCACGCCCGGCGGAAACCAAGGCGTCCGCTGCGAAAGCCCTGCGGCGCGGCCGGAGGCTCGGGGGCCGGCATGACCAATGTGGTCCGCCGGCATACCGGCTGTCGCCAAGAGCAACCACGGCGGCTGGACGAAGGTCATCGACGAGGACTCCCCCGTTTCGCCCTGCGCCTTGATGGACCGCGGCGTGCGCCGGGGCCGGTGCCGCTTGCCTGCGTTCTTGCCGGTCTTGATGGTCCGCTTCTTCGCGGTCTCCGGCAACGGCTCGAACGCCAGGTGTTCCGCGGCATGACGAAGTGACTGGATTTCTGAAAATCCAGCGCGCACCAGGGCGACGACCCGGGCCACGGCGGGGTCTCACGGCGCATCAGGTCGCGCACCGCCTCCTCGAACCGGGTGTGGTGCAGGGCGTGAACTCGCGGCCGCCAAGGACTCCAAGGCCGCCGTTCGTTTCGTGGACGATGAAACGCTGGGAGATCTTGTCGCTGCGGATGCAGCCTTCTTGGAGGTTCTCGAATACCTGACCCGGCGGAACCCTCGACACCTCACCCCTCTTGCGTTTCTCAGATTTCTTCAGGAGGAACTCGGGGTCTCGTTCGTCGAATCGCGGAACATGTTGGAGTATTTCGACCCCCACATGCATCCGCTAGTCGATACGGCTCTCATCAACGAGCGCGGGCGTCGGCTCGCCAAGGACCGCCGGCGCCCGCTCATCCGGCGGGCCACCCCGTCCTCCTGGCCGGCGGCCTCATCGCTGAGGCGGGCCTTGGCGAGTTCACCGAGCTCCTGCAGGGCACGGCATTCATCGACATCCCCCAGATGACCGTCTCAGCCTGAGGCCGCCGCCCCGCTCCTTGTCGGTGGTGGTCAGCTTCCAGACCGACTTCCGCTGTCGGACTTCGCGGACGGCGGGAAAGCTAAGAACCGGTATGAGGCGGAGATCTACACCCAGCCCTCCTACCAGGAGATTTACAAAGAACTTAGCTTTTTCAGGCGTTTCTCACACTCATCCCGCGATGCCGGATCCGGCCGGACCGGCGACCCTGAAGACAGGGTCGCCGTATGTCATCGAGGTGGCTGCCATGCCTGCAAGGACAGGGTGGCGGTGCAGGGTGACGGCAGCAGCCGCATGCGCGCTCGCGGCCGTACTCGCCTCGCCACCGACCGCCGCCGCGCTCCCCCGCGCGCCCGCCGGATCCTCCGCGTCCGCCGTCGGAACATCGGCTCCCGTCCTCGACTGCCGGGTCACCAAGTGTGTCGCCCTGACCTTCGACGACGGTCCGACCCCCTACACGGTGCCCATTCTCGGGGCACTGGAGCGTCGGCATGCCGTCGCCACCTTCTTCCTCATCGGACCGCGCGCTCTGCAGTACCGGAACGTCGTCCTCAGGGAGCAGCGCGACGGTGACGCGATCGGCGACCACACGGTCACTCACCCACGCCTCACCCGCCTCCCGACCGCCCGGATCGACCATGAGCTGACGACCGCGGCGGCGCAGATCGCCTCGGTCACCGGGCATCGCCCGACCCTCTTCAGGCCGCCCTTCGGAGCCTGGAACGACAAGGTTCGGGCGGCGGCCGGTGCGGCGCACATGTCGGTGGTGATGTGGAGCGTCAGCGCCAAGGACTGGAAGAACCACAACCCGCGCCTGATCGAGCACCGGGTGCTGGCTCGCGTACGACAGGGCGCGATCGTCGTCCTGCACGACCGGTACGCGACCACCCCGCCGGCGGTGCCCACCATCGTCCGCACCCTCCAGTCCCGCGGCTATGTCCTGGTCACGGTGCCCCAACTGTTCGCCACGTCCGGAGCCCTGCACCCCGGGGTGGTGTACCACCACGGTCCATAGCAGAGGGTGCGAGCATCCCCTCACGGGGGCCGGAGACCGGATTCTTCGACGTACTCGCTCGCGAGGACCGGGCCACCGGCGCGACACCGCCGTCGACGAGGTGGACCCGGTTACGTCGGCTCTCAAGCCGCCTCGTCCTCCAACTGCACGCCTGTTGTTGATGACCGGGCCGGGGTCGTGATGGCTGCGATGCCGTCGGTGAGGTGGAGCACGAGGTCGGCCTGAGCCGTCAGGCGCAGGTCGTGGGTGATGAGAAAGGTCGTGCGACCGGCGGTGAGGCGGCGCAGCGGTGCCATGATGCGCGCGGTGGAGGCATCGTCGAGTCCGGCGGTGGGCTCGTCGAGGATCAGCACGGGGGCGGTGCGGAGCATGGCGCGGGCGAGTGCGATCCTGCGGCGCTGGCCGCCGGAGAGGTTGTTGCCCCGTTTGCCGACCGGGGTGTCGTAACCCTCGGGCAGCGCACTGACGAAGTCATGGGCATCCGCGGCGACGGCGGCCGCGAGCACGTCGGCCTCGGTGGCGTCGGGGCGGCCGTAGGAGATGTTGTCGCGGACCGTGCCGTCGAAGAGCATGCTGTCCTGCGGAAGCAGGGTGATGTGGCGGCGCACCTCGTCGAGGGGGAGTTCGGCGATGTCCCGGCCGTCGAGAAGGATGCGGCCCCGGGACGGTTCGTGGAATCGCAGCAACAGCTTGCCGAGGGTGGACTTGCCGGTGCCGCTGGGTCCGGTGACCGCGACGAGCAGGCCGGGTGCGATGTCCAGGTGCACGCGTTCCAGGACGGGGTGTCCGCCGCCGGCATACGAGAAGCCGACGTCCTGGAAGGTGACAGCCCCGCGGACCGGTTCGGCGAGCGGCGGGACGTCCTCGCGGGGGGCGGCCTCGGGGAGGGGTCCGGTGCGCAGGACCTCGATGAGCCGTTCGCAGGCGGCGGTGGCGGAGGAGGCGCTGACGACGAGCTCGCCGAGTTCCTGGAGTTTCGGGTGGAGATAGCCGAGGAAGGCGGCGAAGGAGAGCAGTCCGCCGACGCTGAGGTGGTGTTCGGAGATCTGCCAGGCGCCGGCGCCGATCACCGCCAGCACGCTGAGCGTCTCGACCAGTTCACCCATCGGCCCGTACACCGACGACAGCCGGATCTGCCGCAGGCCGGCGCGCATCCAGTTGCGCCCCTCGCGGTGCACCTTGCTGTGCTCGGCCTGCTGCCGGCCGTAAGCCTGCACCAGGGGCATGTTGGCCAGGCTCTCCTCCAGCAGGGAGGCCAGCCGGCCGTTGCTGTCGCGTTCGGCGCGGGTCGCGGAGCGCATCAGGGTGCCGAACGCCCGGGCGCCGAACCAGATCAACGGGGCGACGGCCAGGGTGATCAGGGCCAGCTGCCAGCTGGTCCAGAAGGCCGCTACAGCGAACACCACCGCTCCGACGGCGGAAGTGATCAGTTCGACAGGCGCGGAGGCGACCAGTGACTCGACGGACTCGATGTCTCCGGTCAGCCGGGAGACCAGGTCGCCGGTGCCGAAGCGGTCCAGGGCGTCCGGCGGCACCCGCTGCAGGTGCTGGAACACCCGGTCACGCAGGCCGAGCAGGAAGTGCTCGCTGGTCCATCCGGCGAGATAGCCACCCGCCGCGGAGGCGACCGCGCCGGCCACTGCGAGCCCCAGCCAGAGGGCGGCGGGCCCCCAGAAAGCGGTGAGGTCGCCGGGGGTGAGGACGTCATCGGTGAGGACGCCGACGATGCCGATCGCGCCCGCGTCGCACCCGGCGGAGACCAGCAGCAGCACGGCGGACGCCAGTATGGCCGCGCGGTTGACGCTGACCAGCGGCCAGAAAGTCCGGAACGCGGCCAGGGGAGAGATACGGGCGTGCCGGATCCGGGACGAGGCGCCGGCCGCGGGTCCCGCCCCGGATCCGGCCACGGGCATGGTGGCGGGTGCTGCAGTGTGCATGACCGATGCTTCCTGGGCACTACCCGATGCGAAGGCGTACCGGGATCCGTCGCGCGCCTGTGCCGCACGAACGGATCCCGGCACGGCCTGCCTGTGTGATCGTGTTCCGCGACGCCGTGCTACTTGGCAGCGGCCTTCTTGTGCTTGCGGTGGTGGTGCTTCTTCTTGTGGTGCTTGGCCTCGCCGGCGGCGCCGCACTCCTTCTTCTTGGCCTTCTTGGCCAGCATGATCTTGGCGAAGGACATGGTGATATCCCTTCCTGACAGATCGTCAAGCGGCTCTGGTCGCCGCTGACTTCGCGTTGCACCTGTGAGTACGGAGGCGGCTGGTGCCTCACTCAAGAAGAAAGGTGAGCGTTGGTCTATGTTCCCTTACCAGATCCACGTCCGGGAACTCGGCGAAGTACTCGCCAGATCCCCCCGGGGCCGTCGCTCAGGAGGGCAGCTCGACCCGTGTCGATCAACCACCAAGTACTTCGTCCAGCTGATGGCGAAGTATCGGGGAGGGAGGTGGGGCGCCGTCTGGCGAGCCTCTTCACCGTCTCGATCCTCTCCTCATCCAGGCACAGAACCCACAGGCTGCCGAGCTGGCGCGGTGCACACCCTGTCCACCAATCCCTGGGCCGGGGGCGAACCGGAGGGGGCGGCGGAACGGCGGGCATGAGGCCGCTGAACGGCATCGCGGTGCACTGAACGAGGCCGCTGCTCGACGGCATAGGCGCAGGGTTGCGAGATCCTCCCCTTTCCGTCTCGAGCGGGACTGCCGCCGCCTGCCGCGACACCATGACGATGGGCGCAACTGTTTGAGTACGCCGACGGGTTGGAGCGGGTCCCGCAGGGGTCCCGCCGTCGCGAGGGAGTCAGCAGTCCTGTGCGCTGAGTGACTGGATGGAGACGTGGGAGAGGCAGAGAGGCTCTGCGAACAGCGATGGAGCGCCGCACCTTCCTGACGATCTCCGGCGCCGCCCTGTCCGCCCTGGCCGCGGACTGGGCAGACCGCTCTGCAGAAGCGCTCGCCCAAGCCCACGAAGGGAAACCGACCGGCGATGACCTCGTCGCCTGAACCGGCACTCCCCGCCACTGAGGCATGCCGATCCGGGTGGCCATGGCCGGATTCGGCGGCAGCCTGCAGATGGTCGTGCTGGCCAACGGCCAGGTCGCGCCTCGCCTCCGACGCTGGCCGCGGCACGCTCTTCCACACCGTGCGCTACGCCAACGGCGCGTGAACCCGGGCAACACTGATACAGCACTGCACGAACATGTCCACCTGGCGGCCCGCCAGAATGGCTGGATCATCCGGCTGAGCCACGGCCGGGGCATGAGCGCCCCCCGCACGGTACCGGGGAAGTGCCGGCACCGCTGCACCGCATCCCCCGGCAGGCCTCGGAGGCAGCGGAGGCAACGGCGCCGGGGCGCGACGGTGAAGCCGGCTTTTGCGGACGGGGACGATCCTGTCGATGCCAGATCAGCGGACGGGTTTCTCCCAGGTCAGCGAGTACCGGCGCAGCACATGCCGGCGGTAGCGCACGCCGGGTAGCAGCCGCCGGGCAGCAGCCCGCACCTGCCCATAGCTCATCTGCGGGTCGGCGACTGGCATGCCCTGCGGGCCACGCGCGCGACGCAGCGTTTTCGTGATCCGCACGATCGGGGCAGCCGCGATCAACGCGGCCCACTCCGTCACGCTCGCCTCGCGGGCCAGACCGACCACCACCAGCGTGCCGCCAGGCCGCAGCAGCTCGCGCATGCGG
This sequence comes from Streptomyces sp. NPDC001153, assembly GCF_053598315.1. Lineage (NCBI taxonomy): Bacteria > Bacillati > Actinomycetota > Actinomycetes > Kitasatosporales > Streptomycetaceae > Streptomyces > Streptomyces sp. NPDC001153. The sequence continues at coordinate 99,204 of NZ_JBSFJZ010000018.1, forward strand.
ACCAGGGCCGCCTCGAAGTCCATGTGATGGATCGTGGTCACCGAGCAGACGAAGTCGTACTGAGCACCGGGAAGTTCCGCGGTGAGGAAGTCTCCCTCGACGAAGGTGAGTTGCGGTTGACCAGCGGCGGACTGGCGTGCGCAGGCGATCATGTCCGGCGACTTGTCGATCCCGGTGACGTGTTTCGCCCGCCCGGCAAGCTTCCGTGCCAGCAGCCCGTCCCCGCAGCCGACGTCCAGGGCCTCGCCGCACCCCTCGGGAACAGCCCGGAGGATGCCCGGGTGCCGGGCGACGTTGGTGTTCCAGTACGGATCTGCGGCGGGCTGGCGCATCGGGTCATCGTAGAGGCCGGTCATGGCCTGCCGAGTGCACACCTACGGATTCGCCGTCCCCATGGGGAGTCGTGATCGCAGGGATGGGGAACTACTTGAAGTTGATCACGTTAGATCGAAGATCGTAGCGAATTGCGCCCGCTGCAGCCCCAACCGCCTCACGTCAACGACCAAGGCGGTCCTCACCCTGGAGAGTCACCGCTGAAGAGGCTCGATGACCAGTATTGAGGCGAGGATGGTTCATGACGGGGCCGAGGAAGTCCGTGCGCAGGACAGCCGGCACGGAAACCGTCTGCGGCGACGTCGGGCCGAGCACCTCGGCCAGTGCGTCGATGTCGCCGGGCACGAAGACCTACTCGTCGAGCAGTTCTTCGAACTGGTCGATGGCGATCAGCAGCTGCCTGGCGTGCTGCACGTGCAAGATGCGTGCGGCGACCTGTCGGATCCCATGGCGGGCGACTTCGTCTGCCACCACGGAGCTGTCTGCGAACTTCTCCGCAGCGAGGACTTTCCGCAGCCGGATGGACCCACCAGCGTGGTCCGCTGCTCTTCCGCCACGACCTGTGCGAGCCGGTAGTTGTCGGCGTCCCGGGCGAAGAACGCCGCGGCCTGCGCCTCCTCGAACGGTTCGAGGCTGCGAAACGGCGAGGGAGGCCGTGCCACATCGGCCAGCGGGGCCAGACCGCGATCAGCTGAGCGACGGGAATCATGAAGCCGGCGGCCGGCTCACCGAGATCCGCCCTGGCCATCATCCCGATCGCCCCGCCAAGGTCCTGGTCCCATACGGGGCTGCCGCTGAAGCCACGGGAGACGCGATCCGCGCAGGACACCCTCGTGCCAGACTCCCTGCCTACGGCCTTCGGGAAAACCGACGATCCGGGTGGCGTGTCCGCGCATCGCCTCCGGCTCGCTGTCGAGGAGCCGTGCCGGACCGGTACCGGCCACGACGCTGCCCAGCCGCAACACCGCGACATCCAAGCCGCCTTCGGCCCGCGAGGGGCCCCACAGCACTACGCGTGCCGTAATCGCCGGTGCCGGGCTGCGCGGCTCGGACAGCAGCGGCAGGTCCACGTACAGGCGCGCACTCTCCCGTGGCCCACTCCCTGCGTCAAGCCGAGCGCCGCGACAACGACATGCGCGCAGGTGATCACGTGGCGGTCGTCGACCAGGAAACCCAGGCCCAGAGGACCAGCCGCGACGTCCGAATCCGGCGGAGACGCGAAGATCCGCAGGATGGCTGTGCCCGGGAAGAACGTACCGTCGGCCTCGCCCGACGCCCTCACGTGCACCAATTCGGTGCTGGGTTTGTGCCGGGTGGACCGCTTGTCGGTTCGGTCGGAGACCCAAAGCGGCGATGGGAGGTGAATCGCAGGTCTCGCGGCGGCCGGTGTACCGCTGGAGCGGGCGCCACTGCCGGACTTCGGCGTTGGCGTGTCTCTATGTCCCCACACTCACCGACCAAGATCAATCGCAGGTCGGCCCCTTAGGGTCGGAGTCATGACAACACCCCTTGCCGGCAGTGCCTTCGACTCGCTCCGCCTCGACGCCGTGTCCGACCAGCAGGCGTTGCGCCGGGTCTACGAACTCCCCAACGACGCGGCCGTACGCAAGCAGATGACCGAACTCACCGAACAGACCCGGCGGTTGATCGGATGCTCATCGCTGGTTCTGGTCGCCAGCGCGGACGCCGAGGGCAACTGTGACGTCTCCCCGCGCGGCGGCCCCGCCGGGTTCGTCGCCGTCCTGGACGCACGGACGGTGGCGATACCGGACGCGACCGGCAACAAGCGCCTCGACACCCTGCAGAACGTCGTCGCCACCGGACGGGCCGGGCTGCTGTTCGTCATCCCAGGGCGCACCACGACGCTCAGGGTGAACGGCCGGGCCTGCGTCTCCACCCGCCCGGAGCTGCTGTCGCAGCTGACCGCGGTGGGCAAACCGCCGGCCAGCGCGCTGGTGCTGGGGATCGAGGAGGTCTACCCGCACTGCCCCAAGTCGCTGCTGCGCAGCGGGGCCTGGAAGCCGGAGCAGTGGCTGCCGACGGACGCCCAGCCGTCCTCGGCAGAGGTGACGCTGGCTCAGCTGCGGATGCCTGAGCTGACGATCGCTGACATCGAGCAGGCGGAGGCGGATTCACTGAAGTACCGGTACGAGTGACGGGCCGACCAGCGATTCCCGAGCTGCCAGCCCGCCGGAACCACCAAGACCAACACGCTCCGAAATCAAGAGCGGGACATCCCGTTTGTGGGGGCGTGATCCAAAATGCCGCCCAGATCGGCGAAGCAGTCCTGGGCGGGCGAGCTGCCTGCCCAGATCACGCACCTGACACAGCACCGGGGGCGGACTGGTGGCGCCCAGACGCCGCGCGTTCACAGGGACCGGCTGTCGGCTGTGCACGGTTCAGCGCCGGCGGCCGAACGGCCACCAGCGTTGGGGCGTGCGGCGGGGGCGGGGCAGCCGGTCGTTGTGGTGCTGGGGGGCGCGGCAGCACAGGCGGGCGTGCCGGGGGCGCGGCCTCACCGGGGACCGCACCCGGAATCGACCGGATGCGGTCGGGGACGCCGATGCCGGCGGGGCGGGGAGGCCGCGGTCGACTGCACCGCCGCCGGGCAACAGGGTCTCCCCCAGCGGGCCCAGCAGCTTTCCGCCCTCGGTATGCCAGTCCCGGCGTCACCCGCCATCACCGCCATCACCCATTGTGATGATATTCATCCGATTCAGTGACAAATTGCAAGGAAAGGGCAAAGGGGATTGGCTGGAGACCCCTGCCCAGCCTGCGGCTTTGCCGAAATCGATAGACGTTTCAACGGCTCGCGCGCCCGCTTCGACATGCCGCTCAGCCGCCCTCGGGCCAGCCTGGATGCGCGAGCCGCCCCGAGTGGCCGACTCGCCACCAGGGGGGACTCCGAGGAAACAGGAGACCCATCAATGAGCTCCACCCAAAGCCGAAGCGCCCGTGCGCTCGCCGCCGGTGCCCTGTCCGCCGCCATGCTGTCGACCGGTACGGCCGGAGCCGTCGCCGCGACGGGGACGCCGCCCCCCAAGCCCTCCATCACCGGCATGCCGAGCGTGAAGCCGTCGCGGACGCCGACCGCCATGGGCTCGATCACCGTCTCGGCCAACCACAAGGCCGTCAAGGTGGGCAACACCGTGGTGTTCACCGGCCGGGTCAGGGGCATCAAAGCCGGTTCGACGCTGGTGCTCCAGCACCAGCACCACGGCAAGTGGACCACGCTGAAGACCACGGCGGCCGTCAACAAGAACGGCACCTACACGATCAAGCGGACGTTCACCAAGAAGGGTACCGAGCAGGTGCGGGTGGCGACCAAGTCCGGCACGTTCCACTCCTCGCCGGTCACCGTTCAGGTCAGCTGACGGTGAGCTGATGCGGGTCCAACGCTGGGTCGTAGCGGCGTTCGGACGGGCGGCGGGGCCAGGAAGAAACATCTTCGCCGACCCCGCTCCCATCAGCCGAAACCGAGCGTGCCCCGCCGCGGTCCGCGAAGGAGCCGGTAACACCTTTCGTGACGCACCGCCAGGAGTCCCCTGGTCCATGGCCCAGGGGACTTCGTGGTCAGCGCCGGTAGTACGGCAGCGACGAGCCGGACGCGGTCGCGAGTACGGCTTCCGTGCCGAGGCTGTTGCCGCTGTCCTGGTACATGGACAGCTGGCCGTCGGACCAGCGCACGAGGTAGTCGTTGAGCCGGCTGTCGGTGCTGGTGAAGTTGCCCGCCGTGGTGAGCGTGGCGTGGGTCCACAGCGTGCTCGCGGCCCGCAGTCGCACCTCTCCGTGGAAGCCGTACTGGTTGATGTCCGGGTACAGGGTCAGTTCGCCGTCGGACCAGCGGACCACGAGGTCCGACTCGTTGGTTCCGGCGAGGTCGGCGGAGGTGAGGGATGTGGCGTGCGTCCAGGTGGAGTTGGGAGGGTTGAGCCGGACCTCGCTGTGGATGCCGGTGGAGTTGAGGTTCTTGTAGAGAGTGGTCTCGCCGTCGGACCAGCGCACGATCAGGTCGTCGGGCCAGTGGTCGTCGGTGGTGTAGCGGCCCGCGGTCATGGTGACCTCGTGCTGCCACAGCGTGCCCGGCTTGGCGAGTGTGATCTGGCTGTGCAGGCCGCGCGCGTCGACGTCGGGGAAGAGGGTGAGGCTGCCGTCGCTCCAGCGCACCAGCAGGTCGTAGGTGTTGGCGCCCGTGAAGTCGCCGGCCGTGATGGACACGGCCTTCGTCCAGGTGGTGTTGGCCGCGACGAGCCGTATTTCCTTGTCGAACCGTCCGTTGCCACCACCCCGGTACAGCGTCAGCTCGCCGTCCGACCAACGCACGATCATGTCGCTCTTGTCCGGATCGGGCGAAGGCGAGGGCGTGAAGGAGCCGGAGGTGACGAGGGTGGCATGGGTGAGTGTGGAGGCGCCGGGCAGCACATTGGGACGTGCGGGGGTGGTGCCGGCGACCGCCGCCTGGTACAGGTTCTGCACGTCGGAGCCGTAGGAGGAGCTGTAGGAGACGTCGTCGGTCGGTCCGCCGGTGTCCCAGCCGCCGATGCTGCCGACCACGTCGCCGGTGCCGGTGGTCGGGTCGAAGTTCTCCAGGAACGGGCTGCCGCTGGTGCCGGATGCGAAGCCGTTGCAGGCGATCCGGAGGTACGAGCCGGGGGTGCCGTCGGTCGGGGTGTACTGCGTGGTGTTGTTGTCGCAGGTCAGGGGCTGCGAGGCGGTGCCAGGGTAGCCGACCAGCCGAATGCTGGGGAAGACGTAGCCGCGGCCGGTGGCCAGGTTGTTGCCGCCCACCACGTCCTGCACCTGCTTGCCGTCGCTGCGCGCGCCGACCTGGGCGAACGCCACGTCCCACGGGGCGCCCTGGACGTGTCCGCGGTCGTAGTAGCGAGGATCGATCCAGACCCGGCTGCGGCCCTCGGAGTCGGTGGCGACGGGGAAGATGCCGTACGGCTGGGGATTGGCCGCGGTCCACTGGAGGACGAACGCGAGCGAGCCGCCGCCGGCCCGCCCGTCCATGCAGTGCCCGGCGGTGAGCACGATGTTGTGGTGCGGGCTGTTGATGACACTCGCGGTGCAGAAGTAGGAGCCGCTGCCGGTCTGCATGTACATCCGGCCGACCATCGGCAGCCCGCCGAAGTACGAGCTGGCGGGACCTGTCGCGCCCGCACTCGTGGGGGACGGGCTGGGCGAGGCGGTGGGGGTCGCTGAGCCCGACGCGCTGGGGGAAGTGCTCGGGGAGGCGGACGGGGTGCCCGTCGGCGCGGCGGTCGGGGTGTCCGTAGCGGTGGCGGAGGGATCCGGGGTCGAGGTGCCGGTGGGTGTGTCCGTCGGGCCGGCGGTGTCGGTCGGCGTGACGTCCATCGGGACCTCGCGCAGGTCCTGGGCGTTCGGGCCACCGGACACCGGCGGCTTGACGAGCCCCTGGAGCGTGGGGTGGGCGGCCTTGCCCGCGGTCCGCGGTTTGGCGTCCGGAAGCGGCTTTGCTTCTGCCATGCGCTGCGCGGTCCAGAACTGCTTGGCCGCAAAGGCTGTCCAGTGCGGCGCGGCGGCTGGGGGACGCGGGGCGGTGTCCGGTATCGCGGACGTGTACGCCGGAGGGGCGTTCGTGGCGCCTGCCGTATCGACCGAGACGACGAGAGTTCCGGCCAGCGCGGTGATCGCGCCGACGGCGGCCACGAGAAGGGCACCGCGCCGACTCGCGCGATGCCCGGCAGTTCTACTCACTTTTGGGCTGAATTCCCCCCACTTGGCGTGGCTCTCCGCCACGCAGGCGATAGGACTAGCAGAGGGTACGACACTGTTGCTCGGTGATCGAACCAAAGGGCGAATGTGACTGGGTGATGAACCGGCGGCCGGTGCCGGCTCCCGGACCCACAGCGGATTCGGGGGGTGAGGCACCGCGCGCGAAGGACTGCTGCTGGAGGCCGAGGAGTGTCACGATCGCCGGTGGATTCCAGGCCTTGCGCTCTTCTCGGAGGCCGTGGGCGCGCCGTGCGCATGCATGGTCCGCCCCCGGCAACACGGGCCGTTCCGCGTGCCGTTCGCAGCGGGAGCGGAGAGCCAGGACGAGAACTGGGCCCGCCGCTACAGGGGAATGCGCCGGGCCCAGCGAGCCACCACGACGCCACACCAGCAGGTGGACGTGAGACATCTCGCTCAGCAGCCCGAGAGCCTCGCCTGTCACGCCCTGCCGCCCGTCACCCCATCGGTGGCCACTCTGAAGTAGCTCATTGTGATCGTTTCCCGCAGCAGCGCACCTATCTGCCAGTCCACCGCGGGCCTCAGGACATCCGGCCCGGTTGAACCACGGTTCAGCTTGACTGCGCAGGAACCGGGCGGGCCGGACCCGGGGAGCCGACGAGGGTGAACGCCGCCCAGATCTCGGGGAGTTCCCAGTCCCTGCGGGCCTGGAGGACGGCGCGCCGCAGGGCCTCGGCGGGGTCGCCGCCGGCGCGGAGCTCGGTGTGGAAGCGGACCATCACCTCGTGGGTCGGCCCCTCGGGCACCTCCCACAGGGTGCCGACGACGGTGGGCACGCCGGCGGCGAGGAAGGCACGGACCGGCCCGAGCACACCGTCCATGGTGATCAGGCCCTGCCCGGTGGCACAGCAGGCGAGAACGGCCAGCCGGGCCCGGGTCGGAGTGGCCGTGATGAGCGGCGTGGTGAGCTGCCCCTGCTCTTCGGGCGAGGCGGCGGCGCCGGTGTCGTGGACGGGGGTGAGGGCGAGGGCGCCGGGGGGCTGGTCGAGGCGGAGGCGGGTGTCGACCAGGCCGTGGCAGGAGAAGTGGAGCAGGTCGGCGGTGCCGAGGCGGGCGAGGACGGCGGGGACGGTGACCCGGCCGGTCATCGGCTTCGCCCCGTGGAGGGCGGCGACCGCTTCGGCGGTGTGGCGGGCGACGACGGGCAGCGGCTGCGGGGATCCGTCGAGGGGCGCGGGTGCCACGCCGCCCTCGACACCGCCGACCACCAGCACGTCCTCCGGAGCGCCGCCCGGCGGGCCCGCGGCCCAGGCGTCCTCGACGGTGAGCATCTCCAGGGCGTGCAGCGACGGTACGAGGGTCACGGAGCACCGTTCGATCAGTGGTTCCCCGCCGGGCAGCGGCAGTGCCCCGAAGGGCACCGACCACAGGGACCGCTGCGGTACGACCACCAGCCGGGCGCCGGATCCGCGTGGCAGCAGGTCGGCCACCGGTTCCAGCAGGACGCGGGCCCATTCGGCCCGAACCCGCTCGTCGCCCGCCTGCCGCTCCAGCAGCCGTACGGCCTCGGCGGCGTCGCGCGGCTCGGGCCCCCCGGACACGGAGGGATCGAAGTCCGGGGCCGTGTGGTGGCGGATCCGGCCGTCCGGGAGCACCGCCCACAGGTGGAGGGCGCCCGGCACGACGGCGGGGAAGCCGGCGTCGGCCAGGTCGAAATGGGTGGCGTAGAGGAGCACCGTGGCGCCGGTCCGGGCCGCGAGGCGCCGGATACGGTCCGGGCCGGGCGGGTCTCCGGGGACGGACTCCCGGCCCGGGCGGGCTGTCCGGACGCGAGCGCTCAACGGGCCTGAACGGCCCTGTTCTGCCGCGGCCAGGGCGCCGGCCGGATCGCCCTCGGCCAGGGCGATTTCCTGCTTGATCTGGTAGACGGCGACGGAATGCTGTTCGAAGAGGCCGACCGCGCCCGACTCGTCGGCGCCCGCGCGCCGTAGCGCCTCCCAGAGCGGCTCGGCCTGTTCCGTGTGGCGGCGCGCGGCGGCGGGATCACCGGCGCGGAGGTGGGCGTGGGCCAGATTGAGGTGACCGGTGGCCAGTCCGCGCTGGTCGGAGACTTGCTCCTTGAGGCGGAGTCCGGCTTCGAGGTCGGCAACGGCTTCGGCGGGCCGGCCCTGCTGGAGGCGGATCACGGCACGGTGGTTGAGGGCCATGGCCCTCGGCCTGAACTGGTCCTCGGGGAGCCGGGCCAGCAACTCGTCGACGATGGAGGCCGATTCGTCGAGGCGTCCGGCCCGGCGGGTCGTCTCCATGCGCACCTGCAGGGCCTGGGAGCGCAGCAGCGGGACGTCGCCCGCCGCGTCCAAGGCGCGGCGCATCGCCTCCTCCGCCTCGTCGTGGTGCCCGGCGGCGGCGAGCGCAAGCGCCCGGTTGCCCTGTACCTCGGCCACCACGGCGCTGTCCTCCCCGGGGTCCAGGCAGTCGACCGCGGTCTCCGCCCACTCCAGGGCCCGCTCGGGGTGGCCGACGCCGCTGACCGCCAGGACGAGCTGGCTCGCCGACAACGCCATCCTGGTCCGGCTGCCCAGTTCCTCCCCGAGCAGGTACGCCTGCCGCTGTACGGTTTCCGCATCGCCGAACCACCCCGCGTACGCGAGGACGCTGCCCAGGTCGCTCAGGCACGACCAGCGCAGTTGGCGTGCCTCCCGGTCGGCGGTACCGGCCAGGGCACGCTCCGCCTGCCGCAGCACCTCGGCCGCCTCGGGGTACCGGCCGATCTGGCTGAGCACCTCGCCGTACTTGCCCAGCCAGGTACCGCGGTCCATGGGATCGTCGCTGCCGTCCGCGAAATCGCGCAGCGCCTGGGCGTGGCGCAGCGCCTCGTCGAGCCGGCCGGCGAACATGCAGGCGGTGACCAGGGGTTCGAGCACGACGGGGACACGGTGCGTCATGCCCTCGGCGGTGAAGAGGCCGAGGGAGTCGGTGAGGGCGGCCCGGGCCTCCTCCCAGCGGCCGGCCCGCCCGGCCGCCACTCCCTCCTCGTACTTCCTGCGGGCCCTCAGACAGCGGACGGCGCCCATACCGGCCTCCAGCCGATCAGTCGTTCCGGTGGTTCGGGATCCGGGGGTGCCTGGTTCCGGGTACGGGCGACCCCTCCGACCGGCGCACGCGCCGGCCGGCGAGCAGTCCGACGGCCACCGCGGCGACCGCTCCCGTCGCGGCGGCGCCAGTGGACCAGGCGGCCCGCTGCCCGGTGCCGTACGCCCACTCGGCGGCCAGGGTCGCCAGGAGCCATCCGACCGCGGCGCCGACCGTCGCCGGAAGGGTGTGGGTCAGCGCCCGGAACGGGCCCTGCCGCACGGTGCTGCGCGACCAGCCGGCCGCGGCCACCGGCAGGAGCAGCGCGAGGGCCGCGAGCACGGCGATCACCGGGGCCTGGAGCGGCCCGGGTATCGGCACCCGGTAGCCGAACGCCTGCACCACGGTCAGGCTCATCAGCAGCGCTCCCAGCAGGGAACTCTGCAGAAGCGCCAACTGGGCCCGATGGTCGGCGAGATGGGACTCCACGAGCGCGGCGGCCTCCCGGGCCACCTCCGCCGAGGAGTCGAGAGTCGCGGCCAGGTACTCGGCGTCGTCGTCGAGCTGCCGCTCCAGGCCCAGCCCCAGCCGTTCGTCGTTGCCGAACGGGTTGTCCAGGTCCCCGATGTCCTCGGCACCGGCGGGGCGGCTCGCGCCGCCCGTGTCCCGGACGTCGCCGGCACCCGGCAGGAGCACGACCGCCCCGCCCGCCACGGCCGCGGCCAGATTGGCGCGGGCGATCCGTACCGTGCGGCTCATCACCCGCAGCCGGGCGGCGGCGGTGATCAGCCCGTCGGTGTCGGTGCGCAGGCCGACCAGCACGGCGCGGGTGTCGAGCGCCTCCCGCAGCGCGGTCCGGGGATTGCCTCGCAGCAGCCGGGAGGCGGTCCGCGCCCGGTCGGTGGCCTCCTCCACCCGGCGGCGCAGCTCGCGGTGCCGGCTCGCGTCGAACACCGCCGCCTGGTAGCGGAGTTTCGCCGCGTGCAGTAGGTACCGGGTCAGTGGGGCGAGCCGGTCGCGGCTGTGCCAGGCCCAGGCGTCCAGTTCCCGTTCCAGGGCGACGGGGGCGAGCACCACCAGACGGCGTCTCGGCGGTGCCGCAGCGGCGTCGGCGGCCGGATCGGCGTTCTGCGGTATCTCCCAGACGGCGAACCCCTGGCCGGTGGGTCGGCCGTCGTACTGCCACCGGCCCGGACGCGCTCCGGCCACCAGGTCCGGCAGCAGCGCGCCCACTCGGGCGAGGTCGTCCCCCGTGGACAGCGGGTGCGCGGTGATGCCGAGCAGCACCCGGGCCGCGCCCAGGCCTCCGGGCGCGGCTGCCGGGGGACGGGCGGTCTCCAGCAGCCGCCAGGAGGGCTCGCCGCCGGGGGTTCCGTCACCGTCCGGCGCGAGCAGGACGGCCGCGCCCAGCACGTCGTGGGTCTGGTACAGCAGCGCCTGCCGGATGCCGTCGCCCTCCTGTTGCCGGGCGGCCAGCACCCGGTAGCCGCCGGCGGGCCCGCCGGGCAGCGGCGCCATGTCGGTCGACGGCACGCCGGACACCGGCCGGTCCATGCCCGACCGTCCGCACTCGTCCCACGCTCCCCGCACCCCGGTGGCCGCCCGTTCCTCCAGGCCGCGTGGCCCGACGTGGAAGAACTCGTGGTCGAGCAGGGCCTGGCGCAGCACCACGGCGGTCAACGGTTCACCGTCCGTCCGTCTCCGCACCGCCGCCCGGCGACGCGACACCGGTCCCGCTGGGCTCGCCGGCCTCCGCCACGATGCAGGTCACCAGTTCGTTCAGCTCCTCCGGAAGCCCCACCGGCGGGGGCCGCAGGGGTTCGTCCTGGTGTCTGGTCACCACCATCCGGGGCCCGGCCAGTTCCAGCCGGCCCACCGCCGCCCGCAGGCCCCGCCGGTCCTCCCTGTGCCAGAGCCCGGCGATGTCCCGTACCGCGGCGCCGACCGCCTCCCACTGCGCCGGGGTGAGCCGCCACTCCGGCACCCGGCGCAGCGAGCGCACCACGCGCCAGGCGGTCTCGTATCCCTCCGGGCCGTCCCGTCCCGCTTCCCCCGGTGTCATCGGCCTCCCCCTTCCTCCTCCGGTCCTACCCGCCCGTCCCACGCCGTGTGCGCGCGTGCCGGGGCCCGCTCCAGCAGGGTGCTCAGATCGGCCGCTCCGGCCTCCAGTTCCTTCCCGCGCGCGTCGAGGACGTCCGTCATCGACCGCAGCGGCCGGGCCAGTTCCTCGAGACCGGTCCGGACCTCCGCGATCGCCGTGCTCCAGCCGAAGTCCGGGCGGTCCTCGTCGGCGCCGAGCACGCGGTCCACGATCGTGTCGGCTGTCTTGCCGAGCCTGCCGCGGAGTTCGCTGCGCCGCTCCGCCTCCCGGGCCTCCAGGCGGGCGCCCTGGATCTCACGGAAGACGAGGGTGCCGAGTTCGAGCACGGAAGGAAGCACCGCGTCGAAGATCTTCATCCGCTGGAGCGAGGCCCGCGCCTGCGCGACGTGCTTGGCGTCGGCGAACCCGACGCCGCTGCGGTAGTAGTAACGGAGCTTGCGCCGCTGGCCGGCGAGCCTCTCCACCTGTCCCAGTTCCGCCACGGCCCGGTCGAGCGACATGCCCAAGTTCTTCTCCAGGTGGCCCTGGTACAGGCTGCGGACCACCCAGCGGACCTGACCGCGCAGGTCGCGCAGGACGAGGTCGAGGCTGTGCTCTCCGGCACGGCCGTCCCGTCCTCCACCAGCAGGCGCTTGACCAGGCTCGACTTGCCGGAGTCGTAGGGGCCGTAGACGGTCACCCTCACGGCCGTGGTGTCCCTGAACTCGTCCCACAGGGCCGTGACCTCGTCCGTGACGCCCTTCCCGGCGACGGTGCGCACCGCGGCGCGGATCCGGTCGATCCACTCCCCGGTGCCGCTGGTTTCCCCCCGTTGACGGGCGGGGTCCCGCTCTCGGTCTCGGTCTCGCTCATCGCTCCCCCTCCGTGTGCTGCCGTGCCGAGTGGCCGACGGGCTCGTGGCCCAGGTGGGCGAGCGCGTCGGCGATCACTTCCCGGATGGTGCCGATCCTGTCCCGCAGCGCGTCCGTGGTCCGGGTGTACACGGCCGCGCGCTCGTCGGTCTCCTTGACGCGGGCGCTCAGTTCCTCGCAGTCGTCGTCGAGCCCGGACAGCAGGCCGGGCTCGTCCTCGGTTCCGTCCGTGATCACCTCGGCCCACCGGGCGCCGGACTCCCGCAGGGTCACCGACACCGCCAGCCGGCCCCGGGCCAGTTCCTGGTCCTCCTTCACATTGCGGACCAGGGTGTAGACGTCAACGACGCTGCCGGCCACCGACAGGACCATTCCCGTCCTCGCCATCAGCACCGCCCCGCGTGCGAGCGAGGCCGGCTCCAGGCTCCGGCCGAACCACGTCGCCACCCGGGCGATCACCGGGCCGTCGGCGGCCTTCCCGATCAGCGCCCCCACCCGGCCGAACCCCTGGGCTGCCTTCCTGCGGCGCTCGCGGCGCGGGTGGCCGTTCAGAAAGCGGAGGTCCCCCACGACCCCGGTCTCCGGGACCGTCCGGGCGAACGCCTTGGATCCCAGGCGGCGGCGGAAGGAGTGGGCGGTGCGCCGCCACCAGACCGTGATCTCGTCGGCCGACTCGGCCCACCACTGCTCGACGACCGCCTGCAGGCCCGGGTCCTCCGTCCATCGGTCGAGGCGCTCGGCGAGCGCCTTGCGCTCCTCCGGGTCGCCGTTGCGCCGTGCCCTCCCCAGTCCGCGGTCGAGGAACTCGACCACCCGGTCGGTGAGGCGCGCGGCCCGTACCTGCCGGATGGCAAGGCCTTCGATGCGGATCTCCGTCTGCTCGGCGAGCCGGAGGGCGGGCTCCTCGACGTGCACCCGGAGCCTGTCGTCCGCATTCCGGCAGGCACCGCCGATCTGGGACACCAGCGCGCCGAGCCGGAGACCGACCGCGTCCCGGCCGAGGGCCGTGGCGAGCAGGGATTCGAGGACCGGCAGGTTCGACCAGTCGAGGAGGACGTCGATGGAACCCGCCTCGGCCCGGTGCTTCGACAGGCTGTCGGCGTCGGGCCCCTGGTAGGGCAGGGAGGCGCGGGCGAACACCGCCCGCTTGGCGTTGAGAGCCACGACCGGGACGTCGTGCAGGCCGATACGGGCGAGTTCGTCTCGGATGTTCTCGGCGTGCTCGGCGACGGAGCGGGAGAGCCTGCGGCGGATCTCCTGCTGGGGCACCCGGGTGGGGAAGCGCCACATCGAGCTGCGGTTGTTGAGGAAGGCGACCACCGGCTTGCCGTAGTCGGCGACCCAGTCGGCCACCTTGGCGAACTCCCCCTCCTGCTGGCTCTGGCTGTCGAAGCAGAGGATCACCACATCCGCGGAGACCAGTGTCTCCCGGGCGGTCTCCTCCAGCTCCGAGCGCGACTTCGTCCGCCCCCAGCCGTTGGTGCCCGGGGTGTCGACGACGCGGCAGCCGCGCCACTGGCCCGGAGCGACGCCGGTGGTCCAGTCGGACGCGCCGTCAGGAGAGATCGAGCAGCCGAAACCCTGGGTCAGCGCCTCGGTCAGGCTGCTCTTGCCCGTACCGGTGCGGCCGAACAGGACGAGGTTGAACGTCCCGAGTTCGTCACCGAGCCGGCGCTTCGTCAGCTCCTCCAATTCGCGGACGACGGCCCGCACTACGTCGTCGGCGTACGCGCGGAGCCCATCGGCGCCGGGCGGGGACGACGCGCCGGAGGCGGGCGGCGCGGACCCGGCCGACCCGCCGGACAGGTCGTGCCCGACGCCCTGCATGAGCCCGCCGACGAGCCCGTTGATCTCGCGTCGCAGATCCGCCGCGACCGGACGGCTCCGTTCGATCGCCTCCGCGACAGCGCGTTCCAGATTTTCCGCCCCCACCAGAGCCTCCCCCGCTCTGTACCCGTCCGTTGGCCTGCCGAAGTCCGGGCAACGCGGGGCAATCGTGGCAGAAAAACGACCCTCTCAGTAGGCTTTTCCGACATATACGCCAGCTGCAGGACACGCCCGGGTTCTGAGGTTGCGCCTGGATTGGTCAGTGGCGGCGACACGGTTGCGCGTCGATGTCGTGGTCGTGATTCCCGGGCGCCAAGCGTGCCGTGCCGTGCCGCCCCCGCCCCGCCGGACTGCGTCCGGCGGCGGAGCAAGCGGGGTCCGCACTGCTCGCCCTGACGCTGATCGTGCTGGTAGGCAGCTTTCTGCCCGCCGTACGGCCGAGGCGCCCGGAGCGACGGCGCGATGCACGCCTCCTGGCCTTCGGCATCCTCCGCCCCCTCGGACGGCGGAGGTGAGCATGACCAGGACCAGTGCGCGCGGTCCACTGCCAACGTGGTTTTCGCCGACCATGACCACCTCGTCAGGGCCGTTCGCAGCGGCATGCCCCGCATCCACGTCAGCCATACCTCATCGAGGGAGGCCTCGCCCAGACCGGGCCGTCAACCACCCCGGCGACTGAACGGAGAAGTCAGTAACAACCGGCCGGCCGCCGGGTCCGACAATCCAAAACGTTACGTAGACGGTTGAAACCCGGATAGAGTCCCGCTGCACTTGCTCGACTCCAAAGGGGGGTTCCTTTGCGCGCTCGTCTTGCCGTCCCAGCCGTGGCTGTCGCCCTGGCCGGTGTCTTCTTCAGCGCACCGGCCGCGTTCGCGGCGACCTTGCCGTCGACCAACACCGCTCACCACTGCATCCAGCACACCACCGGCGTGTGCGGCTGGACGCACCACCAAAAGCCCAAGGACAAGTACGAGACCGCCAAGTGCGTGGACGCCTCACTGTCCTACTCGCGGCACTCGCAGGGCACCTGCTCCCACCACCACGGCGTCCGCTACTGGTTCAAGTAGCCCGCCACACACCGCAGGTCGCCTCCTCCGCACCAGGAGGAGGCGACCTGCGCGCTGTCGAGGCGGCCTATGAGCCGGCGCCGTCCTCCCTCAGGTCAGTGGCGGTCGCCGCGACGAGGGTCACGGTCCCTCCGGGATGGTCGAAGGGCATGTGAACCGGCTGAAAATGCTCAAGCGAGCCGTGCACGGCAGGGCCTCGTTCGAACAGCTCCGACCGCATGCTTGCCCAGCTATGACTCACCCAGTTATGAGAGTCACGTATATCGCCAGCGGCCCTCTAGGCTTCGCCCGTGCGCTATCTGGCAGAGACCCTTCGCCCTCGGGGCCCTCAGACGACGCACGGCCGCCAGGAGCCGGGCCAGGTCGTCCGCCCCTCTGCGGGGACCTGAGTGGTGTCGGTCATGCGTGGATTCTTGCGGTCACCGCTGAACATCGGCGCCTGGGTTCCCACAGTCGCAAGTCCGGACGCGAAATGCACCGGAACGAGCACCAAGGCCCAGGGGTGTTCCCGTGCGCGGCGGGAACAGCCGGTAGGGCCGGCACTGTTGCACTGGCGAGGGACCGGCGCCGCGCGGGGCGGGAAACAGGAGACCAAAAAGCCGTCCGCCCGCACGCTGTCCGGGACCCCGGGTCCGTGGTACGCCCGCCGCGGACTCGGATCGAGGTTTTCACACAGGAGGACTGTTTCATGAATGACTGGCCCTTGACGCTCATGGCGGTGCACGCCCACCCCGACGATGAGGCCACCGGAACGGGAGGTGTCCTCGCGCGGTACGCGGCGGAGGGCATCCGCACGGTGCTCGTGACATGTACAGACGGCAGTTGCGGTGACGGACCGGGGGGTGTCAAGCCGGGCGATCCCGGGCACGATCCGGCGGCCGTCGCCTTGATGCGGCGTCAAGAACTCGAGGCGAGCTGTGACGTCCTGAAGGTCAGTCATCTGGAGATGCTGGGTTACGCCGACTCCGGGATGATGGGCTGGCCGGCCAACGACGCCCCCGGATCCTTCTGGAAGACCCCCGTCGAGGAGGGCGCTGCCCGCCTGGCGGAACTCTTGCGGCGCTACCAACCCGATGTGGTCGTGACCTACGACGAGAACGGCTTCTACGGCCACCCCGACCACATCCAGGCCAACCGCATCACGATGGCGGCGCTGACGATGACCGCGCTGACACCGAAGGTGTACTGGACGACGGCGCCCCGCTCGATGATGCAGCGATTCGGGGAGACCATGCGGGAGTTCGGTGGGGACTGGCAGGAGCCGGATCCCGCTGAGGCCGCCGCGATGGCCGAGATCGGACTTCCAGATGAGGAGATCACCACCTGGGTGGACACCGCCGCGTTCGGCGCTCAGAAGTTCGATGCGCTGGCCGCGCACGCCAGCCAGGGCGAGAACATCTTCTTCCTCAAAATGGGCCAGAAGAGGTTCACCGAGTTGATGGGCGTGGAGACCTTCGTACGTGTCCAGGACACCACCGGCGCGGCCGTACCCGAGAACGACCTCTTCGCCGGACTGCGCTGATCCGCGCGCCTACCCAGGGCATGCGACTTGCGCTCCCACGCTGCGACCTCGGCGAAGCCGCGTTCGTCGTCTGCCTGGCCCTCGCGGTCGCGGTCGCGGTTCTGCTGCAACCGGGCGTCCTCGAGCGCGGCCGCGGAGGCGGTGGCGGTCACGCCGGTGGCGCGCCGCCGGACGCGCGGCGGCTGGCGAGACAGCGGCGTCCCGGACCGCCGCGCGTGAGCGCCGTGGCGGCTCGGCGAAGATCAGTCATGACTTCAAGGTGAGCCCGCACACCATGAAGGTCGGCGCGCGCGTCCACCCACGTAAAGAGGTGCGTCTCGAACGACGACGGCCTCTTTGCGAAGTTCTGTGTCCAGCAGCGAGAGGCCACCGGATGCCGGCGCACGGTGAAGTGCGCTCGCGGTGCGGTGTTCCACGGCGGCGTGGTCGCCACGTCGGTGCGGGCGAAGCACCGTGGCACGCTGCGGTTCCGCAGGGCGCTCCACGCGACGGACCGGGAACTCGAACAAGCTCCACCTGCAGATGATCTCGCCCGCCGAGACGGTCAGGGTGCGCTGACCGCGAAGCCGCGTCAGAGGCTACCGGGGCCGAGCAGAGGCCCCGGTGGTCTCGAGCACGCTCTCGGCGGGACAGCAAGAAAGTAGCCGGCCCGTACGGAGCGACGCCCCACCGTCCGGATCACGCAGGTCTGGAGGCGGGGCGGCGGCCGACACATACCCCGCCGGTGGACGCACCGGCCGGGGCTTCTTCGTGCGTCGTCAGGCGGGCCGGATGTGCTCCGCCTGGGGGCCCTTCTGGCCCTGCGTGATGTCGAACGTCACCTTCTGGCCTTCCTGCAGCTCCCGGAAACCCTGGGCGTCGATGTTCGAGTAGTGGGCGAAGACGTCCGGGCCACCACCGTCCTGCTCGATGAAGCCGAAGCCCTTTTCCGCGTTGAACCACTTCACAGTGCCTGTAGCCATGTGCCTGTCTCCTTCGAGAGGACTCGTATCGGGCCCCGCACCGTGCGGGATCCGGAGGTGATCGCCCTGGTCCGGAGAGGCGTTGAACAGCAGAAACGCCCGTGACTGCGATCACGGGCGAACGGCACTTCGGAACCACGACTGCTGATCACGACGCTACACCGGCTGGTGAGACTCGGCTACTGCAACACGGAGTTGACCTTGCGGGCTGCGTTCGTCACCACTCACATCCCGAGGTCGGCGACGTCAGGAGCACACGCGCCGCTGCCCTCGGGGTGCCCGACATACGAGGCCGCCGGTGGTGCGCAGCCGCCCGTGGTCGGATACTCAGGTTGAACTCGTGGAGACCCCCCAGGCCGTGACGGTTCTTGATCATCGCGGTACGACGTGGTCATGCGGTCCACGCGTGGGGGGGCGGACGGACGCCCAGGGAGCAGGAGAAGCGGGAGCGGGTGCGCCTACCCGCTCAGCGAGGCCGCCTCCGGCATCCGCGCCCATGGCAATTTTCGCGCCAGTTCGGGGTGGATGCCTGAGCCGGTGCAATGCGCCGGCTCAGGAGGTCTCGGAAGACCTTCTCCTCCTTGTTCAGCCGGTGTCAGTGTGCTGTGCGTGGTGTCCGTGCGCCCACATTGGGTCCCTGGGCGGTGCTGATCTGGTTGAAGGTGTTGGAGTAGGCGTAGCCGGTGGGCTTGTCGTATCCGTCGACTTCCCAGAAGGACAGTTCCTGGACTCCGTTGGAGGCGGCGAAGTTCTCCAGCGCAACCGCGTCGGACTGGGAGAAGATTTCGTCGTCGTCGTTCTTGCCGGCGATCGGCGTCAGGCCCATCATCTGGTACGCCTGTGAGTTGGAAACGCCGTAGATATTGGCGAGTTGCTGGGCGGTTGCCTGTGCGGCCGATTCGGCGTCGGCGAGCGCGTTGTGCCCGTCGCCGAAGTCCATGGTCATGAGGTTGACGGTGCTGACGTTGACCCCGTTGTTCTTGGCGTCCTGGAGGAGTTGGGTCTGTGCGGAGGGCAGGCCGTCGGGGGCGACCGCGAGCGTGTAGTCCACCTGGACCGAGGGGTTTTGTGCCTGAAGCCCGGCGAGCGCCTGGTTGCGGCGGGTGTTGGCTGCGGTGTCGTCGAGGGTCGCGCCTTCGATGTCGAAGTCGAGCCGGGTGACGCCATACGTGTTGACGATGTTGGCGTAGGCGGCGGTCAGGTCGGAGACGGAGGTGCAGGTCTGGGCGAGTTCGCCGCCGGCGGCTCCGCCGAAGGAGATGATGACGTCTCCGCCGTTGGCCTTGAGTGCGTTGATTTCCGAACTGAAGGCGCCGACGGGGTCACCGTTGAATTCCCATTTGGCCGTGCAGCCATCCTGGGGGATGAGGAAAGCCAGCGTGTAATGCCTCAGACCGGTGGTGGCCATGTCGTCGGCCATGTCACCGGCGGTGCCGGGGCCGATCTGGAGGTAGGGGGCCGCGAAGTGCGCGGGCCACGCCGGCGTCGCCGCCGTGGCATTGGCCGGCTGTTCGTTCGCGACCAGCATGGCGGTGGCGGTGAGTGGCAGAAGCGCGGCAAGAGCGGGTCTGGGGATGCGAGTGTTCATGGTTGCCTCGTCGGACTGGGATTCGAAAGGAATGGGGCCGCCCTCCACGGGCATGACTTGAGCCTGGGGCGGTGTGCTCCGGCACGGTGTGCCTGACCTGGTGTGCGGATGCGAGGGCGTGTGCGTTCGTCGGCTGCCGACGGCGACCGGACGCCGACGAGCCCGGCCGCTCAGGGACGGCTCAGTGGTGGACGACCGTGCACAGTCCGTTGGAGAACATCGGGGTGGTGTCGACCGGCAGGCCGGGATCAGGGTTGACGATGATGCCGGAGTCCTGGGTGACCGATCCTTCGCAATTGCCGAGAGCGGGCTCCGGCTGCGTGCTGGCGGGGCCCATCCACAGGTCGACGTGGTACACGCCGTTGTGCCAGTCCGAACTGCACTCCGCACAACCGTCCTCCATGATGAAGTACTTCTGGAGGTACGGGACGTAGATGCGAGTACCGGGGGCGAATTCGCCGGGGTCGGTGGCGAAGGTGGCGGGGTGGTCGTAGGTGCCCAGGTCTTCGGTCGCCTCGTTGTGTATCTGGGGGTAGGCGATCTGCGCAGTACCGTAGTGGCCATTGCCGTCGTCGTTGTCGTTGTAGCCGTAGGACGTCACGTGGACGTTGATGTTCTGGCTGTCCGACGGCCGGCTTCCATGGTTGCCCGAACGCTGGGAAGGGGTGGAGGCGGTGTGTGCCGAGGCAACAGGGGCAGCGAGGGCTGTGGCGAGTGTCGCCGCGGTGACGGCGATTGATAACTTCAGGTGTGAGCGCATGGTGTCTTCCTCTCGGATGGGGAATGCGGACGTCAGTGGGCGGACCGCTCCGGTGTGCGGCCAAGCAGGGCACCCAGAAACCGGAGCACGCGCTGAGACATTCGGGGTCCACCACAAGGTGCTCCCCGAGAGCGCTGACGGCACCGGCGGACAGGTCTATACGGCGGCGTGCCGAACCTGTGCACGGACCGCGGCCCTTGGTCATCACGGTCACTGTGCGTCTGTACGTGACCGCAGCCGTCAGGAGTTCGCCGGGCGGCTCCGGCTACGGGCTTCTTTGTCGTCCGTGCCTTATCGGCATGCGAGTCCTCTCGGCGGATCGGTCATGGTGACACGGGTCGCTTTTGGAAACCCGCCGCACTGTTGTACAACGTGTTACTTTCGGTAACGCGATTGATTCGCAAAGAAGTTGGGGTTCTAAGGCTCCGTTACACACCGCTTAAGGCACGGATAACCGACGGTTTCAGCCTGAGGTTCTGCGGCGGTGGAGGCAGGATCAGGGGCTGGCCGCGGACGTAACCGGCACGGCTGGTGTGCGTTGCACCCCGCGTGGTCGCACTGCTCGATCCCGCATTCGGTATGCCAGAACTGTACGGGCCGCGCCTGCCGCTGTTCACGCTTTCGGAGGCGCACCCAGACCGCCCACTTCGCCGCCGAACTCGCAGCCCGCGTTCCCTCTCGCGACGCCTGGTGCCGTGCCGCACAGGTTCGCCGTGTCTGCGGTCTTGGCGGTTGGATGCCCGACTGGCTGAGGTGTGCTGGTCGACAGGTTTCCATCGCTTGTCGACCTTTCTCGAAGCAGATCACGGACTGGCGGCGTGCTAGGAACGCGCTGGGACAACACCGTCACCGTCCGCTCCACCCGCAACGCGCGCATGTACCAACCGGGTGTCCTCATCCACCGCGTCTCCCGACACCGCTGCTCGTGATCGTCGGTGAGCAGGACACCGTCACCCTCACCGACACCGGGCTCGCCGCCTACGACCGGGCGCTGGAACCGAAGCAGCTGGTGATGCTTCCCGGCGGCCACTTCGCCCCGTACACCACCGAGTTCGCCCGGGCCTCGGCTGCGGCCACCGCCGTCTTCCGTAGCCACCCGACACCAAGGGGAGAGTAGTCCGCCGTGGACACCCGCAGCTTCGCGGTGTGCCGGATGAAGGCTTTTCATGCCACTCGGCCATGGCGCGATCACGAACGTCTTCCGAACCCGTTGGCTATCCTCGCTGTTTCGGTTGCTTTGAGCGTGACGGAACGCTGCGGTTGCGTTCCGTA
Organism: Streptomyces sp. NPDC001153; assembly: GCF_053598315.1. Lineage (NCBI taxonomy): Bacteria > Bacillati > Actinomycetota > Actinomycetes > Kitasatosporales > Streptomycetaceae > Streptomyces > Streptomyces sp. NPDC001153. The sequence continues at coordinate 120,256 of NZ_JBSFJZ010000018.1, forward strand.
GATGGAAAGGAGTCGATGATGAAATTCCTCTATGACGACGAGTCCTTCTCCTTCGAGGCACTGCGTGCCGCGGGCTATGCCGCCTATGGCGGCGCCGACCTAGGCGAGGTCCTCGTCACCTGCCGGCAGATCCCAGAGGGAGACGAGGAGGCCTGGTCGTCCCAGTGGGCCGCGACGGCGGCGCGCATCGAGCGCATCGGCCGGGACGCGCTGGCCGCTGGTCACCGAGTCAGTGCCCGAGAGGCGCTGCTGCGCGCGTCCAACTACTACCGGACCGCCGACTTCTACCGCCGCGAGGATCCCGCCGCCGACGCCGAGTCGGCGCGGCTCGCCAAGGCCTCGCAGCAGACGTTCGCCGACGCGGCCGCCCTGCTCGACACCCCGGCCCGCGCCCTGCGCATCCCGTACGAGGACACCACGCTTCCCGGCTATCTGTTCCTCGCCGACGATTCGGGCACCCCGCGCCCGACCGTGCTCTTCCACGGCGGGTACGACTCCACCCTCGAGGAGGACTACTTTGCGCTGGCCGCAGGCGCGCTGCGGCGCGGCTACAACGTCATCGCGTTCGACGGCCCCGGCCAGGGCAGCACCGTCCGCGAGCAGGGCCTGCACTTCCGGCCGGACTGGGAGGCCGTGATCACCCCGGCCGTCGATTTCGCGCTCACGCTGCCCGAGGTGGACGCCGAGCGACTCGTGCTGATCGGCATGAGCCTCGGCGGCTATCTCGCTGCGAGGGCGGCCGCCTTCGAGCACCGCCTCGCCGCATGCGTGCTGTACGACGGCGTCTACGACTTCCACGAAGTCATCGCCGCAACCGCAGCCCGTGCCGCTTCTGTCCCCGGCGGCATGGAAGCGCTGATGGCGCAGGACACCATGGTGCGATGGGTGGTGCGCAACGGCCGGTGGACCTTCGGAGTGTCCGACATCGACGAGCTGGTCAAGGCAACCGAGGCGTACACCATGGCGGGTATCGCCGACCGCATCACCTGCCCGACACTCGTACTCGAAGCCGAGAACGACCAGTTCTTCAAGGGGCAGCCGCAGCGTCTGTTCGGCGAGTTGACCTGCCAGAAGGAGCTGATCTGCTTCCGTGAGGACGAAGGCGCAGGCGAGCATTGCCACGAGGGTGCGATGTTCCTGTTCCACCAGCGCACGTTCGACTGGCTCGACACCCTGCTGCTCGGCTGACCGGGCAGCTGGCCTGCAGGTCGTGTCGAGGGTATGGGGACGATCTCTCTCGGTGTCCTCCTCCCCGCCCCCGGCAGTGTACGGACCGGACCAGCGGGCGCCATCGGAAAGTCCGAGTGTCCGTCCAGCCGCCCGCAGAGACGTTCGGCCGGTGTGAGGTCTTCGGGGAACAGAGCATGTCCGTGTTGTTCCGCGCCGGCCCACGTACCCCTCCAGCAGCCGACGACTGTCGCTGAAGCTGTACGTCGTATCGGTGAGGGACAAAGCCTCCCCCAGCGGCCGAGCTCCCGTCGGCGACTTCGAGACAGATCCGCTTGAGGCGGGGCGGCATCGGATGCCCCCACGGCGGCCTCCAGCTCGGCCACGGCCTCAGGTGGCGCAGGCGGCGGCAGCTCGCCGGCCGCATCCTGCTCTCGGGTCCAGGCACTCGTCAGCAGGACTTGGCGGTGGCTTCTGCTCCGAGCAGGTCGGGTAGTTCATGCATTGCGTGGAAAAGGGTGGTCCCTGGGCCGGCTAGTTGTTCGGCGGAGTTCACCCCGCCGGTGAAGCCGAAGGTGCGCATGCCGGCGGCGCGGGCGGCACGAAGCCCGAAGGGGCTGTCTTCAATGACCACGCAGTGCTCGGGGGCGGCGCCCATCTGGGCTGCTGCCCAGAGGTGGAGGTCGGGTGCGGGTTTGGGACGCGCCACGTCGTCCGCGCTGAAGAGTCGCCCGGTGAACAGGTGCAGGAGACCGGCGCGGCGCAGGGACCGGGTCATTTTGCGGTGACTGCCGTTGGAGGCGACGCAGTAGGGGGTGGTGAGCTGCTCGATGACGTCCTTGACGCCGTCGACAGCGGTGAGTTCCGCCTCCACCAGGGCCCAGTAGGCCTCCTCGAACGGGACCTGCCAGTCGTCCGGCAGTCGGCGACCGAGGTGCTGCTCGATCTGTTCGCGCATGTACTGCCTGGAGTGGCCGACGAAGCGCTGCGCGATGTCCTGTGGGGTCAGGGCCCAGCCGAGTTGTGTGATCAGTGCGGAGTCGACGCGTACCGCGAGGCGTTCGCTGTCGACCAGGACGCCGTCGCAGTCGAAGATGACGAGTTCTATCGAGGGGCTCATGAAATGCCGCTCCATGGAGGTGAGTTGGCCAATATCGTTGCCTTCGGCGACACCGGAGGGGTCGCGGTGCGGAGTGCGGAGGAACAATGGGCACCTGGTCGGTTGAGGTAGCGGTCTCCTCGCTGGTGGTTTCGGATGAGTCGGTTCAGGCGGCTCGCGGGGCCTTGAAGGACATCCGGGGGGACCTGGCGGGCCTTCCGGCCGTGTCCGGCGGGGTGGATCGGGTGGCGGACGCGTCCGTGCCCGGCCGCCAGGGCGGTGACTTGCTCCGGTTCGCGCTGGAGATGGCCCCCGGGGCGCTGGACGCCGTACTCATGGTCATCCGGGCGCGGCGGGAGGCGCGCTCCAGTGGCGCCTCGGTCCCCCTGGAGACCTCCGTGCGTGTCACCGGTCCCGACGGTGTGGTGCGCGAGACGGTACTGAGGGGCGACGCCGATGACGTGGTGCGCGCCCTGCGCGAACTGCAGGATGTGCAGGGCGACGACGATGCGGCGGCAGGAGAGGAGTGACGCGAGGGACTGCGGTTCACGCGCCTGCCTGCTGCTCCAGGGCGGCGATCTCCTCGGCGGTGCGCAGGGTGTTCGGGTGCTCGGGCCCGATGGCGTCTTGCTGGTCGCGCAGCAGGTGGCGCAGGTTGTCGAGGGCGCCTGCCGCGTCTCCTTGCGCGGCTTGCCATTTTGCCTGGTTGAAGCGGGTGCGCAGGGTGTCCTGGTGATGGGGGCCAAGGACGGATTCCTGCAGCGGGAGGAGTTCGTCGGCGAGCTGGCGGGCACGGGCGAAGTCGTCGGCCGCCCCGGTGAAGTCGATGATGTTGTTGACGGTGCGCATCGTGTCGGGGTGGGAGGCGCCGAGGCTGCGGGTGCGGCGTTCGCGTGTTTCCTCGAGGATGCGGATGGCTTCGTCGTAGCGGCCCATGACACCGGTCCACCGGCCGAGGTTGTTCAGCGTGCGCAGGGTATCGGGGTGGTCGGGGCCCAGGACGCGGATGCGGGCGGGCATGAGGTCAGTGAGGATACGGATGGCTTCGGCCGGGTCCCCGTTGACACCGCTCCACAGGCCGACGCCGTGCTGGGTGCGCAAGGTGTCCGGGTGGTCCTCGCCGAGTGCTTCGATCTGCTGGGGTACCAGGTCGCGTAGGAGCGCGAGGGTCTGTCCGGGCCGTCCGGCTTCCCCGTTCCAGTAGGCGATGCTGTAGCGGGTGCGCAGGGTCTCGCGGTGCAGGGGACCGAGCTGGCGGGTCTGCAGGGGCAGGAGCGCGCTGAACTCCTCTACCGCTTGGGCAGCGTAGCCGGATTCCCCGGTCCACCGGGCCAGGCTGTTGCGGCACGCGAGCGTCTCGGAGTGCTCTTCGCCCAGGTACTGGCGGCATTCCTGCAGGACTTCGCGGATCTGGTCCATCGCCGCCCGGGGGGACCCGGCCAGCCCGGTCCAACTTCCGAGCGCGTGCCGGGCCTCCAGCGTGAGTTCGCTGTGCGGGCCCTGGGCCGTGCGGATGCGCGGCACCAGATCTTGGAGGAGGTCGCGGGCTTCCGAGGCGTGGCCGGAGACGCCCCGGGTGAGTGCCGCGTCCAGTTCCACACGCAAGGACAGGGTGTCGTCGGTGCCCAGGATGTGCGTGACGTCGGGCAGGAGCTGGCTGTAGAGCTCGGTGGCGGATGCGAACAGGCCACAGCGACTGGTCCAGGAGGCGAGTTCGCGCCGGGCTCGCAGGCTGCGCAGGTCCGCGGGGCCCAAGGTGTGGGTGATGGTGCGGGTCCAGCGCTCCCAGCGGAGTCTGTTCTCGCCGGCGAGTGCTGCGGGACGGCCGATCAGCACGTCGAGGGCGCCGTCGGGGTCTCCTGCCTCCCACCGGTGGGTGGCTTCGCTGCGCTCCGCGTAGGCGCGCACCGGATCGTCGCCGCTGTTCCTGCCATCGGCCATGGGAGCGAGCTTAGCCAGGGCATCGGCGATTGCCGAGTGGGTGCGGACGGCGCTCGGAAGCGTCAGAGTCTGCGAGCGTTGCAGGTGGTCGATGAAGGTGGGGTGGATGGCGGTGAGCTGCTCGCGGTCGGTGCCGGGTTCGACGCGCTCCACCAAGTGGTGCAGGGCGACCAGAGCCGTGCGCACGCCGGCGACGGTCGAAGGGCCTTCCAGGCTTTCGGATGCGGCGCGCAGCACTGCCAGGGGCACCAGGACGCTCTCGCCGCCGTAGGCCAGCACGGCCAGGATCGCGGCCAGGTTCCTGTCAGTGTTCTCGCGCTGCTCGCGGCCGTACTCGCCGAGGGCCCGGGTGAGGAGCCGGTCGTAGAGGTCCTCGCGCGTGGTGGGCAGGCCCGTGTCCCGGTCGGTGTCGCGTTCGGAGCGGCCGCTGAGCTCGTTGCACAGCAAGGTGACGATCAGCCAGTTGCCCTCCGCGATCCGCACGATGCCGGGGACGTGCTCGGCCGGGACGTTCCTGCGCTCCACATACCGGCGGACCTGTTGCACGGTGGACGGTGGCACCGCGACGCACTCGAAGCCGACCGGAACGATGGCCGGGTAGCCGTACTCGGGCCGGTGACGGACCGATACCACGGTGCTCACGTGGCCATAGCGGTCCGCGTCGCCGAGTTCGGAGATACATTCCGTCACGGCCGTCTCGGCCTCGGCGGGAAGCTGGTCCAGCGCGTCGATGACCAGGAGGACCTCGACATCGCCCGGCAGATGCCGCAGCGGCCCGGTCAGCCAGCGCTCGGTCGCCGGTAGCGCTTCCACCTCCTCCTGCGGCATGGTCCGCAGGAAGGCTTCCTCCGCTTCGGCGAAGGCGTCGCGGGCCGACATGTACAGCTGATCGTTGATCTGCCTGGCGAACTCCTCCGGCGTGGTGTCGGCTGCGATGGGAAAGAACGCCACCGCCTGGCCGGGTAGCGACGGATCCCGGTTCGGGCCCGCCCGGCCCGGGTCGATGCGGTCGATCGCCGTCATCTGCAGCGTGGCGCTCTTCCCGGAGCCGCTCGGCCCCAGCACTGCCACCCTCCGGTGCTCTCGCACGGACTGCGCCACCGGGTCATGGCCTTCGGGGCGCTGATAGCGACGGTGTATCTCGTGCAGTCCGCCTTGCCGGCGGGTGACCCGGGCGACCAGATCTTCCACCAGGCCCTTGCGGCTCGCGCGGTTCGCGCTGATCCACAGACCTGCGTCGTCGCTCTCGTCGTGGATGAAATGGTGCGGGAACTGGTCCTGCCACCGCGGGATGTGGCGCTGGAAGTCCGAGGCCCTCAGGTACCGGCCGGCGTCGTCGATGCCGGCCTCCAGGTGCTCGCCGACCACCCGGCTGAAGCGCGCCTGCCAGCCCGACTCGTAGCTCGTGGCGGTGGACACCGAGATCCGCTTCATCGGCATCGACCACCGTCGCTCGCCGGCCAGCCGCCCCGATTCGCACGTGTCGATGATCAGGATCACCCCGTCCGAGCCGGGGAACTCGCCGTGGAGGGTACGCAGACGCGCCCCCAGCGGGTATCCGCGGGCCGGCAGCGCATCCAAACTGACAGGGTGATCGGCCGGGATGAAGTGGTACAGGTCGTCGTCGAAGTCGGAGGAACCATGACCGATCAGGTACAGCACCAGTGTGGACCCCGTGCTGGACGCGTTCTCGAAGGCTTCCTGGATCCGCTCCTCCAGGACCTTCTTCGGCGGATCCCGCAGCACCCGCAGCCCCGCAACCGCGGGTTCGCACGCCCCCAGGACCGGGTCGTACAGGGCAGCCGCGATAACCTCCGCGGCCTCGTGCATGTACGCCTGATCGTCTTGGTAGGCGAGCCAGCGCGCGCTGACCACCAGCCCCAAACGCCCCGACTGACCCACGGCGCCCCCTAGGCAGCGACGACCCGAACCGCAGCGACAGCAAACGACTGTAACGGACAGGGCAGATGGGTGTACTTCGTTCGATCGGACGGGTCGTGAACCCCGCCCCACCACGGATGTCGTGTGACAGCGTGACACTGCGGATGCCGACACATCATCCGTGCAGGGGGCAGCCTTGAGGGCCGATGTCTGGCCGGGTCGCTGCTCGTTGCGGGATCTTCAGGGGGGCAGGGCCGGGCGGCATCTTGGCCCCTCGTGCTGCTGCGTCTGACCCACCTCGCCATGACCAACGCCCCCGCGCTCGCAGGGTTCGTCCCGGCCCGTTTCCCTCTTTTGCGGGCTCCGGCGGCCTGCTGGTGGGCCCGGTTGATCGTGGAGTCCACCGACACCGTCCACTCCACGGCGCCGACCGCGTCATCTCGAGCCTGGACATGCTCCAGCAGACTCGCCAAGGTTCCGTCCGCCTGCCAGCAGGCGAACTCCCAGCGGGCGAACCGCTCATACACGGTCCACCAGGGACCCCAGCGCTCGGGAAGATCACGCCAGGGAACCCCGGTCCGCAACCGCCACAGCACCTGGTTCACCCCCTGCCGGTGACCCGGCCACGGCCGCGGCCCCGCCCATTTGCGGTATGAACGGAGCCATCCGCTCCCACGCCGCATCCGCCAACTCCCCGCGACCCACCACGAGATCAATGGTCGCGGTCTCCAACACCGGGCTCGCAGGCAGGGTCCGTCACGAACAGACTCAGCCGATAAGTGGTCGGCTGCACCAGACGGCCGCACAGCGTGTCGACCCTGAGCACCGATCCGTCGATCCGTATCTCCCCAGCGCGCAGACGGCGCACATAAGCCCGCCACTCCGCCTCGTCCTGGGTCTCGAAGATCACTTTCCACAGCCCCGCGCCCACCGCGTCGCACGCGGCAAGCTGCCGCCTCGCGGCCTCTTGCTGCCGCTTCCTTTTCCGCTGTCCTGGCACCGGCCCAGAATCGCTGGCCGATGCCATCGCAGCAAGTCAAACAGCACCAGACACAAGAGACCCGCTCAGTGATCATTTGTCAGGCAGGCCCCTAGTAGGGCCAGACGGTGACGAAGTCCTGTGCGACACGGACCTCGACCCACGACCCGTGGACAGCTTCGGGCGGGGGCGGGTCGGCAAGATCGAACTGGATCAGTGCGCCGTCCACTTCCAGGACACCCCCGCCGTCTTCAGTGAGGCTCAGCCGGCCACGAAAGACAATGCGGTCACCGTCTTCCCGCAACTCAGGGAAACCGGAGGCACTTGGCCAGGCGTTCCTTGCCCATGCGATGTCCTCATCCACTGTCCACTCGACAAGGTGTTCTCGCCCTACGGCCTCAAGAGCCCCCTGCCAGAGCACCACCACGGTGCCTACCGCCGAGCGCACTCGGACAGCTCTGGGCCTCGATGGGCCGGGCTGCACTGCCTCTATTTTGGCCAACACCCCGCCATCATCCTCGACTGGCTTACCGAGCACGTTCACCGGGACAACACCGCCCACCGCTGCATCCCCGACACCACCGGCGTGTGCGGCCGGACGCACCACCAAAAGCCCAAGGACATGTACGAGACCGCGACGTGCGTGGACGCCTCGCTGTCTTACTCGCGGCACGGGCAGGGCACCTGCCCCCACCACCACGGCGTCCGCTACTGGTTCACATAGCCCGCCACACACCACAGGTCGCCTCCTCCGCACCCGGAGAAGGCGACCTGCGCGCTGTGGAGGCGGCTATGAGCCGGCGTCACCCACCCTCAGGTCAGTGACGGTGTCCGCCACGGTGGTCGTCGTCGCGGCCCCAGGAGACGGCGTCGACGATGCGGCCGCGTTCGTTGCGCAGGGTGGCGGTGTCGCCGTCGTTCTCCCACATTTCGCGCCGCCGGTCCTGATACACGTCCGTACGGGTGTCGCGGCCATAGCCGGTGTGGACCCGGACCGTGGCACGGCCGTCCAGCCAGACGTGGTGGAAGGTGTAGGTGCGGCCGTCCTCGTCGGAGAGGGTCCAGCCCTCCAGGTTCACCGCTCGGCGGGTCGAGTTGGTGATGTCCACCCACTCCTTGTTGAGTGCGCGGTTGGAGCGGTCGTCGCGGCCCGGGGAGTCGTAGCGCACACCGCTGATGTACACCACCGTGTGACGCGGGTAGCCGGTGCGGTGGTCGGCGGCCGCGGCCGGCAGCGCCACCGCGCCCACGACAGCAGCCGCGACAGTGGCGACGGCGGTCACGCGACGGACAGAAGAAGAAACGGACACGAGGTCCCCCTTCAAGGGTGCCCACACCCGGGCCGGAAGCGGCAGTAAAACCGCAGGCCAGCTGGATGTGTTGTGCTGGTGTGCAGCCGGTCGGCCGCACAGCCACACCCTGCACCCGACTCCCCCACACTGTGAGGGAAATGCGTAGGGCGTTACCAATCCTGCAAATTCCCGTTACTTACACCTGTAACAACCATCTAAGTCCTGTATGTACCGAATTGAATCCATGTCAGGCTCAGGCGCCTTGCACATACAGGCCTGAGGCAACCGTCTGGCCGGGCCCGTCATCCCACCACGACGACAGCGTTCACCCGAAAGTGAGTAACGAGCCCCTCCTCCGATCCCTCGGACTCCCCTGGCCGAGCATGGCCCGCCGGCGACCGCTCTGCCGCGATGAACGGGCTGCGACCGGCCCGGAGACCGGCCACGGCCGCCCCAGTCAGGCTGCCCCAGGAGGAGAGAAGGGCCCCAGCACAGCTGCGGATGACCCGAGAACCTCCTGACACGGGGCCGGGTACACCCCGCCCCCATGATCGACGGTATGGGGAGGTCATGGAGCGTCATCGGCGCCGGACGCGTTGTCCCGTCATGACCCCGCGCACCCGGCGCACCCGTCGTACCCGTCGTACCGCGGTGTGAGCAGCCGCCCGGATCGGAGCGTGCGGGCAAGCCTGCGACGGTCTGGACTGGGCCAGTCCCAGGTCGTCGGAGATGGTGATGACGTCGAGGTCGCCCCCACCCCCGTGCAGGGTACAGACGCTGACGGGCTGTCCGGTCGCCCTGACTCCTGCTCCACATCCGCGTTCGGCGGCAGCGCCGACGTTGGCAGGCCACATCGCCGCCCGCGGGGGAACGGCTGCGACGTCGACTGAGCGTCATGCGGCAGCTCGGCTGAGGAAGCCCCGCCTTGCAATCGAGTGATGAGGCCGCCCGGTTGGCGAGAGAACGGCAGCCTTCGCCGTCGCGAGCCGTACGTTCTCGCCAGCGTCCTCCGCCGGCGGAGTGGAGGCCCGGGGCCGATAGGACAGCCGCACCACGTAGGGCGGACTGCCGTCGTACGCATCCCTCGCGAAGCGGGCGCGCGGCAGCTCGACCCATGCGTCCATGGCCCCGGCCATGCCTGTCAGCCCGATACCGAGCGGGCTGAAATCACCGGTCAGACCGTCGGTCGACCAACCCCCGTCGGCACTGTCCGAGTCGAGCTTTCGAGCTGGGCGTAGAAGGCGTCCGCCGACTCATGGTCGATCCTCCGCCCCCTGTCGGCCGCCTACGATGACCCGACGTTCGGGAGTGGTACCCCGTACCGGCCTGATTGGCTTCGTTCACGTTCAGCGGCAGCGTTTGTCGATGAGTGTCGACAGCAGTTGGCGATCAGCGCGCTGGCGGAAGTTCACGGGAAATATGGCGGCACTGTCGTCGGTGACGAGGTTCGCGCCGATCACGGGGCGACCAGCACCTCCGGGGAATCGGCACGGTAATCTCGGGCCATGCCCGAGACGTCAGTGGCGCGCTTCTACGACGAACTGGCCGATGACTACCACCTGATCTACCCCGACTGGGACGCGAGCATCCGTCGGCAGGGGGACGCCTTGGACGCCCTGATCGGTCGGGATCGTGTGGCGGTGCTTGACTGTTCCTGCGGCATCGGCACGCAGGCGATCGGCCTGGCCCTGCGCGGGCACCGGGTCACCGGGACCGACCTCAGCCCTCGTGCCGCCGCCCGCGCTGCCCGTGAGGCCGCCCTCCGGAGCCTGAGCCTGCGCGCGGCCGCTGCCGACATGCGGCGCCTCCCGTTTCCCGGTGGCCGGTTCGACGCCGTCGTCTGCGCCGACAACTCGCTGCCTCACCTGCTGACGGAGCAGGATGTGCGCGTCGCACTGGCCGAGATGCGCCGCGTGCTGCGACCCGCTGGCCTGCTGCTGGTCAGCACACGTCCCTATGACGACCTGCTGCGCGACCGCCCGACTTCGATGCCTCCGCAAGTCCACTGGATCGACGAATGCACCGACGGCGGGGAGCGAACGGTCACCTTCCAGCTCTGGCACTGGCACGACAACGGCGAGCACTACGACTTGGAGCACTTCCAGCTCCTTCCGGCAGGCGGAGAATGGCGCGTCCAGGTCCGCCGGACCACCTACTGGGCGCTCGGCCAAGACCGGCTGGCCGGTTTCGCAGCCGAGGCCGGGTTTGTCGACCCTGAGTGGCGGATGCCGCGCGAGACGGGCTTCTTCCAGCCGCTGCTTGTGGCCCGCGCCGGCGAGTAGGTCATTCCACCGCCCGGCGTGGGATGGCAGGTGTCAGCCGGCCTTGGCGCGTTCCTCGGCCCGAGCCCGGGTGCCGGCAAGGCGGTAGGAGTCGGTGCCGGTGGCGATGTCGGGGAACTCCTTGCGGCTCGACGGAAGCCGCAGCATGCGGCAGGCACTGTCGACGGCGGCGTCGGCGGCCTGATCAGTCAATCCTCGCCGGCGGGGCAGGGTCATTGCGCTTCTACGTCACGGTGGTCACCGCCGCTTCCGCGGCGCGCGTCGCAGCAACTGGTCATGGGGGGGCACCGAGGGCAGCGGCATGGTGTCCGGCGGAAGATGAGCAAGGCGCCACTCGTGCAAGGAGGGCAGCGTCGTCGGCGGCTTGCCGGAGCCAGCTGGCCTGCTCCGGGGCCGGGTTCGGTCTCGGCCTGGGCTGCCTTGCGGGCCTCCAGAGCGACGGCGTCCGGTCATGGCCCGGCCCACAGGGCTGCGGAGGGCATCCTCCGGGGCGAGCTCTCCCAGCCAAGAGCCGACCTCGGCAGGCTGCGCCGCGCTCACCCCGACCTTGCCCAACAGCTAACGGCGGTACGCCAGTCCCTGGACGCACCCGGCGGAGCCGAGCCTGCACGGTACGGCCCCTCAGACCTGCTCACCAGGGAACGGTGGCCGCAAAGCGGGACGGCCTGACCGCCGAAGCACGCAGGCAGAAGCGCGCCGCGCTCACCGGGCGCGGCGTCGGAGCGGACGCGAGAACCGCACCGACACCGCCGCCCACCGCGGGTACTGCCGCGAATGGCACCGGGCCGGTGGCGGCTTGGGAGCCCGGTACAGCACCGCTCGCAGCCGGATGGCGTCGGTCAGCTCCTTGAGTCAGTCGGCCCACTCCTTGAGTCACTTGAGTCGCCCCGGCGAAGGGACAGCAGGACCGGATCAACCATGCGGGGGGGGTGCATCGCCCCCACTTGCCGTCGCGCGTGCGCAGGCCCTGAGTGTCAGCAGGAGGGTGACCGTACAGCAGCGACACACCAGAACGCGCCTCGGAATGGCGGACGCGGGCTGCGGCCAGGACGTGCGCGGGACGGGGCCGGTGGATGCCATGCCCGGCCGATTCCTACTCAGCGCGAGTGGCATTCCTGGGCGATCCGTAGAACTCGTGGAAGACGTTGCATTCCTGGGCCCGACGACCGGGGTGGCGTCGTTCCTCTGCCGGATAGCCGACGGACATGAGCAGCGCGATTGCCAGGTCGCCGCGATCGCCGATGCCGATCGCCTTCTTCACCTTGGTCTCGTCCCAGCCATTCATCGGCGAGGTGGCAAGTCCCATCTCCGTGGCGGCGAGCATCACGTAACTGGCCGCGATCATCGCGTCCTTGACCGCGTACTCCCGCAGCAGGCCACGCTCCTGGAGATCTGTCTGGAACGCCTGCGACGCTGCGGAGAACATCGTGACGAACTCCTCGCTCCACGCTCCCCTGCGGCGAGCCTGGTCGTAAACGTCGCTGTGGTCGTCGCGCCAGGCCAGCGGCTCGGCTACGAAGACCAGCATGAGCGGCGCTTCCTGTGGTTGAGGCTGTCCGCCGGTGGCCCAGGCCAGGCCCTGACGACCTTCGTCGCTGGCGACGGCGACGATGGACCGGTCCTGGAGGTTCCAACTGGTGGGTCCCTCGATGGCGAGAGCAAGGAGTGTGTCGAGGGCGGCCGCGGGGATCGGATCGGGGCGGTAGTGGCGGACCGTGCGGCGGGTGCGGATGGCTTCGGCGACAGACATGGTGTGAGGTGTCATGACACTCACTATTGGAGAGTGACTCTCCATGCGGAAGAGGGCACTAATTGGTGCGTTACTCTCCCTTCATGAAGACCTTCGTGGAGTCCTCCGGGCTACCGGCCGACGCCTTCTCGGCGAAGTGCCCGACCCGTCAGGTGCTCGACCACATCGCAGGCAAGTGGACGGTCCTCATCGTGGACGCCCTCCTCGAGGGCACCATGCGCTACACCGACCTGAGCCGACGCATCGAGGGTGTCTCGCAGAAGATGCTCACCCAGACCCTGCGCAGTCTCGAAGCCGACGGGTTCGTCACCCGCACCGTCCACCCCACCATCCCGCCCCGGGTCGACTACGACCTCACGTCCCTCGGCCGCAGCTTGGCCGAGCCCATCACCGCGCTCCGGCAGTGGGCGGAAACCCACATCAACGAGATCGAACAAGCCCGGAGCCGACACAACGCCTGACCCGCCACGCTCGCCCGTCTCCCCCACCGAACCTGGCCAACCTTCCCCGTCAGTAGGCAACGTTCGCGCCCACCGGGGCCAGGCACGACACAAGTACGAGTTGGTCATCGCCGACAGAACTGGAGTGCCCTCAGACATTCAGGCGGCGTCTCAACTGGCTTGATCACTAGGCCGGCTGTCCTGATTGCGATGGTGAGCGGCCGGTTCCGGACGGGTGGGGGAGTTGTTCCAGCGGGTGATCCCGGCCGCTCCGGTGCGACCCCAAGGCGGAGGCCGACGCACGTATGGGGACCCGCTCGTCCGAGCCGCATCCGACCGGCGGGGTGGTGATCGCCTTGCCCGGCCGCGCTGAACGCAGCCACCATCGTGAGGACGGCCGGTGTTCACCGAGACTCCGCGCAGGCTGCGGGCGGCTTGGGTTCGTAGCATCGTCCGTCCCGCAGAAGGGCCCAGAGGACGTTGACGCGGCGGCGTGCGAGAGCGGGGACGCCTTGGGTGCGGCGTGTGCCCTCGGCGCGTTTGCGGTCGTAGAAGCGGCGGGGGTCGTCGCGCCTTCGGATGCTGAACAGTGCGGAGGTGCAGAAGACGCGCTGGAACCGACGGCTGTACCGCCGTGGGCGGAGCAGGTTGCCACTGATCGTGCCGGGGTCGCGCGGGACGGGGCGGCGCCACCGGAGCCAGCGAGCAGGTCGGGAGGTGCCAAAACCGGTCATGTCGCCGCCGGTATCGGCCAGAAACTCGGCACCGAGGATGACTCCACCCAACTCGGGACAGTCCGGAGCCTCCATCAGACCCGGGGCGGTTCAACGTTCACCAGCAGAGAGCGATCCATCGTCCGTCTTCTGGGACCTTCTCCGACCCCGTCCGGACTGTCAGAATGCCGACATGCACATGCGGGGGGATGCGCAGCCGTGCCTGCGGAGGTTCGCAGCGGGGCCGGTCGGGGGGATCGCGGCTGCGGCCGCGACGCTGCTGATCGCGCTGTCGGGCCGCTACGGCTTCCACCGCGACGAGCTGTACTTCCTGCTCGCCGGCCGGCACCCGGCCTGGGGCTACCCGGACCAGCCACCACTCACCCCGCTGCTGGCCAGGCTCGGCGCTGAGCTCTTCGGCTCCACCCCGACCGGCGTGCGGATCCTGCCCGCCCTGCTCACCGCGGTCACGATCACGCTCACCGCGCTGATCGCCCGGGAGCTGGGCGCCGGACGCGGCGGGCAGGTACTCGCGGCAGGAGCCGCGGCCTGCTCGGGCTACACCCTCGGAATCGGCCACCTGCTCTCCACCGCGACCTTCGACCTGACGGTCTGGCTGGCGATCATTCTGCTGACGCTCCGACTCCTGCGCACGGGCGAATTCCGCTACTGGCCCTCGCTGGGAGCGCTGGTCGGGATCGCGCTGCTGAACAAGCTGCTGGTGCTGGGGCTGTTGCCGGCCCTGGCGCTGGGCGCGCTGACGGCCGGACCGCGCGGCTTCTTCGTACCACGTCCACGCGCCTTGCTGGGCCCGCTGACCGCCGTCCTCGCCGCGCTGCCCTTCGCAATCCCGACCCTGTGGTGGCAGGCCGTGCGCGGTTGGCCCGAGCTGACGGTAGCTCACGGAATCAGCGCCGATGTCGGGATCGGCGGGCGCCTGCTCGCCCTGCCGATGCAACTGCTCCAGTTCTCGCCGGTGCTGGCACCCCTGTGGCTGACCGGGCTGAGCCGGCTGTCGCGCCGACCGGAGCTGCGCTGGGCCCGACCGATCGCGGTGGCCTGGGTGCTGCTGTGCCTGCTGGTGCTGGCCGGCGGTGGCAAGGGGTACTACCCGATTCCGCTGCTGTACGCGATCAGTGCCGCCGGCTGCGAGCCCTACGCCCACTGGATCCGCGAGCACCGCGCCAAGCTGGCAGGCGGAATGCTCGCGGCCCTGCTCACCAGCGCGCTGGCCGCCCTGCCAGTGCTGCCCGCATCGGAGCTGAGCGTGCCGATGGCCGTCGACCCCGACCTCGGCGAGGAGGTCGGCTGGCCCCAGCTCGTAAGCGCCACCGCCACCGGCTGGGAGGCGATCCCCGCCGACCAGCGGGCCACCGCCGTGTTGCTGACCGCGAACTACGGCGAGGCCGGGGCCATCGCACGGTACGGGCCCGCCCTCGGCCTGCCCGCACCGTACTCCGGCCACATGGGCCTGCACGCCTGGGGCCCGCCCTCGGCCACCGCCACCGGACCGGTGCTGCTCGTCCACCCGGCGGACTATCCCGAGTTGCAACAGCACTTCCACGCCTGCCACACGGTGGCGCGCGTCGACAACGGGCACGGCACCGCGAACCAGGAGCAGCACGCGGCCGTGGTGCTCTGCGCAGGGCCGGACCAGCCATGGCCCGTGCTCTGGCCGCGGCTGCGCCGATACTGAGCAGCCACGTTCCGCAGCACGTTCACCGTATGTGGCTGTGTACTCCTACACATAAGCGAACACCTGCAGGCTCACTCGATCACCGGGACTCCCAAACGCCCCTGCCTCTGCTCGTCCAGGAACTCCGTCCGCCGACGGAAGCCGTTGACGCGGTGCTGAGGGCGCTCCGGCTGCCTGCAGCACCGCCCCTGCCCGCACAAGGACTGCGGACCCAGGTGGTCATGGCGACCCGCTCCGGGAAGACCCTCGTCGCCATGCGCGACGTCGAAGTACTCCATACAGACCGCGCGAAGAGTGGTCCAGCCGTGCTTCGCGCCTGACGCCGTCGACTGTGCCGGGGCCACCACGGCGCCCGAGACACGCTTCAGCGCCGGACCGCGCACAGTGCATGGTCGGTGAGGGTCTGCACGGCCTTGTTGAGCCGGTCCTCGTTGACGAGCGCGGTGGTGGACGTCACCGAAACGGTCACCGCCCGCCGACCGTCCGCGCTGACCGCCGGCCGTCCGTACACCCCGAAGCCATCGCCCTCGTGCATGTAGTAGGCGCCCCCACAGGTCAGGGGCACGACCCGCAACCCGAGTCCGTATCCGCCCCGCTTGCCCTCGGGCGGTACCGGCAGGTCGTCGTAGGGGACCGTCTGTCGCATCAGCGCCCACTGCGTGGCGGGCAGGAGCCGACCGGCGGCCAGTGCGCGGAAGAACGTGTCGAGGTCCGACGGGGTACTCACCACTCCGGAGTCCGCGGTGTGCTGATAGCTCTCCTCGGTGAGGTCCACCGGTACGCCCCCGGGGCCGTCGATGGTCACCCGCTCGTGGGGGCCTGTCAGATACGGGTTCTCACCGGGGACATAGGTGTGCCGCAGGCCAAGCGGGGCGATGATCCGGTTCTCGACCAGCTCCCGCCAGCCCATGCCGCCCGCCCTCTCCGCGATCATCGCTGCCAGCAGGTAGTTGGTGTTCGAGTACGCCCACCGGCGTGGCGAACCCTTCGACGGCGGGGTGAAGAGCGGGGCATGTCGCATTGCGATCGCGACAAGCTGGGAGGGCGGGGTGGCGTCGTACCGGCTCTCGTCGAAATGGTTCAGCAGCTTGTCCTGTATGGCGGGATCGGTGATGTAGTCGTAGATGCCGCTGGTGTGCTGGAGCAAGTCGCGTACGGTGATCCGCGAGCCGTCGTTACCGTGTCCGTGGACCACCCCCGGCAGCCATCGTTCCACTGTGTCGTCCAGCGAAAGCCGCTCCTCCGCGGCCAGTTGGAGCACCACCACCGCCGTGAACGTCTTGCTGGTGCTCGCCACCCGGAACTCCGGGTCCCACGGCACGGGCGCGGTCGAGCCCACGCCCGCAGTCCCGTACCGCGCCCGCAGCACAGCACCGCCTGGCCCATCGACCCGGGCCACCACGTTCACGTCGCCGCCGGCGGCAGTCCGTACCGCCGCCAGATCCCGCGGCAGCTCCCCCACCGGGTAGCCGCCGCCCGCCGAGCGCGCCCCGGCCGGCATCTCGCCCACCCCGCACGCCATGAGTGCCGCCATGCAGGCCACGGCTGCCGTACGTTTTCCCACCACGCTGACACCTCGCTACTCGACCCAACTCTGTCCTGGCTTCTGCCAGTCAACCCGCCCACGCCCTTACGATCGATAGAGCAGCCACCCGGGCGCCAGGTGGGGCTGGCCCCCGCAAATCAGCCGGGATGAAGAATGCCAGCAGCTCGTCCTCGTCGTCCGTACCCTTCTTGATGGCTTTGGGGTAGTCCTCGCTGGCGCCGTGCTGTCGGCGAAGGCGGCGACGGCCTTGCGGGCCTGCTCCTTCTCCTGCGCTACGAAGGGCGTCGCAGCCGCGCGGCCGGGCTGGCCATCGTCTTCAAGCTCGCCGAGTCCGCCCAGGCCGGGCCGTGAATGCGCCTACCTCGTCGCATTCGTCGGTACCGGAATGCGCGTCGAACCCGGCCTCCTCATCGAAAGGCCCCGAGACCCTCGCTGCATGAGCAGCCTCACCCGATCCGAAGAAAGCGAACGGAATTCAGGCGTCCCTGCACCGTGTGTGCAGGTGACCATCGAGCGGGAAGGACGGCGGCGCTGCGGGCAGCACTCTGTCGAAGTCGTACCGGCTCTTCTGTGCCACCCGGCATGAGGCCGGGTTGTCCACCTGATGCAGGAGTTCGAGACGCTCCAGTCCGCCGGCCCCGAAGGTGTCGAAAGCCCAGTCGGTGAGAATCTCCAGAGCGCGGGGCGCCACACCCCGACCGCGGGCGTGCGCCGCGGTCCAGTAGCCCACTTCAGCCGAAGGTTTGCCGACTGCTACGTCCTTGACGGCCACATTGCCGACCAACTGTCCGTGGTTTGAATCGGATTGCGTTTCCAGCACGGCGAAGCCGAACCGGGTCCCCGCCGCCCATCTCCGCTTTTGGTCCTGGACCCAGCGCATCGCGTCAGCCTCGTTCTCCACGGCAGAGTTCGTCCAGTGACGCAGTGCGGGATCCTGGCACGCCTCGACCAGTGCGGCAACGTCCTCCATGGACCAGGGACGAAGAACGAGGGCGGGAGCGGACGGCAATGCACTCACACGTGGTAAGACGGTGTCCTTCATCGGCCGATCATATGCCGCCACGTTCTGTCCCGACGCCGATGGTCCGCAGCCCCTACCCGCTGCGGCATCCGGACGCGCGACTCATTCGCCAGCCGACGAACGACCCTCCTCATTCACAACCCTTGAAGTTCCTCGTCCGGAATGCCGTGACGCGATATACCCGAACACTTCGGGTCGTGGAAGACCGGTGTGCCTCACTCTGGAACATGATCGATAGCGGATCGAAACGTGACGGCATGGACATGCTCATTCAGGCCTCCTAGTCTCTCTCCATGTCTGCCGCTGTCGACACACATTCGGATGCCTACCAGGCAGGACAGGTCCTGGCTCCGTTCATCCTGGCCGCCATCGCCATCGTCATCCTCTGGACGGCGACCCGTAAGTGGCGTCAGCCCAAACCGGTAACGATCCCCGAGGATCTGGAGACCACGGCCAAGCTCGCGCGGGAGCGAACCCGTCGAGTCGTCATCGGCACTGTGGCCATCGTTGTGGCGGCCGTGGCGATGGCCGTGCCCTACATGCACCGGTCCAACGACTTCGGCAGCGCTGCATCCGAGGGGCCGACGAATCTGACCATCACCCCGCCGACCACCCTCGGCAGGTACAGGCTGATGACCGGCACGCAAGCAGACCGGCTCAACGCTCAAATAGCCGGGAAGCTTCCCAAGCACTACGCCGCCGTCTTCTACACCACCGCAAGCAAGCCTACTCAGCCCGTGGTAGAGGCCTTCAGCGAAACCAGCACCACCGATCCGCAGCTCGCACAGGAGCTCGCCCAGTACTCGGCTGACTACGAGGACATAAATCTCATGGCCGGAGCGCGCATCACCGACGCCACAGTCGTCAATCCTGGTTCGGTCGGCGGGAAGATGCGATGCGGACGGAACAACGTCGAACTGCTCTGTGCCTGGGCCGACTCCGGGACCGTCGGCGGACTCGTAAGCAACGTGACTGATGGCCTCGATGTCCAGCAGATCGCTTCCCTGACCCAGGAATTCCGGGCCGCCGCCGAACACTGAAAGTTCGACATGGCCGGCTGATGCCCCACCGCCGGCTGGCCCGCGACTCCGAAACCGTCTCCGGACGCCCCGAAGCCATGGTCCGCCTCGCCATGACCGGCTTCACGGCTTGCCGCCTCACCGGCGAAGCCACCGGATGCGCGACATGATCCAGTCGTGTTCACGGGTCCTGCCTGCGGTTTCCCGCCGATGTACCGAGCGCCGGACGCACTGTCGTGCCGCGGTTATGTGTCCGCCGGTTCGCCTGCGAGAACTCGGCCTGCGCGCGACGCACCTTCGTCGAGCAGATATCCGGCCTGCCCCGAAGGCATGGCCGGCGGACCGAGCAGATGCGTGCCACTGGGCCGCCGTCGGTCTCGCCCCGGCAGGCCGGGTCGGCGCCCATGCGGCCGACGTCTTCGGGGTGACCGTCGGCCGCAGCACGATCTTGCGCCTGGTCGACGCCCTTCCTGAGCCGGTAGTGCCCTCGGCGCGGTTGATCGGGGTCGATGAGTACGCAACCCGCAAAGGCCGTCACCACGGCACCGTCCTCATCGACTTGGCGACCCGCCGACCTGTCGATCTGCTGACCTGCCGGGAGGCACCGACGCTGGCCGCGTGGCTGGCCCAGTGACCCGGTGTCGAAGTCGTCTGCCGTGACCGCGCCCCGTTCTTCGCGGAAGGCGCCGCCGCCGGGGCGCCGCCGCCCGGGCGCCGCAGGCGGGGCGCCGCAGGCGGTCCAGGTCGCGAACCGATAGCACTTGTGGCACAGCCCGACCGAGACCGCCGAACGAACCGTCGCACATCACCGCCGGTGCCTGAGGGTCCTGGTCCCCGAAGTGCCTGAGTCCGAGCCCCGACAAAATCCCGACGAAGAGGCGTCCGGCTCGCCATGGCCGGCCTGCCACCGGTTCGCCGACCGCACCCGGACTACACAGGCCACCGTCCACGCGTGGCTGAAGGCGAGGCAGAGCTGCCGCGCGATCGAGCGGCAACTCCGCATGGACAGTCACACCGTCAAGAAGTACGCCGACGCTGCCACCCCCGAAGATCTCTTCACCGGTCAATGGCAGAACCGGTCTTCTGTCCTGGACGAACGAGTACACGACCTACCTGGACGACCGCTGAAGCGAGGGCTCCACCAACGCCTGGAAGCCCTGGGAGGAGGCGTCCTGCTCGGATACAAGGGCAGTTACCAGCGCGTCCGGGCCCATCTGCACAAGAAGCGCACCTCGCCGCGGCCCGTGACCGCCCAGCCTCCCGAGCGCCGGGGCGAGCGCCGCCCGACTGGCTCGACGCCGTCCGGCAAGACGCCTTGCCCAGCCTCCACACCCTCGCGGCGGGCATCGACCGCAACCACAGTGCCGCCATTTCCGGCCTCACCCTGCCGAGGAACTCAGCGCCTGTCGAAGGGCACCTGAGCCAGATCAAGATGCTCAAGCGCGAGATGTTCGGCCGAGCCGGCTTCGCCCTCCAGCGCAAGGGAGTCCCCTCAAGTCCTGGTCGTCCGACGGACGCAGCGGAACTCGCTGGCGACAGGAAGGGCGTGCGTGCGAGAGTGCCCTGCTCCAACTGAGGAGTCCTGGGGCGTCGCCGTCGACGAACCCAACAGGGAAGCGGTCGAGGCCGCGAAGCAACTCCTGAGCAAGACAAGAGCGGAAGAGCCGCTGACGGTCGGAATGCCGCACGGGAGAAGTCGTCTTCTACCCCGCGTCTGTCACTCGGCGTTTTTTCGTGCACCACGGAAGTTGAGCCAGAACCGTAACTCGTGAACAATGCCGTGCTGCGCGCTGCTTCCGGCTGCACTCCCGCCATGTGCGGGGCCCCACGCCGTATCGTCACGAGCATCGCTTCGGCCAGCAGGAGCACACCCATCACCAGTGACACGAGCATCGGTGGTGTCACAGTCGGCAGATGCCGCATGCGCCCAGGCCGTCGTCAGCACTCGGGTCGGATCATGCGGATCGTAGGTCACGGACACGGTCATGCCGGGAACGAGACCGTCAGGGCGCCTGCCACCCCAGGCGCTGAGCGCTGTGTCGACCTCGCCCTTGGGGGCGTTGAACCGGACCCTGATGTTGCCCGTACTGCCGAACTTGTCCCTCCGTCAGGACGTGGACTCTGCCCAACTGGACACTCTTCCGGGAGCGCAGGTCGCTGACGAGCGGGTGCGCGGGGAGGAAGAAGACCAGGAAGGCGCCGAAGGACGTGAGCGATGTGGCGAACAGCGTCACGATCAGTCTTCGCGACGGCAGGGAGGGCTGCTGGGTGCCGATCCTCTGTCTCTTCTTCATACCCGTGGGATCCGAATCTCCGTGGGTCACAGCCCAAGCCAACCGCCGGTCTTCCCGGCCGTGCCGCCCCTCCCCTGCTGATGCCCCTGACCCCGTTCGGTGACAGGAATACCGTTCTGGTCGGTGTCCCCTGTTTTGCGAGCGCAGCCGGCTGGCTGCAGGCGGTGGACGACGTGCTGAAGGCCCTGCAGGTCACGGCTGTGTCGGTCCGGGACTTCGGCATGTCAGAGGGGACGCCTGGCGGGCTGCCGTGGTCAGACTGTCCGGGCTGGGGGCAATGAAGCTCCGCCATCTTGAAATCTTGAAATGGCTGGTCAGCAGGGTGGCGTGACCTCGTTTCGGGGTGCTCGTGCCGGTCGTGGGCGGCAGTCTGTGTTGTAGATCGTCCGGCGGGGTGGTTCTGCCGATGAGTTCACCATCCTCGAACGGTCTACCCAGCGACACGACCGTTCTCGACAGGAGTGCCATGTCCACCATCCAGCCAGTGATCGTGACTGCCGACCTTGACGTTCTGCTCGGTTTCTATACGAAGTTGTTCGGCGCTGAGGAGATCTTCCGGGTACCGGCGGAAGGCCCGCCCTTCTACCTCGGCTTGCGCATCGGCGACACCGACCTCGGGCTGGTGGCCAAGGCGAACCCGGGCACTGCGGCGGCGTCGCGGATCCTGCTCAGCATCGGTGTCGACGACGTCGACGAGACGCTCGGCCGGGTGGCGGCGCTGGGCGGCTCGGTCCGCAGCG
This sequence comes from Streptomyces sp. NPDC001153, assembly GCF_053598315.1. NCBI lineage: Bacteria > Bacillati > Actinomycetota > Actinomycetes > Kitasatosporales > Streptomycetaceae > Streptomyces > Streptomyces sp. NPDC001153. The sequence continues at coordinate 142,116 of NZ_JBSFJZ010000018.1, forward strand.
GCCCCAACGACATGCCGTGGGGACAGCGCGTCGCCCACATCCAGGATCCCGACGGCAACCCGGTGAACCTCACTCAGCCGATCCCGGCCCGGTGACGCTGTTCCGGTCAAGATGGCGCAGCTTCAATGAACGCACGAGGAGTGCCTTACAGTGCTGGAGCGGTTCCAGGCGGTTGACCACGGCGGCCCCGGCATCACCCGCTGCAACCAGAGGTGGAAAGCGCCCTGTCCGACTGTGTGGACTGGAGGTGACGGCGGCGCGGCAGCCCGGCTCCGGCATCATCGGGTTCCAGACCTGAGCACCAGATGAATCGCCCCGCCTCGGCCGCGAGGCTGGTCTTGCCCTGGCCGGCGAGTTCACCCGCCAGGAACCCCACGCGATTCTGACAGCACACGAGGGCCAAACTCGGGACATTCCACCGTGGGATCTCTCTGGACGCGCTCTCGCCGCGGAGCTCGCTGACCTCACGGCCGGCATCCCGATCTGTGACCGGGGAAGACACAGTGAGGTGGGGCGGGGTCCTGGGGACTTCGTCCGCGTCGACCGCCGGCAACCGCTGCTGCACCCCGGGTACGGCACCGAGGCGAGGGAAGCGCGACTCCACCGGGGCCTGTGCGGTAGAACCGGGGCCTGTCCGGTGGATCCGGGGCCTGTGCCGTAGATCATGTGACTACTAGGCTGCGACGATGGACCGCGTAACCGATGTGCCCGAGAGTCTCGCCCAGTCTGCAGATCCGGCCCGGGTGAATGACTACGACAGTTTCGCCGAGGCGTACTCGGCGGAGACCGAGAACAACCTCGTGAACGCGTACTACGCGCGGCCCGCGATGCTGGCCCTCGCCGGAGACGTGGCCGGCCGTCGGATCCTGGACGCCGGCTGCGGCTCGGGCCCCCTGTCCGCTGCACTGCGCGACCGCGGTGCGATCGTCACCGGCATCGACGCCAGCGCCGCGATGCTGGCATTGGCCAGACGGCGGCTGGGTGACGACGTGGCCCTGCACAGGGTCGACCTGAGCGACCGACTACCGTTCGCCGACGGTGCGTTCGACGATGTGGTCGCGTCGCTGGTGCTGCACTACCTGGAGGACTGGGGGCCGACGCTGGCCGAGTTGCGGCGAGTGCTCAGGCCCGGCGGCCGGCTGATCGCGTCGGTGGACCACCCTTTCGTGGCCTACACGATCCAGGATCCCCGGCCCGACTATTTCGCGACCACCAGCTATACCTTCGACTGGACGTTCAACGGGCAGTCCGTCCCGATGAGGTTCTGGCGCAAGCCGTTGCACGCGATGACCGATGCCTTCACCACGGCCGGCTTCCGTCTTTCCGTCATCAGCGAGCCGCAGCCCGACCCGGCCGCCCGTGAGCTGTTCCCCGACGACTTCCATGACCTTTCGACCAAAACCTGCTTCCTGTTCTTCGTCGTCGAGGTACCACCGTCGGGGACCGGCTCGGACGACTAGCCGGTCGCGGATCACGAGCGGAGCCAGAGTCGGATCGAGACGATGGTGACGGTGCCGGTGCCGGTGCCGGTGCCTGGAAAATGCGGGCGCGTTCGTCGAACCACAGCCGCCCGTGCTACCCCGGGCACGCCGGTCGGCCCGCTGACTCCCCGGCTCGCGGATGGTGTGCTGGATCCCGCGGCGTCGCAGGCAGCGAGGGTTGCGGCGGGAGGAGTACGCCTTGTCGCCGCCGAGATGGCCGGGCCGGGTGCGCGGGTGTCCGCCGCCCGCCGGCCGACGCGGATGCGTTTCATGACGGAACGAGTCGCGGGGCATCGCCCCACCGGCCTGGAGCGACCAGCAGGACCAGCGGGCGGAAGCCGCCCTCACCGACGAGATGGATCTGGCTGCTCAGGCCGCCGTCCCGTAAGCGTCCGGGGGGGTGCCCCGCCGAGTGGTGCAGGCGGTCCAGCGACGGAGGCGCAGGGTATCTGCGCGGGACGTGCATCAGCTGTTGCTGGCCGCACCGACACGACGCGGCCCGGTTCCCTATTCGCCAATGCCCAGGCAGAACGGTACCTGGACGGTCAGGAGGCAGTTCTCGTTGTCTCTGTGAATGCCGGTCGGGCCGGTCCGAGCAACCGCTGCCTCTGGGGTGACGTGAGCGGTGAGCGGCACGGCCCCAGCGGACGCGGCCGTCGCCACGCCTACCGCAAGAGCAAAGGCCACGGCAGCACCAACTGTGCCTGTTTGCAAAATGACGTTCTTCGACCGGTCCATATGCGTGTACATGGGGAATACCGTGCACACCCTCGCAAGACATGTCACCTCGAGCGCAGCATACGGAGCAGCCGCCGACCAGCCCGACCTAGGTCCGCGACTCGTTCTGGCGAGGTCAAGAGTTCAGCTCGATCGAGCACCCGGCAGGCCGAAGCCAGGGCCTGGAACCAGCAGGTCGCCGGACGAGGGAATGCCGGCCCGATGGCCGAGGGCCACGGTCGGCCCGGACATCCCCTGTCAAGGTCGACCGCACCCTCTACTCGGTTCCGTGGAGGCCGATCGAACACAATCTCGACGTCCGCTCCACCGCCACCGTGGTCCAGATCCTCCACGACGGTCGGCCCGTCACGCCCCACACCGCCCTCGGCCAGGGCAAACGCACCGACAAGAGCGACTACCGCCGCAGAAAATCGCCTTCCAGATACGCATGCCGGTCTGCTGCCACAGTCAGGCGTCCGAGGACGGCGACGCGTGCCGCGATGTCGTCGACCAGCTGCTGAAAGTGAGCATGCTGTACGAACCACAACTCGGTCACCCAGCAAGGAGCGGGCGATGGGGGTCGACGGGCTCAGGGCGCGGTGAAGAAGGCGCTCATGCCGTCGACGTCCGACAGGTAGCTGTCGATGGCCGTGATGCGGCCGTGTTGGGTGGTCAGGACGGTCGCGAGGTGTTCGTCGAGCCTGCGTCCGTCGGGGGCAGTCGCCGTGTTGCGCAGCGAAAGGGCGGCGCCGTGTGCGCCGACGAGCACGTGCAACAACTCGGTGTGCAGTCCCTGCCCCGCGATGTGCCGAGCTCTGCCCACGACCGCCTCCTTGCCACGGATGGTGCCCGAGATGGAGCCGGATCCCGGCATGGTCCAGGTGACGTCGTCCGCCAGCAGGCCGCGCAGCCTCTCCCAGTCCCGGGCTTGGAACGCGGCAAGGAAACGTTCGGCGACCGTCGAGCCGACGCTGTTCTTGGACATGTCCTCCCCCTCGTCACCGACTGTCGTGCATTCCCCATCGACCCTAAATGGTTCACCGCCGCAGCACGCGCCGGCAGCCTGGTGCTCGCACTACCCGTACCGCTGGACGCCGTCGGTCAAGGAACACCACAGCGCACATCGGCCGTGGCGAGGCCATGCCTCCTGGGATGGGGTATGTCACGGCAGGGGGTGCTGTCTTGTCCTAGGGGGCGAACGGAAAACTCGACCAAGGAGTGACACCCCATGAGCCCGCGCTCTGGACTCGCACTCGCGGCTACGGCGATCGCCCTGCCCGTCCTGTTGATCCGCCACCATGGCGAGACGATCCCCATGGACGCCCGGGCCAGGCGGAATGCCCCCGGATCCTTCGTCCGGCTCTCCCGCGGCACGACGCACATCATGCTGGACGGCCCCGAATCAGGTGAGCCGATTCTGTTCGTCCACGGAGCGACCCTGTCGCTGTGGGTGTGGGACGGACTGTTCGAACGGCTGGCCCGGGCCGGGTACCGGACCATCCGTTTCGACCGGTACGGCGTCGGCTTCAGCGACCGTCCCGACATCGACTACAACCAGGCGCTGTTCGAGGAACAGATGATCGACCTGCTGGAGGCGCTCGGCGTCGACCGCCCTGTGACGCTCGTCGCGCTGGCGTTCGGCGGCCCGGTCGCGGCCGAGTTCGCCGTGCACCATCCCGAACGGGTCGCCGGCGTCTGCCTGATCTCCCCCGACGGGTTCGCAACCCCGCTCGACCTCGGACTGCGACTGTCCATGCTGCCCGGGATCGGTCGGCCGTTCTTCCGGCTGACCGGAAACCGGGCGTTGAAGTCCCGCCTGCCCGGCTACTCCCACGACCCGCGCGTACTCGCCCGCGTCGAGGCGGGTCTGCTGCCGGAACTGCGCTACCGGGGCTTCAAGCGCAGCCTGCTCTCCGCGCTCCGCAACGTCCCGATCCACGGCGCGGAATACCTGTACCGGTTCCTGGACGCGTGCGACGTCCCCGTCCAGGTGGTGTGGGGACGCCAGGACCCCATCACCCCGATGCCACCGGACGAGGTCCTGCGCACCGTCTTCTCTCGCGCGGACCTGCGCCCGCTCGAGGGTGTGGGACACCTGCCGCACTACGAGCGCCCCGACGAGACCACCGCGATCATCCAGGAATTCCTGCACGATGCGGTCGCGGAGCGCCGGGCCGCCTGGTGAACCGCGTCACAGCAGATCACGGGATGCCGGAGTGTCCCGTCTGTTGCGGCTCAGCATGAGGAACGGAGATGCGATGAAGATCTTCGATGCCGACGCGACCCGCGACATCGGCGGACGGCTCGTAGCCCAACTCGTGGCGCGCGGCCAGGAGATCGTCGGCACGAGGCACTCGGCCGCCAAGACCGGTTCCTTGCGCGCGCTCGGTGCAGAACCGGTCATCGTCGATGCGCGCGATGCCGACTCGGCGCCCGCCGCGGTGACCAAGGCCGAGCCCGAGGTGATCCTCCATCAGCTCACCGCACTGAGCCAACCCGCAGATGTGAAGTGCGTGAAGCGGATGACGGCCGCCACCAACCGGCTGCGCCCCGAAGGCACCGACCGTCCGGTCGCCGCCGTATGCTCCATCGGCGTCCACGGGTCCGTGGTGCAGAGCACGCGATATGGATCGAACGCCCCCAGTGCCCCAGTCACCGACGAGAGCGGCCGGGGATCGAGCCGAACCCGCCCGCGGACGGCGCGGAGGCAGTGGCCGCGCCGCTCCACTTGGAGGACCGGTGACTCGGCATCAGCCGGGACGGGAAATCGCGCTGCGCTACGGCGGCTTTTACGGCCCGCGGACCGGCATGAGCTCCGAGTCTGATGCCACCATGGCCGGGCAGATCCGCAAGCGGAAGTCCGCGAATCGTCGGCGGCGATGGCGGGGGGTGGTCGCAGGTGCACATCGCCGATGCCGCCTCGGCAAGCGTCGCGGCCGTCGAACGCGGCAAGCCCGGGATTCACCACGTCGCGGACGACGAGCCGGAACCGGTACACGTCAGGCTGCCGAAACTGGCCCGCGCGCTCGGCGCCAGACCGCCGCGCCCCAATCCCCGGTGGCTTGTTCGCCCGCCAGCCGGCAAAAAGAGCATGGGCCGGTGGCACGGCTCCACCGCCCCCGTTAGCGGGGGAAGGACCGATTCTCGTCATCAGAAAGGTGACTGCTGTGCGTTCCTGGCAGGACGTGGACTTCGGCGATCGGCATGTCGTCGCGAGCGGGGCCGACCGATGAGCCTGGCGCAGGCCCGCGACTGGTACCAGACGGAGGAACTGGACAACGGCATCGTCCGCATCACCGAGCCGCACGTCGACAAGCTGGTGCGGGCCAACCTGTGGTGGCTGCGCGGAACGGACCGCGACCTCGTCGTGGACGCGGGCCTGGGCGTCGCGGGCCTGCGTCGACACATCCCCCGTATGTTCGAGCGAGATCCGCTGGTCGTCCTCACCCATGCACACCTGGACCACGTCGGCGGAGCACACGAGTTCCGCGAACGGGCCGCCCACAAAGCAGCCGCAGAGTCCGTGGCACAGGGCGTGCCCGCCAGCCTGTACGGCCCCGAGCTCTACGCGGAACTCGGCATGGACCCGGCCGGAGAAGACCTGCCTGGATTGCTCGTCGACGCTCTGCCTCACACCGGCTACGACCCTCGCGCCTACCGCGTGGAGCCGCTCACGGTGCAGCGCGCACTCCACGACCGGGACGTCATCGACGTGGGCGGGCGCTCCCTGACAGTCCTGCATCTTCCCGGACACACCCCCGGCTGCATCTGCCTCCTCGAGGAACACACGGGCGCGCTGTTCACCGGCGACGTCATCTACAACGGCCACCTCATCGACGATCTCCCCGAATCCGACCCGCCGACCTATCGGCGCAGCCTGGCGCTCCTGGCGGACCTGGACATCTCCATCGCCCACCCGGGCCACGGACGCAGCTTCGACGGGCACCGCCTGCGGGAACTGGCACACACCTATCTCGGCGCCTCCGGCGCATAGGCCCGCCGCCGCGGCGCGAAATCCGGTACGGGTTTGCCGGCTGGCGAGCGTCCGGCCGGTTCAGGCCATGAGCTGGTCGCCGAGTGGGTTGCGCAGGTACAGCACCAGGTGCCCGTCAGGCCCGGGTGACCAGTCCGGCCCGGTTCAGGACCCTGGGGTGCTGGCTGACCGTGCCGGGGCCGGCGTCCAGCTGGTGAGCCAGCTCAGCGGTGTTCGCCGGTTCCTTGACCAGAGTGAGGATGCGGGCGCGGGTGCGACCGATCAGGTCGGCCAGCGCTGACGGCGGAGCGGTTGCGTCGGTGTGCCAGACCGTGGCGAGACCTCGGGCCGGATACCAGATCCGCGGCGGCAGAGTGAGGTCGACGACCGTGACGGCGTGGTCGCAAACCAGGGGGGCGTGAACGTCAGCCCACTTCCGTCGACGGCCTTGTCGTGGCGCTCGCCGGGAACACGTCAACGGTCAGGAAGCCCGCACCTGGCTGCCGCTCCAGGCCGGGGTCGATGTCGTCGAACGGGCCGGCCGCTCCTCCATCGGCGAGGCGGCGTGCACGGTGAAGGAAGTCGGCGCGCAGCACGGCATACATGCGGGGCCAGTGCGGGGCGATCACCAGGAGCCAGTCGGTGCTCGGCGTCGGCGGGGAGGAGTGAGGAAGTGGGGAATGAACCGGTTCGGGCCGACGAGTGCTTGCGGCAGAGGCCGTTCGAGTTGCCGGAGCAGCGGGGCGGACTGCCGTATCAACGACTGGTGCACGGCGTATCGGGCCGGACTGCGCCATGCCCGCAGGCACTGGACGGTCTCTGGCAGGGGCGAACAGGCGAACCGGACCGAGCCCAGGTCACCCACATTGAGCCGGGCAGCAACATTCGGCTCACCCCAAATCTCTCGCCTCACCGGCGATCACCCTGGTCTGATTCGGTGATGACTGCTTCTGCTTCCGGGGAAACGTGCCGACCGCGACGTACGACCGCATCGGCATCGGATATCGGCACATCGGCACATCCGTCGGCCCGACCCGCACCTGGCCGCGCTGATCCGTCAGCCCCGGCAGGGGGCACACACGGTCGTCAACGTCGGCGCCGGCACCGGCTCGTATGAGCTGGCCGACGCGGAGGCCACCGCGGTGGGCCTGCTCCTGGGTCATGCTGGAGCAGCACCCGGGTCGGCGGAAGATACTGGCCGAACAACTGCCTTTCCGGGACGGCGGGTTCGACGCGGCGATGGTGGTGATGACGGTGATGACGGTTCAACACTGACCCGCCCTCAAGCGTGGCCTCGCCGAACTGCGCCGCGTCTCCCGGCCCCAAGTCGTCTTCACGTGGGATCCCCAGCACCGGCCCGAGCTGTGGTTGATCGAGAAGTACCTTCCGCACACCGTACTGCCCTTCGCCATCCCCACGACTTCACCGACGGCTTCCAGATCGCCTACTGGCGCCGCCCGGGGTGCTACCTCGACCCCGTCATCCGCCGAGCCGGCTCCACCTTCGCCCAACTTCCGCCGTCCGTGGTCGAACCAGCGATCGCCAGACTGCGCGCAGACCTCAGCTCGGGAACCTGGGGCCGCAGCCACGCTGACCTACTGGACCGGGCGTCCATGGACTGCGGCTACCGTCTGCTCATGTCGGGACAGAGCTAGGGTGCGTATCGAGTCGCGATGAATCCAGGGGATTCACCCTCGTAACAAACGCTGATCACGCGGCCAACGGACAGTCGCACTGAATGCGCATGCCGGTCAGCCTGTAGGCAGGCCGATCTGGTCGCGTTCGAGGAGGGAGCGGAGCTCCGAGAGGATCTGCACGGCGGCCAGTCCTGAGGGGCCGCCGAGGGTGTCTGCGGTCAGCTCGGCCAGCGTTTCGGTGAAGGTCGCCTCCGCCGCCTCGACGAGTTGCCGGCCGTCATCGGTCAGGTCCAGCAGTGAAGAGCGGCGATCCGATGGATTGGTTCGCCGGATGACCCATGCCTGCTTCTCCAGGCGGTCGATGCCCTTACTGGTCGCACCGATCCCGATGGCGAACTCAGCGGCGAGGTCCGCCACCCGGGACCCGGGGTGGTCGCGCAGGAAGCGCAGGAACTCGAACTGCGAGGTGACGATCCCGTGCCGCTCGCGAAGACGGTCGTTCAGCGCGTTGTAGAGGCGCGTCTCGCAGCGGACGAGGTCGGCGAAGAAGCCCGGGAGGTCGACCCGGCCACCGCTTGACTTGGATGCCATGGCATATATCTTAACCTACATGCCAAGGCATATAGTTCCTCGGCATGCACTTGCGATGGAGGCGAAAATGAGCAGGCAACAGCGCGCGGAGATCGACGCGATGGTCCGACGGCCTCAGCCGGAGGGCCCTCGGTCGGTGGAGGAGCTCCGCGCCGGATTCAGGGCGATGATGGGGGAAATGATCGTCCCGGCCGGGATCCGCACCCGGACTGCAACGCTCGGCGATCGGCCCGCGGTGCTCGTCGAGCCGGCCGGCACTCCGAAGGCCGGGACGATCCTCTACTTTCACGGCGGCTCTTACGTGGTCGGTTCACCAGAGACGGCGATGTCGCTGACGGGGAACCTGGTGATCAAAACAGGGTTCAGAGCATTCTCGTTGGATTACCGGCTTGCCCCTCAGTATCCGTTCCCGGCCGCGATCGAGGACGGGCTGAGCGCCTATCGCGCACTTCTCGACAGCGGCGAAGACCCTTCGGCGATCGCATTCGCCGGGGACTCCGCCGGTGGCGGCCTCACCGTCACCACCTGCCTCGCCGCCCGCGACGCGGGCCTGCCCACGCCCGCCGCAATCGTGGCGTTCTCCCCCGGACTCGACATGACCCGGACAGGCGAGAGCATGGACACCAAGGCGGGCATCGACCCGTTCTTCACGCGTGAGGGCCTGGAACACACCGGGACCATGTACCTTGCGGGACAGGACCCGCACCAGCCCATGCTCAGCCCCGCCATCCTCGCCGACCTGACCGGCTTCCCCCCGATACTTCTGCAGGCGGGCACCAACGAAGTGCTCCTGGACGACTCCACACGCATGGCCACGCGCGCGAGGGAAGCCGGAGTGGACGTCATCCTGGACATCACCGCTGACGTTCCACATGTCTTCCAGGCGTTCGCCGGCGTCCTGGACGAAGCCGACGAGGCACTGGAGCGCGCCGCTCTCTTTCTCACTCAGCACATCCGCACCAGGGGCACGGCACACACGTCGGCAGGTTGAAGCCCGCAGACGGCCGCAGACGGACCACGGTCCGAAACCCGGGTCATGGCTCGCCGTTGCTATTCCTGGCGACCGGCGCCCCATCTTGCTTCGAGGGCCGTTCAAGACCCCGGGGGTGCGTTCTCCGTGGGCGGTGGCTCACGCGGCCATGTCAGATCTTCTTGCGTGACGTGAGTGCAACTGACCGACAGCCAATGGGCGTTCGTCGAGCCGTGCACCGGCCGATCGGCGAATATGGCCCGTACCCCGAGCAGCTGCGACAGCAGTTCGAGGGCGTGATCTGGCGGTTCAAGACGCGCGGGCAGTGGCGAGAGATGCCGGCCTAGTTCATCGCCCGGTCGACCGTCCACAACCGCTTCCGGCAGTGGCGTGACGCAGGCGTCTTCGAAGCCCTGCTGGACTGACTGATCGCAGAGGCCGCGAAGCGGCGTGAGGTGGACCTGTACCTGGTCAGTGTCGGCTCCACCACCGCGCGCGCTCACCATGACGCTGCCGGATGCACCTGGGCCAGGACGTCATCACCGCACTGGAGAATGCCGCCGAGGAGGAGAAGGCCAGGCAAAAGGGGGCGACTCCGAAGGACAAAATGGGCAGGATGCCGGGACCGGATCCGAGTGGGAAGAGGGGCGAGGCGCGCGTCCGACGGCGGCGGAAACTCCGTCTGAAGGCCGCGCTCCTCGGACGCTCCGGGGGCGGGCAGACGAGCAAGGTCCACCTCGCCGCCGACCGGAAATGCCGCCCGTTGGTGTTCGTCCTGACCACAGGCCAGGCCGCGGACAGCCCGCAGTTCATTCCTGTACTCAAGCGGATACGGGTCCGCGGGCCCCTCGGTCGCCCCCGTATTCGGCCGGACTCCATCGCCGGGGATAGGGCCCACTCATACCGCGGTAACTGGGTCCACCTGCGCAAACGCCATATCAAGGCCGTCATCCCGGAGAAGAAGGACCAGGCCGCCAACCGGAAGAAGAAGGGCTCCCGGGGTGGTCGGCCCGTCAGCCTCGACGCCGGCCGGTACAAGGAGCGGAACACCGTCGAGCGCCTGATCAACAAGCTCAAGGCCTGGCGAGGCATCGCCACCGGGCAATGCCTCCGCGTCGGACCGCTCATCTCAGTGGCCGACGAGCGCGTGAAGGAGTTCCAGGCCGGCCTGCCAGTCGCCGAGGCCGCTGTCGGAATTGATGTGGCCGTGGCTTCCGATGAGATGCCATTGCGCTTGCCAATCGTGCGCGTACGAGGCGGACGTCGTCGGGTCGCAGTAGGGGTCGTTGTCGCTGGCCACCGTCAGGCCCCGGCACGGCAAGGGGCGAGCGGACAGGTCCAGGAACGTTGATGCGGCCTGACGGGGGAACGCCGGGCCCTGAGGATGGGGCGGGGCCACCAGGAACGCCGCAATCCCCTCGGGGCGCGCCCGGTCCAGCCACTGAGCGGCCGCCCAGCAGCCGAGGCTGTGAGCCACCAGCGCGACCTGGCTGTCACGTCGGGAAGCGACCTCGTAGGCGGCCTGGACGGCGGCAACCCAGTCCTGCAGGTCCGGCATGCTCCACGATGCTGGTGCGATCCGGACCGCGGATTCTCCCCACTGCTTCTCCCACAGGCTCTGCCAGTGCTTGTCGTCCGAACCGTCGATCCCAGGGATGATGACGTACGCGACCATCGCTGACCGCCTTTCCAGTCGTGGTCCCCACACTTCGTGGGCTCGCCCTGGAGGGATTGTCTATGAATCAGCGGCAGCGTTGCGGCTCAGCAAGTGATCTCAAAGAAAGCGGGCGTGACAACGATGGAATCACTCGACGAGATCGACCGTGCCATCCTGGAACTGCTCCAGACGGACGGCCGGCTTACGGGCGCCGAGGTCGGACGGCGGGTCGGGCTGTCCCAGCCGGCAGCCAGCGCCCGCATCCAGCGCCTGGAGAAGAACCGGATCATCACCGGCTACCGTGCCGTCGTCGCCCCAGCCGCCGTCGGGCTGAACATCCGTGCCGTCGTCCGGCTTCGCACCACCCACGCGCAGCTGACCCAGGCACTCACCCTCGCCGCCCAGACCCCCGAGGTCGTCTCGATCCTCCGCGTGACCGGCGAGGACTGCCTGCTGTTCGACGTGCACTGTTCTCACGCCGGACGCCTCGAGCAAGTTGTGGACTCCCTCGCCCGCTACGGACCGGTCACCACCTCCGTCGTCCTGCGCAGCTACCCACCCAAGTCGCTGCCAACGGCGCCGTCCACAACGGCATGAACCACAGCCGGGTTCTGTCTCCACCCTGCGGAGATCCCGAGCCCGCGCCGCATCACCGCATGGCTCATGCGCAACCGCGACCGCCTCAGCACCCAGGAGACCGAGCACCTCGACCAAGCCCGCCCCGCATGCCCGGACATCGCGCGGGCATGCGACCTCGACCGAGCCTTCACCGACCTCGTCCGCAACCGTCGTCGAGGCCAACTGCTGCCTGCCTGGATCCGGCAGGCCGAGGAATCCGACGTTGCCCCCGTCGCCAAGTTCGCCGCTTTCCTCCGCCAGGACTTCGTCGCCGTCACCGCCGGCCTCACCCACGAGTGGAGCTCCGGAAAAATCGAAGGCCACGTCAACCGCGTGAAAACGATCAAGCGAGCCATGTACGGCCGGGCCTCGTTCCGACTTCTCCGCATCCGGATCCGCACACGGCCGTACTCACGTAATCGCCCAGCTCAGCGGCTTACCGCCACAGGTCGGCGCCCTCGCGTCCACTCGGATCCATCGTCAGCAAGTCCTCGTGAAGGCCAGCGAGGGGGCGACCGGTGGACGACCCGTCGTTACCAGACTCCGTGACCACCCAGCCGACATCCACGCCGGACACGTTCACGTCCCCACCGCAATCCAACTCGTCAACCACAGCGAAGACAGCTTCGTAGGCAACAGCCCGCGCCAGGAGCACCAGGTCGTTCCTGTCCGCCCCCGCGTCCAGCAGACGCCGGGCCGCCGCCACCTGCTCCAACGCTCCCTGGTCTGCCCAGCCGTCGATCGCACCACGCCACAGCGAACGGAGCAGCACGAAGCGTGCCAGCTGCGGCTGATTCTCAACGATCTCCGACCTCGCCCAGTCGGAAGCGTCCGCCGCACCCAGCGCCTCAAACTGCGTCCGGAGCGACTCCGCCACAGTCCGCTTCGACGGAGCAAGTCCAGACAACCATGACTGCCATGTCGTCTCGGCATCATCCATCGCACCAGAATGCCCCACCGACCGCCCTACATCAGCAAGATCAATCGTTCACGGAATCGCGGCCAGAGCCTTGAATTTCCCCTCCCCGTGCTCGAAGGTCGGCCAGACCTGTTCACCCCGATTGCCCCAACATGTGGGTCGTCCGGTGCGGACCGGTTCGCACCGGACCAGGGTCGTCGCGTGACCGCGTTCTGTCCGGTTTCGTCGGGTGAGGCCGAGTGATGACGGGGGCCGTTGGTAGTCGCTGGCGCGGTCCATGGCCTTCGCGAGCGGCGAGCCGATTCCGGGCGAGGACGCGGACCCATGTGTGCGACCAGGGCCTCGCCTCCGCCGGCGACGTGGACTGGCGCACCGGCGACCTGCTGCTGATCGACAATGTGCTGATCGGCCACGGACGCCGGCCGTACGCTGGCCCCCGCCGGGTGCCGGTGGCCATGTCCTGAGCCACTGCCACCGTCTTTCTCCGCCTCATGTCTGCAGGTCAAGGCCGGGGGACGGGCTCCCTGGGGGCCAGCACGCGCCCCGCCCCGGCTGTCTATTCGGCGCGCAGGGAGTTTGCCGTTCCGGCCTTCGCCGCCCAGCCGGCAGGGCCGAGCGCGCCGACGAGCGCGATGACCAACCCGGCGAGTCCCAGCAGCATCAGCTCCCACGGGGGAGTACACCGACAGCAGGGACTGCGAGTGCCCGGAGTTCGCGGCGTGCGCCATCACCGGCACCACGGCATGGTGCAGGAATACTCCGGCGGGGACTCCGACGATTCCGGCGACCAGGCCGACGCAGGGGACCGAGCACACCACCATGGAGAGGGTCTGACGCGGCGTCATGCCGATCGCCTTGTACACGCCGATGTCGTGAGCTCGCTCGCGGATCTGCAGCGCCACGGTGTTCAGCACGCCGAGGCCGGCGACCACGGTGATCAGGACCGTGAGCATCGTGATCAAGGTGAGTACGGCGAGGAACTGCGTGGTCGAAGCCTGGGACGAGGTGGCCCGGTAGGAGTGGCCGAGCGCCGCGGACACTGTGTTGGTGTACGCCTGCGCGCTGGTGCCGGGCTGGAGGGCCACGTCGAAGTGCTGCGGCTGCGCGCCCGGGTCCAGGCGGGAGAGCGTGGTCGGGCTCAGGTACAGGTCGGCCTGGCTGCCGGTCTTGAACACCGCGCCCACGATGCGGAACGTCAGCCGGTGCGGGCCGGAGATCAGTGTGTACGTCGACCCGACCGAGGTCCCGGTGTCGGTGAGGAACAGGGTGTTCACGTCGACCTCCGCGGCTCCTGGCGAGGCGGAGTACCAGTGGCCGGAGATCAGCGGAATCCCGCTCGAGGACGGGGTGTCGCCGTAAGCGACGGCGGACGCCTTCTGCGCCGCGCCGGGCAGGCTGAACTGGGCGTCGGTCTCGGTCATGTAGTACCGCGTTTCCGGCCTGCCCCTTCAGCACCGATTCGACCGCGCGCTGCTGCGCGTCGCTCAGGGAGGGGGCCTGGCCGCCTGTGCCGCCTCTTCTCGCTTCGCCTCGCGTCATGATCTCCGCCCTGGACTGCCGCCACCGGTGGCGGCAGTTGCTCGCTGGGGTCCGCGGACCTCGTCAGGAGCTTCGGTCGTCTGCCGTGGAGCGCGTTTGCCGCGTACCCGGGCCGGATCGAGGTGTACGACGTGGCACGGTCGGCTGACATGACGCGGCAGGCCGCCACAGTCATCGGCGGCTTCGTCACTCTGGGCCGTAGTACAGCCGGAGGAACTCCTCCATCGCCGCGTCGACGCCGGTGCGGTCTCCGGTGGCGAGCAGGTCCAGCAGGAGACCACGGACGGTGGCGAGTCCCAGCCTGGCACGGTTCCGGGCCACGGCGGGGTCCGCCCCCGCCCCCACCTCGGCGGCCACGAGCGGCTCCAGCCAGTCCGTCACCAGCCCTTCGAGGACCGGGACGGCCTCGGGGCGGCCCCGCAGCGCGTGCCCGCAGATCTCGAAGAAGAGCCGCTCCTGACCGGCCAGCCGGGGATCCGTCAGCTGCCGCCACAGTCGCCGGGCGACATCGGCGGGCGAGAGACCGGGCTCCAGGCGGAGCCGGGACATCAGATCGCGCTGGCGCTGCTCCGACGTGCGGACGATCTCGACGAACAGTTGTTCCTTGGACCCGAAGTAATGGATCAGCATGCGGTGGCTGACGCCGATCGCAGCGCCCAGGCGGCGCAGGCTCAGATCCCCGATGCCGTGCGCCGCGACGTGGTCGACAGCCGCGTCCACCAGTTGGGCGCGCCGATCCGACTGCGGGCCGTGCCCGGCCTGCCCCTCGGAGTGCGAGGCGTCCGTATTCACCACACCACGAGTGTACCCATTGGTACATGCCGCATGTACCGTGTGGTACATGAAGTCTGTCACCGTGTCGATCGACGTACCGCAGACGCCCGAGCAGGTCTACGACTTCCTCGATGTCATGGCTCACCACGAGCGCTTCACCGACCACTACCTGACCAACTGGCGCTACAGCGGCCCCAGCCGGGGCCCCGGATCGCGCGCCACGGTCACCGCCGCGCTGGGCGGCGCCAAGACCGACGTCACCATCGAGGTCGTCGAGGCCGAGGCGCCGGGGCGCATCGTCGAACGCAACGTCAGCGCGGGCGGCCGGCGCCTGGCCCACGGCGCCTACACCATCGAACCGCTGCGCAGCGGCGGGAGCCACATCACGTTCACGTACGCCTGGGCACGCGCGCCTCTGGCCGACCGCCTGTTGGCCCCCATCGTGCGGGTCACGATGCGTCGGGCCAATCACACCGTCATGCAACGCCTGGCCACCGAGCTGGCTCGCCACCTCACCGCTGCCGATTCCTGAGGGCGGTGCAGACCCGCCGCTTGTGCCCAACCAACGCACGATTCAAGGCCAGGGCCGCCCCGCCCCGCCTCCACGCCAGATTCGTACGCGTCCAGGAACGGGGAGGTCACGGTCACAAGGCACGACGAAAAGGCATGATGGTGGCAGGGCCAACCGGGCGGGGCCCGCACATCGCAGGGTCCCGGTCCATCGCCCGCTCGGCCACGAGCCGGGACTCGCATTCCGGATCGAGACTGGTCTGCTCGTCGCCCCGGCCGAACCACCAGTGCGGCGTCACCCACGCACTGTTCACGGCTCCTGAACGACGGTGCCCTGGTGGTAGAGGATCTTCCAGTCGCCGGCGTCGTGCTGCCAGATCGTCGCCCGGCGTGTTCTCCGCCCGTCGAGGACCAAGGTGTACGTCAGGAGATACAGGTCGGCGGCCAACTCCCGGCAATGGAAATCGGACGTCTCCCAATCCTCGGTCGGCGGCTGCTTGTAGCGCTCCTCAAGGGCGTTCAGCACGTGGGCGCGGCTGTAACGTCGCCCCGACGCGCCCGTCTCCCAGAAATCGGGCGCCGTCATAGCCTCGAAATCGGCTCTTGTCGTTCCGAACTCCGGTCTGTGAAAGAGCGGTTCCCTACGAACGAGCTCGTCGAGAACTCCATGCAGTCGCTCATCGGTAACGAGATCAGGTTCCATCCTCAACAGCTAACAGAGCGAAGCCCGGCCAGGCATCCGAGTTTGCGGAGGACACACGGGGAGGTGGACGCCCCGGGCAGACGACCTCACTCGACCCACGTAAACCCCGACCGCCGATTCGAGCTCAACACGAACAACCGACTCGACCTGGTCCTCGATGCAACGGTGCCCGGCCCCGCGCCACACCCGAGGCGCAGGCCGTCGAACTCCCGCGGTACCGCCCCACGCCCCTCCTCGCCCGGGAGACGAACGGTGACCTCGCCCGTGTGGTCCCCCACTTGCGTGCCAAGCAGCCCAAGCCACCACCGACGCCGATCACCGGGCCCTCAGCCCTCTCGTCGGCCGTCTCGTCGGCCGTCGCATCGCCCGCACAGGATTCACCCTGATCATGCCCCCCCGATGGGGCGGCTGGACCAGCGAGCTCGACCTGTCCGTCGAACTCTTCGGCCGCTACTCCCCCAAGCACACCGAGCAGATGCGCATCGCCGCCGCCATCGGCCGTACAGACACCCGACCTGGCGGTGCTCGGAATGCTCATCAATGCCCTCGGCCCCTGGTCCGCGGCCGAATACACGGCCGTGCACGGCCAGAAAGCCCCGCGTCCCTGACGGATGGCTCACACCATGACTGGGCCTTCTCAGCTTGTTGTTTGAGACAGGGCAACCGTGTGAGTCAGGGGCCTCTCAACGCCGCCTGTGCGGGCCTAGGTTGAGCAGCACGTTGCCGAGCTGGTCGGACGTGAGGGCCGGTGCGGGCAGCGGATGTACGGACGGGCTGGCGCGAAGGCCGTCGAGGAGCAGGGCGAGCGGGCGGTGCCAGGCCTCCGGGGCGACCGTGGTGAGCGCGGGAACAGCCCTGCCCAGTGCTGCCAGGGTGAAGAGCAGGTCCTCGGTGGTGAGGTCGGGGCGCATGGTTCCCTGCTCCTGACCGCGCCGGAGCAGCTCGTCGATGGTTTCACGGTTGTGGGCGTGGATCGCCTCCAGGGAAGTCACGCCTTCCAGGTTCGTGGTCATGAGGTCATTGGTGCCACGGTCTGCGGCCAGGCCCGCGAACACTGTTCGCAGGTACTGCGTCAGTCCCGTCCACGCGTCCTCGGCGGTTCGTGCCCGCTCGCCCGCTGCTGTGGTCTCCGTGAGCGCATCTCGGAAGACCTCGTCGACGAGCGCTGCACGGGTCGGGAAGTGCCGGTAGAGGGTGGCGTTGCCCACGCCCGCCCGCCGGGCGATTTCATCGAGCGGGGCGTCCAGGCCGTGTTCGGCGAAGACCTCGCGGGCTTTGTCCGTCAGCAGCTTCCGGTTGCGCAGCGCATCGCGGCGTCCCACCGGCGGACGGTCGTCCATTGTGTCTCCCTCTACTCACCCCGTACCGGGGAGCGTTCCCCGGTACGGATGCTATCGTCAGCCGAGTAAACGGGGACCGATCCCCGTTTTGGTTTACGCGGGCGGGGCGTCCCCGGTCGTTCACGGGGAGGGGGAAGCATGTCCGGCACGGCACTTGTGCTCGGCGGCGGGGGGCCGGTGGGCGGGGCCTGGTTGGCCGGGGCGCTCGCCGGGCTCGCCGAGGCCGGGATCGATCTCGGCAGCGCCGAGGTCGTGATCGGCACCTCCGCCGGTGCCGTCTTCGGGTCCCGGCTGCGGTGCGGCGTCCCGGCCGCGGATCTGTACGAGCGCCAGCTCTCCGGAGCAGACGCGGTCCGTCTGCCTGTGACCGCGCGCCAGACAGCGCGCTTCCTCTGGGCGGCGCTCGGCTCCCGCCATCCCCAGCGGTCCGTCGAACGCCTCGCCCGGGCGGCGCTGCGCGCCCGGACCGGGCCGGAGTCGGATGTCTTCGACACGGTCGGCGCGCTCCTGGGCAACGTACGCGACTGGCCCGGGCGGGAGCTGCGCATCACCGCGGTCGACGTGCGGACCGGACGACTGGAGGTGTTCGACTCACGCTCCGGAGTGACACTGCTCGAAGCGGTCGCGGCGAGCTGCGCCGTGCCCGTCGTGTGGCCGCCGGTCACCGTGGCGGGCCGGCGCTGGATGGACGGCGGCAGTCGTTCGACCGCCAACCTCCAGCTCGCACGCGGGTATCGCCGGGTGCTGGCGGTCGTGCCGGTCCCCCGGGCGGTCGGGCCGCATCCGAGCGCCTCGCAGCAGGCCGCGGAACTGTCCGACGGCGGGGCGCGCGTCATCCTGCTGTCCCCCGACCATGCCGCGCGCCGCGCGATGGGCCGCAACATGGCGGACGACACGCGCCGGCCGGCTGCCGCCCGCGCGGGCTACGCCCAGGCCAGTGCACTGGCCCCTACCGCGGCCGACGTCTGGCAGGGGTGATCTGCGTCGATGCGCACGTTGCCAAACTGCCCTAGACCGCGCGAAGTTGAAGTCATCGGCCGCACGAGGCGATGATGCTCCTGGTAAGTGGGTATTCCACCGACCACCCGCTCATGAGCCTCGCCCAAGGCGTCCTCAGCCTGCATCTGGCCAGCTCAGACTGAGAATGAAAAACACTCAACGAGTTTGGTGCACGAGGGTGCCCCGCGGGAGGCGCTCACGGAAGTGGTGCGCTGATCCCGGGCCGGCCGTACTCGGTCGTCGCCCCGCTGGAGGTCGGCCGTGCCTCCTGGACCGCCGTGCTGGACGCGGTCCGCCTGGGACCCGGCGCCGACGGTGCCGCCATCACCGCCGCCCAGATCCGCGAGGTCGTCGAGCGACTGGTCGCCGTCGCCGAGTGGAAACACGGGGACCCCGAGATCCGCGTGGCTCTGCACGCCGGATACGACACACCCCGCATCGCCCGCGCGCCCACGCTCATCACCGGAAGGGCACCAATCCCCGTCGAACCGGCTGAGCGTCACATTCAGGGCATGTCCCCGAGGTAGACGGAGCCGTTCGCGGGCTGTTCGGTGCCAAGTGCGGCGAGAGATGCCGTCAGCCCGAGCGGCAGCAGGACCAGTTCACTGACCGTGCCCAGGGGATGCCAGATGACGGCTGATTGTGTGCGATCTGGTGCCGTTGCCGGCGACGTGACGTCCGAAGCCGGTTGAGCTTTGAAGTACAGCTGAAGTTGCTGCAATTGGGTTCGGTGATACGGGTTGGCCGGGTGCCGGTCCGGCAGGTACTCGCGGACCCATAGCAGTTCACCGATGTCGACCTGCAGTCCGGTCTCTTCCTTCACCTCCCGGCAAGCGGCCTCTGCGGCCGTTTCACCAGGCTCTACACGTCCGCCGGGCAGAACATGGAACTCTCGGTCGTTATCGCGATGCCGGATGAGGAGGACGCGGCCATCCTGGTCCACGACGACTGCGCGAGCACTGACCCGCAGCGCGGCCTCGCGGGTACGTGGTTCGGCGCTGGATTCCGACAGCGAATGACCGTTCATCCAGACAGCCTACGGGCGCACGCAACCGGGATGCCGCGATTCGGACTGCGTGAGACGTCGGCGGACGCCGTGCACAACAATCCCTCCAGCTCTGACGACTGCTGTTGAGACTCGTCGACAACCGATGCCCGTTCTCACCCGTGCGGCCATTCATCGCCACGTATTCGGGCGTGGAGGTGTTCGTCATGCCACCCGTCCGCATGCAGTAGGGCGCTTCGCATAGTGCCTTCCAGGGCGAAGCCGGCCTTCGTCGCAACCCGACAGGACGCCGGGTTGGTTACGGAATGAGTGAGGCGCAGCCGGTGCAGACCCAGGTCATCCACCGCCCACCGGCTGAGGCGCACAGTGGCATCGACCATGACTCCGCCACCACGACCAACCGGCAGCATCCAGTAAAGGATCTCAGCGCTCCCGCCCTTGAGATCCATGTCCCCCCAACCGATCAAACCCATCGGTTGCTCACCGAGCCGCGCGATGGCCCAGATCGCTGCCTGCTCGGACACCCAGCGCTCATGCCAGCGTGCGATTTTCGCTCGGGCGTCCTCCAGGGAGACGTCACGCCCTGGACGGCTCCACTGCTGAATGTCCGGGTCGAGACTGGCATCCACGAGAGTCTGGGCATCGTCTTGTCGCCACGGGCGCAGTTCCACGTTCCCTGCAAGCCGGAACGCGGGTTGTTCGATCTGACTCATCCGGCCGGCAGGTACTACGGCAGGTGTCGAAGAGATCATCGCTGCATCATGCCACCTGGGCACCGCCGCTCAGCGGGCATCTCCAGGTCGTGCAACAGGCACTGACATGACGTCACTGCGTGGAGGCGGCCCGCCGGTCGAAGGGCGGCTGGTCGGAGATTCCGATGCCCGTGTACCCGTCGCTTACCCGTGCTCTGGCGGAGGCATTGATCGATGTTCTCTCCTTCGTCGAGGGCTGCGTTGACGGTCAGATGGATCCGGACGACGAGGAGAGCAGGAGGCGCCCTTGTCATTCAGGTATGCGTAAACGCGCTGGTAGCTGCCCTTGTGGCCGAGCGGCACGATCTCCTCCCACAGTTTCCATGCATTGGTGCAGCCCCCAAGCCAACGGTCGTCCAAGCAGGGCTTGAAGTCGTCGAAGGACGGAGGGCCGGTTCTGCCACTGACCGGTGAACAGCTCCTCCGGTCCGGGGCCGGTCGGCGAGCCGGTGTCCTCGCGGACAGGATGAAGCGGGCGGTTGTGGGGCCCGTTCGGTCTCGGGTTCGGGTTCGGCTTGAGGTGCCCCGGGGTCAGGATGCGCAGACAGTGGCGGTCTGGGCGACGCTCCGCTCGGCGGCCTCACTCAGGTTGTGCCGGAAATGCCACCGGTCCGCGGCCGGGACCGCCTGCGCGGCTCCGGCCCCGGCCCCCTCGGCGTAGAACGACGAGCCAGGCGGCCGGACTCCATGCCTCCGAGGCTGGGAGCAGATCATTCGGGCCGCGCGGGTTTCGATGTCCGCCAGGACGGTGCCGGAGTGGCAGCCCTTGCGGGTGGGCGCACCCTTGGACGCCGACCACCTGCGGCGCCGGTACGGGCCGGAACCCGGGGCGACCAGGACCCGCACCGCGGGCAGGCGGAGCCAACCGCGGTGCCCTGCGCGTCAACACGCACCATGTCGACTGTCACATCCATCGACAGCATCGCGATGTCCGCGATCGACAGGAACAACAGCTCCTTCAGGAAGCGGAATCCGGCGCCAGAGCCGCAGAGGGGCGCGGTGGTGCATCGGAGGCCACATTCCACCTGGTTTGGTCAATGTTTACTTTTCCGGAATCGGTCTGCATAGTGGCGCCTCGAAATATTGGCGGGTTGAGCCGAGAGGGCCTTTTCTTGTCCCAGATCAACGATGGTGCCGCGCGCGAGGTGGAGCTTGAGCGAGTTCAGGTTTCCGTCATAGGCGAGCTGTTCGACGAGCGGCTGGCCGGGGCGCGGGAGCAGCTGGCGCGCGTGCTCGCGTCGCCTTCCGACAGCGCGGGCGAAGCGTACGAGAGGGAGGTGGCGGCCGGGCGGCTGGCGAGGGAGGTCCGTCGGCTGGAAGGGGCCGAGGACGGGTTGGTCTTCGGCCGGATCGACCTGGCGGACGGAACCGTCCTGCGGATCGGGCGGCTGGGGCTGCACAGGGACTCGGACGAGCTGCCCTTGCTGGTGGATTGGCGGGCCGAGGCCGCACGGCCCTTCTATGAGGCGACGCCGGTTCACCCCATGGGGCTGCGGCGGCGCCGCCATCTGCGCCTGGCGGGCCGCACGGTGGTGGGGGTGAGCGATGAGCTGCTTGACGGTTCCGCGCCCACTGGACAGGACGTGGTCGGCGACGGTCCGTTGACCGCGGCGCTCCAGGCTCGGCGCACGGGGCGGATGGGTGCGGCGGTTGCCACGCTGCAGGCCGAGCAGGACGCGATCGTCCGGTCGCCGCACCGCGGGGTCTCCGTGGTGCAGGGTGGTCCGGGCACCGGAAAGACGGTGGTGGCGCTGCACCGCGCCGCGTATGTGCTGTACGCGTTCCCGAAGGCAGCCGAGCGCGGCGTGCTCGTACTGGGGCCGAACGCGCGGTTCCTCGACTACATCAGCCAGGTCCTGCCCTCGCTCGGGGAGAACGACGTCGTCCTGGCGACGTGCGAGGAACTGGCCGGCGTCGTACCGGACGCCGCGGAGCACTTCGAGGTGGCGCGCCTGAAAGGGAGTGCCGCGCTGGCCGACGCGCTGGCCGCTGTGGTCCGCTCACGGCAGGCCCCGGGCGGCGACTTCGACGTCCGGGTCGGGCAGGAGTGGATTCGTCTGCGGGACGGGGATGTCGCACAGGCGCGGGAGTCGGCACAGACCAGTGGTCTCGCGCACAACCGGGCGCGTCGGCTGTTCAAGGAGCTGCTGGTCGACGCCCTCATCCGTGAGCTGGCCCGCAGCGGCGCCGAGGCACTCGAACGGATCGACGCCGAGGTCGCGCAACTGACCGGCCTCGACCTCGACGGGGCTGCGGCAGCGGACCTGCGCCGCCTCGGTCTTGACGACGCGCCCGCCACAGGTGCCGACGAGTTCGACGCCGACGCCGTGCGCGCCGACCTCCTGGACGATGCCTTGATCGATCAAGCCGTCGAGGACCTGTGGCCCCGGCTCACGCCCGGCGATGTGGTCCGCGCCCTGCTGACGGACGGCGACGCGCTGGCCGCGTACCTGCGGCAGTTCACCGCCGACCAGCGTGCCCTGCTGTGGCGAACGCCCGGCGCCCCCTGGACGGACGCTGATGTGCCGCTTCTCGACGAGGCGGCGAGCCTGGTCGACGGCCCGCCCGAGCACGCCTTCGGGCATGTCGTCGTCGACGAGGCACAAGAGCTCACGTTCATGCAGTGGCGGATGATCGTGCGCCGTTGCCCGGGCAGGTCGATGACACTGGTCGGAGATTTCGCCCAGGCAGGCCCGGCGACGGTGGCCCGGGACTGGAAGGAGGCACTCGGCCCGCACTTCGGACGGCGCTTCGACCTGCGCACCTTGACCGTCAGCTACCGGACCACGCAGGAGATCCTCGCCGCCACAGGGGACTTGCTCGCCCGGATCGCCCCGGGTCGTCCACCGGTCCGCTCGATCCGGCGCGGCGAGGTGCCTCGAACCCTTGCCGCGGCGCCTGAATCGCTTGTCACCGCCCTCGTGCGGGAGCTGCGAGAGCAGGAGGCCGCGTACCCGGGCGAGTTGGTCGGGGTGATCTGCGCCGATGGCAGGGCGGAGCAGCTCGCGGCTGCGGGGATCGAGCAGCATGCCCGACTGGTGCCGGCGTCACAGGCGCGCGGCTTGGAGTTCGACGCGGCCATCGTGGTCGACCCGGACGGGATCACCGCCGCCCGCCCCGGGGGCGAGCGCGACCTGTACGTCGCCCTCACCCGGGCCACCAAGCGACTGTGCACCATCACCGTCCCGCCTGTCGTGAAGATCGCGAGATGAGAGTGAACGAAGCCCCTTTCAGACGTCACGGCGGATGCGCAGAAGTACAGCCAGGACGATGGCCGTGGCCGGGGGGCTCAGCGCTGCGTGCCGGGCACCGCGAGCGAGACGGCGGACACACTCGGCCCGCGGCTACCAGTCCCCGGTGGCACATGTCCGCTCCCCCGCGCGGGAGCCGGCCGCCGCCCGCCCGACCACGACCGCGGCCTGAGAGCATCGAGCACCTGGGCACACCCGTCCCGGACCGCCGAACCAGCCCTCCCGCGCGGTGCCGCGCATCGATCCGACGACCCGCGTGCCGCGTACCACCGTCGCCGGCGCCCGCCCATCGGCGTCTGGCGCGAGCACCGGCCGTTGCACGGCGGCGGCAGCCCTGTGCTTCCCGACAAGCCACGGGCCCGGCCGCCCGCGGCCGACTGAAGCGCACCCGCCGCCGGGCCCTGTCGACAGGGAGGGAACGCTACAGGTGACCGCGTGCGGGACGCGGATACCGAGGACCAGCCGCCTGGGGCGCCCTGTTCGCCCGGGCCGTGAATGAGCGTCCGGTGCAGTTCGTACGCCGGCGGGCACGAGGCCGTGGCCACTTCCGCCTGCGCCCCCGAACCGGTGCGCGTGGCTGAGGCTGCCGCCTCCAGCCGCCTACCTGGTGGCGGGCGTCGCTTCAGATCCGGCGCTCATAGGCGCGGATCTCGGTGGCGATGGCGGCGTAGTCGGCGCTGTCAACGTCGCCGTGGAGCTGTAGGACGTCGTGGCCTTCTGCAGTGAACTCGTAGGTGACCTCATGCCAGTAGCTCTCCTTGTAAGGGTCGTCGACGAGCGTTTTGAGGGCACCGAGGTTGTAGGTGACGCGGGTGGAAGCCTCGCCGTTGACCTGGATCCAGAACTTGGCGTCCTTGTCGAAGTCTCCGCCGTTGTTGTGGCCGGCCCGCAACTTGACGGTCACGCGGCAACCGGGGGTGGTCAGGAGTTCCTGCTGGATTTCGCCGGCCTGATTGCCGTTGAAGTTGACGGCCTGGGACTGGACACAACGGAGCACGGAAGCGTTTCCGGGGGCGCGCACTGTCGCCAGTACGCCCCCCACGAGACACTCGGCCTTCCGCTGCGAGAACGGACAGTGCCGCCTGCGGTCGGGTCAGCGGCGATGTCCGCCACAATGGCCACCGCGATGGTCGGGGTCGCCGCCCGAGGAGACGGCGTCGACGAAACGGCCTCGGTCGTTGCGCGGAGTCGCGGTGTCGCCATCGTCGTCCCGCACCTGCCTGCGCCGATGCTGATACCGTCGGCGCGGTCGTCCCGGCCGCGGAGTCGTACTGCACACCGCTGATGCAGACCGCGGGGTGCCGCGAGTAGCCGGGGTGGTGGCCCGCGGCCGCGTCCGGCAGCGCCGCCGCGCCCACAAACGCAACCGCTGCAACGGCGACGGCGACGGCGGTCAGGTGACGTACAGAAGACGGCGTTCACCCGAAAGTGAGTACCAAAGCCCCGTCTTCGTGACGCACGAGGGCCCCAGCAAGGACGAATTCCAGGAGCCCTCGTCCATGCGCCGCTACAAGCCGTCCGTGGTCACGACACCGAGGCGACCGGCCACTCCACGTCCCCGTAATAGCCGTAGTGGCCGTTGACGGTGGCCCAGAAGCCCACCCGCACCACGTACGCGCCGCTGCCAGGGTGGTAGTTCTGACCGTTGTCGCTGATCCAGATCGCGTCGTTGGTGCCGGGCCCGTACCACGTGCCCATGCAGCCGTAGTCGTGCACATAGGACCAGCCACCGAAGCCGTCCGATTTCCACAGTTGCGCGCAGGGGAAGACGGCCGGGTGGCCGGAGCCGCTGCCGGGGTCGAGCGTGACGGCGATGCGGGCATAGAAGCCACTGCCGTTGTTGCCCCACTGGTCCTCGATACAGGATTCCAGGTGGATACCGTGGCCCGCGTCGGCGAAGCTGCCGGTTCTGTCCGAACGGCAGCCCCAGTTACTGGTCGCCGCCGAAGCGTTGCTCGTGCCTGTCACAAAGGTGTGTTCCGGCCTGCCTTCCCACGCCCTGCGGAGCGGTCCTGGCCGGTCGGACCCTCCTCGCGTCCTGGCGTGGAGACCGCAGACGACGGCCGAGCAGCAGGATGATCACGTCGAACTGGCTCGACGGCAGGACGGCCATGGCCGTGTAGAGGCCGGCCCAGGACCGCAGC
This sequence comes from Streptomyces sp. NPDC001153, assembly GCF_053598315.1. NCBI lineage: Bacteria > Bacillati > Actinomycetota > Actinomycetes > Kitasatosporales > Streptomycetaceae > Streptomyces > Streptomyces sp. NPDC001153. The sequence continues at coordinate 167,697 of NZ_JBSFJZ010000018.1, forward strand.
CCGGGACCATACGGCTCACATTACGGCCGGATCTCAGGCCGAAGCCCGGTTTCCGTCGGCCGGGCGCGTCGTTGCGTTACAGGGGCCGACCTGGTCGTCGCGCTCACCGCATGGGCCGGGCCGGTGCCGCTCGCCACGGTCATGGCGGCCGCGGTCGGGCCGCTGGGGCGGCTGGGGCTGACCGGTGTGGGATGCGTGGCGGTGATCCTGATGTGGCGCAGGGAGCAACTGCCGGTGCGGGCGGAGGTGCTCACGGCGACGCTGTGTGCCTGTGGTGTCGAGGTGCTCGCCGTACGGCCGTTGCGGCTGTGGAGGTTCTCGCAGGCCGGCTGGCCCGCCTGACTCCCGTTCCACCATGCGCTGCTGGTCCTCGTCCGTCTGGTCGCGGCTCGTTCGCTGCGGCGGTTGGCGCGCCATGCGCTGGTGGCCGGCGTGCTGTGCTCCGGTGCGGCGGATTCGTCCTGCGGCTGGTGGTGCGCCGGAATCCGGTGATGCTGCCGCGCGTCCCGGTGATCGTCGCCGTCTGCGGGCCGACCGGCTTTGCCGGGGTCGCCGCCGAACGTGGACGTATCGGCGTTCGCCCCTGTCGTCGATGCCACCCGCGCTCACATCACCAGAACGCGCCCGCACAGCGCCTGCCTCCGACCTGGCACAACAACTCCCCCGGGGCCCCCACACCCCTCCTCGCCCGTGTGCTCCCCCACTGCCGTGCCCAAGCAGCACAAGCCACCACCGAAGCCGATCATGGCGGCCGGACCAGCGACCTCGACCAGTCCGCCGAGCTCTTCGGCCACTACCCCCCCCCGGACGCGCCGAGCAGATACGCATCGCCGCCACCATCGGCCGGACTTCCCGTGAAGGCTCAAGACCGTTCCCGGCCCCGAATCGCGGACCGCAGCGGCCGATCCCGCTCTGCCGCCGGTCGAAGGCCACGCCGGAGCCGCCGTGGAGGACGGCAACGAACTCGTCCTCGAGAGGGCATTCCACAGACCCGCGGCAGCGTCTGCGACGTCGGCGAACTGGCGGGACACGTCGGTGCCGTGCTACGCGAAGCGACGGCGCTCATGCGGGAGTTCAGTGGCCTGCCGGCTGACCTCGACCAATGGTGGGACGAGTGGGGCGTGCCGGAGGGCCGGTCGGTTTCCGACCAGCCCGAAGGACGAGTACGACGGTCGCCTCGCGGTCAGCATCGTCGAGTGCTGACTGGCGACGCCACCGCCGCGCATCACAGGGTCGCGGTCGTCCCCTCCCCGGACGCGCTGCCCGCGAGCCACTGGTCCCATCCCAGGTTGAAGTCCGCGTAGCCGTTGTCGGCCGGGGCCTTGGCACGGGGCGAGCCGGTGATGGTGACGGGGTCGCCCTGCTTGACCTGGCCGTAGAACCACTTGGCGTCCGACAGGGACAGGTGGACGCAGCCGTGCGAGCCGCGGGCGCTGCCGCTGCCCGGATTGGGGTCGCCGGTCGAGTAGTGCACGTATGTGCCGGTCTGGGTCAGGTGGATGTCCCAGGGCAGCGTCAGGTCGTAGTAGTTGGGGCTGCCCTTGTCGCAGCTGATGCCGACGCTGCAGGAGGTCATGTGAACCTTCTCCTCCTTGTCGATGACGGCCATCGTGCCGTTCCACGTCGGATACTGGGCGCTGCCCGCATTGATCGACAGGGTGCGCACCAGCCGGCCGTTCCGGGTCACCTTCATGGTGTGGCCGGTCACCGAGACGTCCGCGCGCACGTCGTCGCCGATGGTGAAGGTGTGCGTGTAGTTGCGCACGCCGTAGCGTCCGTTGCCGTTGCTGACGCCGTTCAGGTCGGCGTCGATCCGCACCTTCGTGCCGGAGGGCCAGTACGTCTTCGGCCTCCAGTCGGCGCGCTGGTCGCCCATCCAGTGCCAGGCGCCGACCACCGGCTGCGAGGCGCTCACCTTCATGTGCTTCTCGACCGTGGCCCGCGCCTTCGCCGCCACCGGGTTGGTGAAGACCACCGAGATCGGCATTGCCACGCCGACCGTGGTGCCCTGCTGCGGGGTGATCGTGTCCAGCAGCATCGGCGGGCCCGCGGGCTTCGTCGGTGACGGAGAGGCGCTCGCACTCGGCTTGCCCGACGCCTTTGCGTCGTTCCCGCTCGCCTTGTCGCTGCCACCCCCGCCACAGGCACTCACGCCCACCAGCATCGCACCCGTGACGAGTGCGATCCCTATGCCGCCCTTGCGCCGTCCCACGACCTGCCCCGTTCTCTCGTTCTTCAGCCCATCCGGCCCCGACTTCCTGATCAGACAGCAAGGGTGTGGGCCGCAGTTGCGTGCGTCGCGTAAAACGTGTCCCAAATCTCCGTGCACACTGCCACTCGGGGGCGTGGTGGAAGGCCGAACTCGCGGCAGGACACACGACACCCCGCACACTCAGCGGGACATCCCTGAACCAGCGCCGGCAAGAGGGTATTGCTTCGCCGCATGCCGGCCGGGCAGGGCGGCGAGCGGTGCGGTACGCCGGTGGGGCCGGTCCCGGGGCTCGCGCTTCGGGAACCGGCCCCGCCGTCGTCAGTGTCTGCCGTCTGTCACTGGCCGAAGCCGTAGGCGAACAGATGGTCGGTGCCTGTCGAGCCCGTCACCGGCAGGGTGATCGACGCCACCTGCTTGGACGCGTCGAGCGGGACCTTCGTGGCGAAGACGTAGGTCTTCACGCCGTCCCGGCCCCCGCTGCCGGTGTTCCGGTAGCCCGTCGTGACGGCCGTGGTGTCCCCCGCGAGCGGCTTGCTCGAACCGGCGTTGAGCGTCCAGTCGGAGAAGCCGACCGTCGCCTGCGAGGTGGTGCCGTCGGTGTAGGTGACGGTCAGCGTGCCCGAGACCCCGCTGCCGTCGGTCGGTGCGTTGGCCGCCGTGCCCAGCAGGCCCAGCGACGCACCGGACGTGCCGGCCGGCATCGGGATGGTCTGCCCAGCCATTTCCAGGTTGTCCAGCTGACCGGACGTCACCGTCGGCCAGATGTAGGAGATGCCGTCGACCGTGACGGTGGAGCCGCTCGTGACGCTGGCCGCCGACAGCGCGTTCTGCGAGAACGCCCAGCCGCCGCTGTCGAAGCCGCCCGAGAAGCTCGCGCCGTCGGGGTAGATGCCTTCATTGGTGTCGTACGGCCACAGCTCGCCGGCCTTGGCCACGGCCACGCGGAGGGACGCGCCGCTGAGCGCCGCCCCGGTGCTGTGATCGGTCAGGGCGAAGGTGATCGGGAACGTCCCTTCGCTCGCGCCCGCTGTCACATGGACCTTCGCCTCGGCGCTGCCCGAGGCGGGTACCGTCACCGAGCCGGACGTGGTGTCGAGCGTCACGCCGGAGGGCGCCGTCGCCTTCCAGTCGACGGTGACGTCCTTGCTGCCGAGGTTCGTGAGGTCGAGCGTGGCGTCACCGGACGCGCTCGGCTGGAGCACCAGGCCGTCGCTGGACGGGCCGGTCGCGGCCAGGACCCGGTCGCCGCCGGTGGTGTCCGACGGCGGCACCGCCGACGGGTCGGACGCCCAGGACTTGTTCGGCTGGGAGCCGAGGGTGAAGTCGACCGTGCCCGCGCTCTTGAACTGCTGGTACGTCAGCCAGGAGGTGTTCCACTGCTTGCCCTTGACCGCGAGGGACTGCACGTACGGGGCCCCGGGTGCCGCCTGCGGCGCGTTGATCTGCACGGTCTTGCCGCCTGCGAAGGTCACCTTGGCCACCGGGAACGCCGGGCTGCCGAGCGCCAGGGTGTCCGTGCCCGGGGTCTCGGGGTACATGCCCAGCTCGGACCAGACGTACCAGGAGCTCATCGCGCCGAGGTCGTCGTTGCCGAACGAGCCGACCGGAGCGTTGAAGTAGAGCTTCTGCTGGGCCTCGCGGACGGCCTCCTGGGTCTTCCAGGGCTGGCCCGTGTAGTCGTACTCCCAGGGGATCTCCACGCTGGGCTCGTTGCTCAGGTTGGCATTGGTGTTGCCGGGGTCGGTGATGTTGTCGAGGAGACTGTCCAGGAAGGACGAGTACGCCTTGTCGCCGCCGCGTGCCTGGATGAGCTGCTGCAGGTTGAAGGGGACCATCGGCGTGTACTGGGCCGACGTACCCTCCACGAAGCCGTTGGAGGTACCCGGGGTGAAGCCGCCCGCGAACTGGCCGTTCTTGTTCTTCGCCTGCATGTAGCCGGTCTGCGGGTTGAAGACGTTCATCCAGTCCTGGGCGCGGGTGGCGAACTTCGTGTAAACGTCCGTCCTCCCCAGTGACTTGGCGAAGGCGGCGAGGGCGTAGTCGGCGGAGTCGTACTCCAGCTGCGTGGAGACCGGGCCGTAGAAGTTGCAGCAGCCGTAGTCGTTCTCGTCCAGCGGGAGGTAGCCCTTGGCGTCCCGCACCGACTCACCCGGACGGTCGTTGTTCGGGACGGTGGCCTCGTGCTGCAGGGCCGCGAGCGCCTTGTCCGTGTCGAAGCCCCGCGCGCCGAAGGCGTACGCGTCGGTGATGATGCCGGCGGCCGGGTCACCGACCATGACGTAGCTCTCGCCGTTGTTCGACGCCCACTTGGGCAACAGGCCTGTCTGGTCGTAGCCGTTGAGCATCGAGGTGACCACGTCGCTGGTGACCTTCGGCTCGACCATCGCCATCAGCTGGGTCTGGGAGCGGTAGGTGTCCCAGCCGGAGTAGTTGGCGTACTGGGCCTGCTGGCCCTTGGCCAGCTTGTGGATCTGGTTGTCCATGCCCATGTACTGGCCGTTGTCGTCCGAGAGGACGTTCGGGTGCAGCAGCGCGTGGTAGAGCGCGGTGTAGAACTGCGTCTGCTGGTCCGAGGAGCCACCGCCGATCTGGATCTTGTTCAGCACCGCGTTCCAGGCGTCGTGGTTCGCCTGCTCGACGGCGTCGAAGTTCCAGTTCCTGATCTCGGTGGCGAGGTTGTCCGCCGCGCCTGCGTCACTGGCGTAGGAGATGCCGACCTTTGCTCTCACCGTTGGGTCGGAGGAGGTGTCGAACGTCAGGTACATGCCGTTCGCGCCCGTCGTGGGAGGCTCGGCGGAGGTGCCCGTGGCGCTCTTGCCGGTCGCTGACGTCCGGGGCGCCGCGCTGCCACTCGGGGCCGGGGACGGCGTGCCGGAGGGCTTGCCGGCGCTCCCGTGCACGGTCGGGGACGGAGCCGCGGGAACGGTGAAGTGCCGTTCCTTCAGCGGCTTTGACGGGTGGGCCTGCAGGTTCTGGCGGGCCTTGCCCGCTTTCAGCGACGTCGCGCCCGGGTTGACGGTGCTGCCGACCCAGGTGCCGCCGGCGGTGAACGGCCGGTCGAACTTGATGTCGAAGTGCAGCGTGTAGCGGTTGTTCGCGCCGCAGAAGTGGCCGCTGTCGATCGAGCCTCTGATCTCCTGCTTGTTCACCACCTGGACGCGGGTGCCGTCCACCTGTGTGGCGCCGCCGCTGAGCTTGAACAGCAGGTTCGCCTGCTTGCCCGCGGGGAAGGTGAAGGTGCCCAGGCCCGCTCGGGTGGTGTCGGTCAGCTGGGTCGTGACCCCGCCCGCGTCGGTGACCTTGTAGTACCCGATGCCGGTCTGCTCGTCGTCGTGCCTGAAGCCGACGGAGGCGTTGCCGAGGTCGCCCGGCAGCGTGCCGGTCACCGGCAGGACGGGCAGGTCACCCGCGACGCCGCAGCCGGGACCCGAGACATGGGTGAGGCTGAAACCGGACAGTTTGTCGTCGTTGTACTCGTAGCCGCCGCCGGAGGGGCGGTCGGGCGTCGTGTCGGGACCCCACTGCACCATGCCGGCCGGCATGTCGGGGCCGGGGAAGGTGTCCACCTCGCCCGAGGTGCCGATGAGGGGGTTGACGAGGGACGCGGGGTCCTTCGCCAAGGCCGGTGTCGCGGCGCTCTCGGCATAGGCGTCGCCGGTCGCCGGGAGCGGGAGCGCGGCGATTCCCAGGACGCAGATCACGGCCAGGCGTTGACGGAGTCTTTTGCGGTTACGTGGCGCAGCTGAACGTCGGGGTCGGACCATCGGTTGCCTCCGCAGCGGTTCGTGCTTCGCACAGGTGCTGACGTGCCGAAGGACGGGGACGTCGTCATGGCAGGCAACGTTGTCAGGCCGCTGGGGGAAGCGGCCTGACAACGTTGCCATGCACGAGTGTCGAGTGAAACGCGTGAGCTCACGGAATGTCAACGAGGTCAACGCAGCTTTCTGAGCGCGAAGTTCGCAATCGGAGTGGCCTCGGCACCACGCCGCCGCTGTCGGCAAGCGGTCCCGGACCCTGCGGCGGATCCGGTAGTCCCGCCGCGGCCAGAGTTCACGCGGGGGCTCCGTGGTCAAGGAACGGGCCCGCCCGCGCCTGAACGGACCAGCCAGTAACCGGGCTGTGCCTTGGCGCAGTTGCGCACCCGTAAGCGCAAGGCGCGTTCCCCACCGCCGCTACAGGTGCGCAACAGAAAGGACACAGGTGAACGCCCTGCTCCGCCCCTGCGTCCGGGGCCTCGTGACCGACGGCCCGTCAGGGCGGCGCGGCAAGCGCGAAGCGGCTCCCGCCCCTCCCCCGGCGTCACGGTCAACGCGTGGGTTCGGGCGGGAACTCGAGGCGCTGCACCCGGTTGGGTTTCACTACGCCTACATCGTCGAGGACGTGGGGATGATGTCGGCGACGCAAGGGCAGACTCCCAGTCGGCAACGCCCCTTGCATCGCAAAAGCGACCGGCAACGACACCGGGCGCGCTCGGGTCGCGCCGCACTGCGGATGGCCTTCGAACCCGGCGCCGGCAGTGCCTCGGGCTCCGGTGTACGAGGTTCCCGGCACATCCTCGCCCGGCTGTGCTGGGAACCGACCATCAGGTCCATCAACGTTTCGCTGATGCCGTCGGCGTCAGCGCCCTGCGGGACCGTGTGGGGGCGCCGGTCGCGTAGCCGGATGTGTCTGCCCTCGGCGTGTCTCCGCACCTGACGGCCGCAATCTCATCCGCGCTCGCGGAGGTACGCCTCCAGCTCTGCGGCGCCGGTCAGCATTGCCCGCCCCCGGGCGGACAGCCGACCGCGCCAGTCGCGCAGCGCGGCCTCCAGCGGCTCCAGTCCGCCGGCCGCGCGCACCTGGACGATCAGCGGGGCGATCTGCTCCAGCAGGTAGCCGCCCCGCCTGAGCTGGTGGGTCAGCCGGGCGTCCCGTACGTCGGCCTGGTCGTAGACGCGGTACCCGGTCAGCGGGTCGCGGCGCGGTCGCACCAGTCCGGCGCGCTCCCATTTGCGCAGCGTGGCGGGCCGGATGCCGAGCTTCCCCGCCAGCGGCCCGATGAACGTACCGCCGGGCCCGGACACCCCGGCCGGCTCGGGCCCCACACCGGGCGAGGGCGCCGCACTGGGCTCCAGGTCGCGGAGGGCGTTCTCCACGGCTTGCAGGGTTCGCCGGTCGTCGAGGAGTTGGGCGTGGCTCTCGTCGATGAGCCGGAACGCCTCATCGACCGCGCCCTGGTTCACGGCTCGCATGATCGACGTCGCCGTCCGGTGACCGTGGCCGGGCACCAGGGCAAGAAACGCGCGGAGGGCCCCCGCGTGCAGCGAGGTGTAGGTGCGGTAGCCGTGGGGTGTGCGAGCGGCGGCCGGAAGGATGCCGGCCTCCTCGTAGTTTCTGATCGCCTGCGTGGACAGACCGTGCCCGCGCGCCAGGTCGACCGGCCGGAGTCGCTCACCGTTTTGAGGGTTTCGCCGCATGGAGCCGACGGTATCGCGGAAAAGTTTCAACCGAAGGTTCAACGATACCGTTGAATGCATGGCCACTGACATCAAGGACACCGTCCATGCCTTCGAGGCTGCCGCCGTCATGAGGCTGCTCCCGGCCCGGCCGCGGCTGCTGGCCCTGGGCGAACCCACCCACGGCGAGGACGTTCTGCTCGACCTGCGCAACGAGGTCTTCCGTCGGCTCGTCGAGGAGGAGGGCTACCGGACGATCGCGATCGAGAGCGACTGCATGATGGGCCTGGTCGTGGACGACTACGTCACCTCGGGCACCGGCGATCTCGACGAGGTCATGAAGCACGGATTCAGCCACCCGGACCTCGGGTTGGGCGCGTCCGCGGCCAACCGCGAGCTCGTGCGCTGGATGCGCGCCTACAACGACGGCCGGCCCGCGTCCGAGCGGGTCCGCTTCGCCGGCTTCGACGGCCCACTGGAGATCACCGGCGCCGCGAGCCCCCGGCAGGCCCTCACCGCACTCCACGACTACCTCGCGGCCCGGGTGGACGCGGACCTGCTGCCCTGCACCGGGGAAACGCTCGACCGCCTGCTCGGTTCCGACGACCGGTGGACGGACCCAGCCGCGATGATGGACCCGGCCCGGTCCGTGGGGCGGTCGGCCGAGGCCGGGGAGTTGCGGCTGCTGGCCGACGAGCTGGTGGCGCTGCTCGACGCGCAGACGCCGCACCTGCTCGCGGCGACCTCGCGGGACGACTGGGACCGGGCGCGCCTGTACGGGCGCACCGCGACCGGTCTGCTGCGCTACCACTACTGGATGGCCGACACCTCACCGGCCCGTATGACGCGGCTGTGCGCGTTGCGGGATGTGGTGATGGCCCACAACCTCCTTGCCGTCGCCGCTCGGGGCCCGGCACTCGTCCATGCCCACAACTCCCATCTCCAGCGGGAGAAGAGCACGATGCAGATGTGGCAGGGGCCGGTGGAGTGGTGGAGCGCCGGTGCGCTGGTGAGCGCCCAGCTCGGCGAGGGGTACGCCTTCGTGGCCACGGCGCTCGGCACGATCCGGCACCAGGGAGTGGACGCTCCGGCCCCGGACACCGTCGAAGGCCTCCTGTACGCGCTCCCGCAGGACCGCTGCGTCGTCGACGCCCCTCGGCTGGCCACCGCCCTCGGCGACACGCGTCCCGCGCCCCGCGTATCCCCCTGGTTCGGCTACGCGCCGCTCGACCCGGCGCACCTGGCCGGAAACGACGGGATCGTCTTCGTCAAGGATGTACGACAGACCTAGCGCCGCAGACTTCGGCTCGCCAGGGCAGTTCGTCCCGAAGTCCCTGAGGAGGATGGGGCGTTGGTCGTACCTTGTGGCGTGCGAGGTATGCGGATGGGGGCGGGCGCACGCGGCGGGAGGCCAGCGCCCGGGAGGCGGTGCGCTGCGCTGCGGATGCAGGCGGAGGAATGACCACGTCAACTAGGCTGTGCGCACAGATGGCGGCGGACCGACGGGGGACCTCGTGGATGTCACCGAGCGCGAGCTGGCCGATCCCTGGGAAGGCGTACTGGCCGTTCCCGCCCGGGGCAGTGACATCGGTGTCCTGGTCCTGGCGGGATCCAGCGGGCGCGTGGAACGGGAGAGAGCACGCATCCTTGCCCGGGAGGGCATGACGGCCGTGTCGATCCGCTGGTTCGGCGGTCCTGGTCAGTCCCAGGGGATCTGCGAGATCCCCCTGGAGACCTTCACCACCGCCGTCGACTTCCTCCGTTCGAACGGGGCACGACGCATCGGCATTCTGGGCACCTCCAAGGGAGCCGAGGCGGCGCTGCTCACGGCGGTGCACGATCCGCGCGTGGACGTTGTCGTCGCGATGTCGCCCACGTCCCGGATCTGGTGCAACGTCGGACCCGGGCGCGATGGAGCCCTCCGCCCTTATCGATCGTCCTGGACCTGGCGAGGGCAGGCGTTGCCTTTCGTCCCCCTGGACGATTCCTGGACTCCCGCGGAGACGGACGGTGGGCCAGTCGCCATCCGTGGCTGGTACGAACTCAGCGAGCGCACGTTTGCTGACCGGCTCTCTTCGTCGGAGATCCCTGTGGACGAGGCGCGAGCCGATCTACTGCTGGTCGCGGGCGGCGACGATGAGATGTGGCCGTCTCTTCCCTTTGCCGAACAACTGGCTCAGCGCCGACGCTCGGTCGGGGCCTCGGTGCGTCTGATCGCCCGCCACGATGCCGGTCACCGGCCACGCCTTCCTGGCGAAAGCCCGGCGTCGGCATCTCCACGCTTCCGGTACGGAGGCACACCCGAAGCCGACGCTCTGTTGGGCACGGTTGCATGGCCTCACCTCCTCTACGCACTCAGCGGCGGCTGCTCTCCCTTCCGCTGATCGCGCACGAGGACCTTGCACGCCGCAAGGCCGCACGCCGCCGCACCACGTGCGGGATGACACAGGGCGCGACGGCGGGCGGTTCGGGAGAAAGTGGCTGGGCGCGTGGCCTGGCGGAGGCGCGGCGTACTGTCCGGCCGCCCCTCGACTCAAGGAATGCTTGTGATCGTGGTGCGGACTTGGGCGATCACACTGGCGGGGAGTGTGGCGTAGCCCTGGAAACTGAGATCCTGCTGGCCTTTTTCGCTGGCGATGTAGTTGAGGAACGCCTTGGTGGCGGGCCAGGTTGCCGGTTTGTTGCCTTTGTTGCAGACGACTTCGTACGTGACCATGTCGATGGGATAGGCGTCCGCCGCTTTGGTCGTGTAGTCGATGGTGAGCCTGATGTCGCCCGCCGCACCGGTCGTCTTGGCCCCCGCGATGGCTTTCGAGGCGTTGATGATGTTGGGGTCGACGGGGGTAGGGGCACCCGTGGCGATGGAGGCGGTGGGGATGGTGTTGTTGATGGCGTACGGCAATTCGAAGTAGCCGATCCCGCCCGCTGTCTGTTTCACCTTGGTGGCCAGGCCCGAGGAGCCTGCGGCGGACTGCCCGCCCTTGCCGACCCATTGCTTGCCGTGCGGGTACGGCCAGGCGCCGGAGGCGGTGGTGCTCAGGTAGGAGGTGAAGTTGTCGGTCGTGCCCGAGGCATCGGAGCGGTGGAGGGCCTGGATCGGCGTCTTCGGGAGGGTGGTGCCCGGGTTGAGCTTCGCGATCGAGGGATCGTCCCAGCTGGTGATCTGCGAGTTGAAGATCTTCGCGAGGGTTGGGGCGTCAAGGACCAGTTTGTCGACCCCCTGCAGGTTGTAGCCGACCGCGATCGGGCCGCCGACCATCGGCAGGTCGATGGCATTCCCTCCGCTCTTGCAGACGCTCTTGGACTGGGCGATCTGAGCGGGGCTCAGCGCGGAGTCGGAGCCGGCGAACGCGGTACGGCCGTGCAGGAACTCGGTCTGACCTGCTCCGGAACCGGTGCCGTTGTAGGTGATCCGGGTTCCTGGGCATGCCTGGGTGTAGTTCTTGATCCAGAACCGCATCGCATACTGCTGGGCGGTGGAGCCGGATGCCAGCAGGCCGGCCGCCTTGCCACAGTCGATACCGGCGGCCGTGGCGGTGCCGGCGGAGGGGCTGGCAGGTGGTCTGCTGACGGAGCCGGACGGCTTGTGCTTCGCGCCGCAGCCGGTCAGGACCAGAGCACCGCAGACCGCTGCCGCGCCGATGGCCAGGGGATGCGTCCCGCTCTTGGGGTGAGGCTTCACTCTCGGGGGGTCCCTTCGTGGAGTCCGCCGAGTACGACAGGGTGTGCGGCGGCGCGAGGTACGAGGTCACTGCGGCTGGAAGTGGTCTGCGGCGGGTTCAGCCTCCGCGGGGCGGCTCAAACGGGGAGTGATAGCTGTGCATGATCAAATTATCGCGAAGCGTGTCCGATCTCCTGACTGGGCGGCGCGAGCCCCTGCGGCAAACGGGGGAAGATCGAGGTTTTCGATCGGGCGAGAGCTGCGCACGGTGGAACCGGCCACCAAGGTGGACGGCAGGATGGCCGCCCTGCGGGCACCTTCCGGGCACGGATACCACTCGTGGCGCTCTCGCGGACCGCCGCCCAGCGAAGTAAGGACCGGTGTGCGCGGCACCCACGATCGCGGGTTCCCGTTCGTCCCCGTCGGACATGATGCGCCCCGGTCCGCCAACTCACCGTCCCCTTACACCAGGAGAGCTGTCCGACCCGTGTGCGCGCCGTGGGCGTTCACCAACGCGGGGAGCAACGCCCGGGGCGCGTGGGACCCCGCGCTACCTTGATCGCGGCCTCGATGGCACGCACAGCCATGCGAGGACCGCTGCGGTGAGGTAGGCCAGCGCGCCGAGGGTCATGCTGGTGCGCAGCCCGGTGGTGTAGTGGGTGGAGGTGGCGAGCAGGCTGCCCCCGAGCGCCACGCCGGTGGCGCTGCCGATCTGGCGGGCGGTGTTGAACAGCGCGGAGGCGGCACCTGAGTACGACGAAGGCGCGGCGCCCATCACCGTCGCGGTGGAACCGGTGAGGGCGAAGGACGTGCCGAATCCGGCGGCCATCATCGGGACCACCAGCAGCGGGTAGGCGGGATCGGCACCCGCCGCGGCCCAGCCCGCAAGCCCCAGGGCGGCCAGCAGCATGCCGGCGACGACCAGGGGACGATCACCGGTACGGCGGGCCAACCGCCCGGACAGGACGGAGGCGAACATGGTCATCGCCACCGCCGGGAAGAGCGCCAGCCCTGTACCGAGGGCGCTCAGGCCGCGCTGGTGCTGGAACTCCAGGCTCGCGGTGAACACCATGCCGTAGAAGCCGAAGTTGAACAGCAGGCCGATGACGACTCCCCCGCTCATCGCCCGGGAACGGAGCAGGCGAAGGGGCACAACGGGTGACGCGGCCAGCCGCTCACGCACCACGAAGGCCGTGGCGGCCGCGGCGGCCAGGCCCACCCCGGCGAGGACGACCGGGGCCGTCCAGCCACGCCGTCCGGCCTCGTTGAGAGCCGCGGTCAGCAGGGCCACCGCCGCCACGACCGCGCACTGCGCCGGCCAGTCCAGGGCCCGGGCGGCACACCGGGGTGAACGCGCCACGTGCCGCAGGGTCAGCAGCAGGCAGGCCACACCGACGGGAAGGTTGATCAGAAAGACCCAGCGCCACCCCACCGTGGACACGAGCAGGCCGCCCAGCAGCGGCCCGGCCGACGCCGCGATGCCCGCCATCGAACCCCACAGCCCGAAGGCCCGCGAGCGTTCCGCCGGCACCGGGTAGGCCTGTTGGAGCAGGGCCAGGGAACCGGGCACGATCAGCGCCGCGCCGAGCCCTTCCAGCAGTCGGGCGGCGACCAGGAAGGGGGCGTCGGGGGCAAGGGCGCACCCGGCCGAGGACACGGTGAACACGGCCACGCCCCAACAGAAGACCCGTCGGTTGCCGAGCCGGTCCCCCAGTGCGCCGCCGGTCAGCAGGAAGCCGGCGAAGACCAGGGTGTAGCCGTCGGTGATCCACTGGATGCCGGTGAGCGAGGTCCGAAGGTCCCGGCCGATCACGGGCACGGCGACGTTGATGACCGTCACGTCCAGGATGACCATGAAATACCCGGCGCACACGGCGAGGAGCGGTACCCACATGCGCCGCTGGGGCCGGTGGACCGACTTGTGAGAGCGCAGGGACCCGCTGCCGTCGCTCGGCTCCGCGAACGCCACGGTCTCAACCCCATCCCGCGCACGGACGTACACAACCGAACGTCACAGTAGGGGACGTGTGCCTCGTATCCCGGGAAGACCAGGCTGTTGTGCCTCACGGCTTGCGGGGCTGCGCAGACGCTCGCCCAGTGTCGCACAGCAGGTGGCGACGCTGCGGGCCGGCCAACTGTGCCGGGTCCGGCGGGACTTGCCCATACGGCCCGCTACAGCTCCGCGCCTGGAGGTGCGGGGCGTGACTCAGTAGGCGGAGTTGACGTTGTCGATGGAGCCGTAGCGGTGGGCGGCGTAGTTGGCCGCGGCGGTGATGTTGGCG
>NZ_JBSFJZ010000019.1:0-180531 GCF_053598315.1 Streptomyces sp. NPDC001153
AACGGTCGCTTCCTTCGTACTCACCCTCTCGGGCTTTCCTCCGGGCGCTTCCCTTCGGTGTTTCCGACTCTATCAGATCTTTTCTCGATCCGATTTCCTCGGTGCTTTCCAGGTTCCCGCTCTCGCGTTTCCCTTTCCGGCGATTCCGACTTTATCAGAAGTTCTTGGCCGGTCTGACCGGCTGCTCATTTCTGAGTAATCGGGAGGTGCTCCTCGGAGATGTCGTTCTCGACTTCTCCGGAAGCTCGTAGAGTCTAACCTTCGCCGATGAACTTGTCCAGTTCCAGGCAACTGTTTGAATCTACCTCCCCGCGCCACCCGTGTCAACGGGTCTTGCGAGGCGAACAGGAGAGTAGCAGCTCACAGGGGTGGAACGCACATCAAGCAGCGGTGGGCACCGAGGCGCTGCGGTCCGTCGCTTCTAGATCGCCGGTCTCACCTGCGCGTACTGCTCGGCCCCCCAGGACGTAGACGTACGTCAGGAATGCCAGCTCGGCCAGGACGCCGATCCCGATGCGGGCCCAGGTGGGCAGGCCGGACGGGGTGACAAAGCCTTCGATGGCGCCGGAGACGAAAAGGACCAGGGCGAGTCCGATCGCCATGCCGACGGCCGCGCGTCCTTCCTCGGCGAGAGCGGTGCGCCGGCTGCGGGGACCGGGGTCTATGAGGGTCCAGCCGAGGCGCAGACCCGTACCGGCGGCGACGAAGACGGCGGTCAGTTCGAGCAGGCCGTGAGGGAGAACCAGTCCCAGGAATGTGTCGAGTCGGCCGGCGGAGGACATCAGGCCGAAGCCGACGCCCAGGTTGAGCATGTTCTCGAAGAGGATCCAGAGGACAGGCAGGCCCAGGAAGACGCCCAGGACCAGGCACATCGCGGCTGCCTGGGCGTTGTTCGTCCACACCTGGGCGGCGAAGGCCGCCGCGGGATGGCTGGAGTAGTACGTCTCGTACTCGCCGCCGGGGCGGGTCAGGTCGCGCAGCCGGCTGGGCGCCGCGATCGACGACTGCACGTGAGGGTGGGTGCCGATCCACCAGCCCAGGAGGATCGCGATGGCCGTGGAGACCAGTGCCGTGGGGACCCACCAGTGGCGAGCGCGATAGACGGCGGCCGGGAAGCCCTGGCCCAGGAAGCGCGTGACGTCACGCCATGAGGAGCGGCGGGTGCCGGTGACGGCGCTACGCGCGCGTGCCACCAGTTGGCTGAGCCGTCCTGTCAGCTGGGGGTCCGGGGCGCTGGACTGGATGAGGGACAGGTGGGTGGCGGTGCGCTGGTAGAGGGCGACGAGTTCGTCGGCCTCGGCCCCGTTGAGGCGGCGTCGGCGGCGGAGCAGGGCGTCGAGGCGGTCCCATTCGGCTCGGTGTACGGAGACGAAGACGTCCAGGTCCATCGGGTCTGCCTGCTCCTCGGCTGGTCGTCGACTGCTCGTCGTGGAGTCGTCGTGATGCTCTCGATCGCGGTCAGATAGTCGCACCGGCGCGCGATGTGCCCACAGCTTGGCAGACTTGCGCTTCCGGGGGCAGATCACGGAAGGACGGCGGGCGTGAGTGAGCTGGTGACGGGCGAGGCGGTAGCGCTCGAACTGCGGCCGGCAAAGCTGCCGAGCAGGGCGCTGGCCGTGTTGCTCGACCTCGTGGTGGCCGTGGTCGCGTACGTCGTCGTCACCATCGCGGTGGTGGTGTCGACCGCCTCGCTGGACGAGGCCGCGCAGGTGGCGCTGTCGATCGCGACGTTTCTGCTGGTGCTGGTCGGCGGGCCGATCGCGGTGGAGACGCTCAGCCATGGGCGTTCGCTCGGGAAGCTGGCCTTCGGGCTCCGCGTGGTACGGGACGACGGTGGGCCGATCCGGTTCCGGCACGCGCTCGTGCGGGGTGCGATCGGTGTGGTCGAGATCCTGCTGACCTTCGGCGTGATCGCCTGCATCGCCTCGCTGGTGTCGGCGCGGGGCCGACGGCTCGGCGACGTGTTCGCGGGCACCCTCGTCGTGCGTGAGCGAATACCGGCAGGACGGGCCGGGTTTCTTCCGCCGCCGCCTCCGTGGCTGGCGGGGAGGTTCGCCGGGCTGGACCTGTCGGCGGTGCCGGACGGGCTGTGGCTGGCGGTCCGGCAGTACCTGAGCCGGATGGGGCAGCTCGATCCGCAGGTCTCGATGGGGATGGCCCAGCGGCTCGCGGCCGACCTCGCGGCGCGGACGGGAGCTTCTGTGCCGCAGGATCTGCCGGCGGCGGCCTTCCTGGCGGCTGTGGTGCACGAGCGGCAGTCACGCGAGGCCCGGCAGGCGTTCGGCCCCGCTGGTTTCGCCCCACAGGCGGCCCCGCCCGGCGCACCGGCCGCTTATCGACCACCTGCTTCTGCCCAGCCAGCCGCTCCCCAGCCGCCCGCTCTTGCCGAGCCGCTCTCTCACGCTCGGCCGCCGCAGGCTCCGCTTCCGCCGTCAGCCGTACCGCCGCGGGAGGAGCCGCCTCCAGACTCCCCGAGCACCGGTTTCGCGCCGCCGGCGTAGAAGAGGTCTCGTAGAAGAGGTCTCTTCGATCCCCTTTCAACGTCCTCTCAACGTCCTCGCGGGTCCGAACCCGTCCGATGGTTCCGGCGGCCTTTCCCCTCGCCGTTCAGTCGAACGTCGACGGCGGTGACTGGAGGTCCTCCAGCTCGATCCCGGGTGCGGCCAGGACGACGTCCCCGGCGATGTGAACCGTGTGCCGCTCACCGGTGTCCAGGGCTGTGACCTGGTATTCGTCCACGACCAGGGGGCCGTTGTCAGTGGCGTGTGTTTCGCTGTTCACCAGGGCCCAGGACTGGTCCACGGTGCGGGGGGCGAGGACCGGGTCCGTGAAGGCGACCAGGCGTACGCGGGTCGCGTCGGAGGAGGGGGTGAGGCGCAGGAGACGAGCGGTGGCGACGAGGAATGCGGGGGACGTGCCGGTGAAGGCGTGGGCGCGCACATTGCCTTCTGTGGCATGGGTTCCGGTGGGGTCGGTCCGGACCCAGGTGACGCCGTCGAGGGCGGCGCCACGCACCTGCCACTCCCCTGCGTGGAGTTCGAGGCGAATGGGGCGGCCGAGGTCGTCCAGGGCGAGGTCGATCGAGCCGCGGTGCTCGCCGGCGGGGCTGGTCAGCCGGGAGACATAGCGCCAGCCGGAGGGGCCGGGGGCGCACTGGAAGTGTTCGTCGCCGAGGGGGGTGTGATCGTGCGGATCGTGGAGCGAATAACGGCCGCGGGGCATGGGGGTCCTGGGTCTTCGACGGGCTGACGGTCCGGCCGGGTCACTGGTTTCCGCGGTGCCGTCCGGCGGGACCGGCCAAAGGGACAGGCCCCCGGCACGGGGGTGCGGGGGCCTGCCTCGGGGGCCTGCTGCCGGGAAGCGCGCTGGTGCACAGTCTGCTCCCCGGCGGGCGGGACTACGGAGTCACCGGCTCAGTAGCGGTAGTGGTCCGGCTTGAACGGGCCGTCGACCTCCACGCCGATGTACGCCGCCTGCTCCGGGCGCAGGGTGGTGAGCTTGACGCCGAGCGCGTCCAGGTGGAGGCGGGCGACCTTCTCGTCGAGGTGCTTGGGCAGCACGTAGACGCCGATCGGGTACTCATCGGGCTTGGTGAACAGCTCGATCTGGGCCAGGGTCTGGTCCGCGAAGGAGTTGGACATCACGAACGACGGGTGACCGGTGGCGTTGCCCAGGTTCAGCAGGCGGCCCTCGGAGAGCACGATGATCTTCTTGCCGTCCGGGAAGGTCCAGGTGTGGACCTGCGGCTTGACCTCGTCCTTGACGATGCCCGGGATCTTCGCCAGGCCGGCCATGTCGATCTCGTTGTCGAAGTGGCCGATGTTGCCGACGATCGCCTGGTGCTTCATCTTCGCCATGTCCGAGGCGAGGATGATGTCCTTGTTGCCGGTGGTGGTGACGAAGATGTCGGCGGTCTCGACGACCTCGTCCAGGGTGGTGACCTGGTAGCCGTCCATCGCCGCCTGCAGGGCGCAGATCGGGTCGATCTCGGTGATGATCACGCGGGCGCCCTGGCCGCGCAGGGACTCGGCGCAGCCCTTGCCCACGTCGCCGTAGCCGCACACGACGGCGGTCTTGCCGCCGATCAGGGTGTCCGTGGCGCGGTTGATGCCGTCGACGAGGGAGTGGCGGCAGCCGTACTTGTTGTCGAACTTCGACTTGGTGACCGCGTCGTTGACGTTGATCGCCGGGAACAGGAGGACGCCATCGCGCTGCATCTCGTACAGGCGGTGGACACCCGTGGTGGTCTCCTCGGTGACGCCGCGGATCTCGGAGGCCAGCTGGGTCCACTTCTGGGGGTTCTCGCCCAGGGTGCGGTGCAGCAGCTGGAGGATGACGCGGTGCTCGTCGGACTCGGCGGTGTCCAGGGCGGGGACCTCGCCGGCCTTCTCGTACTCGACGCCCTTGTGGACGAGGAGGGTGGCGTCGCCGCCGTCGTCCAGGATCATGTTCGGGCCGCCGGTGGGGCTGTCCGGCCAGGTCAGCGCCTGCTCCGTGCACCACCAGTACTCCTCCAGGGTCTCGCCCTTCCAGGCGAAGACCGGGATGCCCTGCGGGTTGTCCGGCGTGCCGTTCGGGCCGACGGCGATGGCGGCGGCCGCGTGGTCCTGGGTGGAGAAGATGTTGCAGGAGGCCCAGCGGACCCGGGCGCCGAGGGCGACCAGGGTCTCGATGAGCACGGCGGTCTGCACGGTCATGTGCAGGGAGCCGGTGACGCGGGCGCCGGCGAGGGGCTGGGCCTCGGCGTACTCCTTGCGGATCGCCATCAGACCGGGCATCTCGTGCTCGGCGAGGGTGATCTCCTTGCGGCCGAACTCGGCCAGCGAGAGGTCGGCGACCTTGAAGTCCTGTCGGTTCTCGACAGTCGTCATTACGAGCTGCTCCTCGGGATCGGGGCGAGGTTGGGTACGGCTGGTCTGCGCGGCGGCGGACACAGGGGTGCCCGAGAAGAGGACACAGGCATGCCCACGTACGCGCAGCGCAGTCCGTCGGAGGCCCTCTCTCCCTCGGTCGGTCCACTCGGGACCGCCCGACCGCCATCAGCAGCGACGTCTGGCTCCGTCCCAAGCTACACCGGACGGCCCGGTCGGCCCCAGTCCGCCTCCGCATGGTTCGAGCCGTCCGGGAGGCGGTTTCGAGGCGCGGAGCGGGGGTTTCGAGGCGCGGCGCGGGGGCAGGAGCGGCGCCGACGCGGGTACGGAAAGCCCCGCGACAGGAGCCCACAGGCCCGTGGTGAAGGACGACTTCCGCGCCTTGGGGCCGGGGTCGGGGTGGTGCAGGATGCAGGGGGGCCGGGCCGTCCGGTCCCGGTCGCGGGGTGTCCGGGACGGCGCCTCGTGCGACGAAGGTGTGAGGAGACAGACGTGACCAGTCCGGCCGACCCTCCCTCCACGGGTGACCACGATGACGAGCGAGGGCGCGTGAAACTGCTGGCGGTGACCGCGTGCCCGACCGGCATCGCGCACACGTACATGGCCGCGGAGAAGCTCGCGCAGGCCGCGGCGAGCCGTGGCATCGAGATGAAGGTGGAGACCCAGGGATCCATCGGGGCCGAGAACGTCCTTGATGACAACGATGTCATAAGCGCGGACGGGGTCATCGTCGCCGCCGACAAGGACGTCGACCTGAGCCGTTTCGCCGGCAAGCGGGTGCTGACCGTCGGGGTCGCCGAAGGTATCCACCATCCCGAGCAGCTGATCGAGCGGGTGCGGTCGGCGCCCGTGTACGCGCCGGGCGGGGCCGCGAGTGGTTCGGCGACGGTGGCCTCCGGCGGCGGCAGGGAGCGGGGGCCGGTGTACAAGGCGCTGATGAACGGGGTGTCGTACATGATCCCGTTCGTCGTCGTCGGCGGTCTGCTGATCGCGGTGTCGCTCGCGCTCGGCGGCCATGCCACGTCCAAGGGCTTCGTGATCCCGGACGGCACCTTCTGGGCCCATGTCAACGCGATCGGCGGGATCGGCTTCCAGCTGATGATCCCGGTCCTGTCCGGCTACATCGCCTATGCGATCGCCGACCGGCCCGCGCTGGTACCGGGCATGATCGGCGGCTGGATCGCGAACACGGGCGCGCTGTACGACTCCAAGGCGGGCGCGGGATTCATCGGGGCGATCGTGACCGGGTTCCTCGCCGGGTACCTGGTGCTGTGGATCAAGAAGGTACGGGTGCCGAAGTTCGTGCAGCCGATCATGCCGATCATCGTGATCCCGATCGTCGCTACGACGGTGCTCGGACTGTTCTTCATCTATGTCATCGGCAAGCCGATCTCCTGGGTGTTCGAGCATCTGACGAGCTGGCTCGGCGGGATGACGGGGACGAGCGCGATCCTGCTCGGCGCGATTCTCGGGCTGATGATCGCGTTCGACATGGGCGGGCCGGTGAACAAGACGGCGTTCCTGTTCGGCGCCGGGCTCATCGCGAGCGGCAACCAGACGGTGATGGGCATGTGTGCCGCCGCGATTCCGGTGATGCCGCTCGGGCAGGGACTGGCCACGCTGATCCGGCGGGGGCTGTACACCGAGCAGGAGCGGGAGACGGGGCTCGCGGCGCTGTTCATGGGGTGCTTCGGCATCTCGGAGGGCGCGATTCCGTTCGCGGCGGCGCGGCCGGCGCAGGTGATCCCGGCGAACATGCTGGGTGGGGCGGTGGCCGGTGCGGTTGCGGGGGTGGCCGGGGTGAAGGACGCGGTGCCGCATGGGGGGCCGATCGTGGCGGTGCTGGGTGCGGTGAGTGGGGTGCCGGTGTTCTTCGTCGCCGTGGTGATCGGGGCGGTTGTCACTGCGCTGGCGACCGTGGCGCTGGTTGATGTGAGGGGGCGTCGGGGGCGTGTGGGGGCGGTTGGTTCGGGTTCGGGGGCGGCGTCCGGTGCGGGTTCGGGGGTGGTGGGGATTGGGTTCCCACTCGCACGACCCGTGCGGCAATCGTCGTCGGGCGTGGGTGGTGCCGGTGACGGGGTTGCCACCTCGGGGGACGGGCCGACGGGTGGCGCTGGTGAAGGGGCTCCCGCGTCGGAGGATGTGTCGGTGGGTGCTGGGCGCGCTGGGGAGAGGGCTTCCGTGGCGGAAGGGGTGGCGGTCGAGGGCGTCGTGCCTGGGCGGGCCGGCGCCGGGGCTCCGGGGGCTGGTACCGATGCCGTGGTTTCGGTGGGCTCGGTCCAGGCGGGCGCCGTTGAGGATTCCGCGGAAGGCGGGCAGCCGGAGGAGGACCGGGACGCCGGGCGGGCTGGGGATGCGGTGGTTGAGGATCGTGGGCCCGTGGTGTTGTCCGGCTATCTCGGTGAGCGGACCGTGAAGGGCGCGCTCCGGGCCGTGGAGAAAGAAGCCGCTGTCCGGGAGATGGCGGAGTTGCTTGCGCGGAGCGGGCGGGTCGCCGATGTGGATGAGCTGGTGGCGACCGCGCTACGGCGTGAGGAGCAGGGGACGACCGGGCTCGGGGAGGAGATCGCGATCCCGCACGCCAAGACGGACGCGGTGACCGCGCCGGTCGTCGGCTTCGCGCGCTCCGCCGAGGGCGTCGAGTGGGGCTCGCTGGACGGTACGAAGGCCCGGCTGATCTTCATGATCGCCGTGCCGGAGGCTGCCGCGGGCGACGAGCATCTGCGGATCCTCGCACTGCTGTCCCGCAAGCTGATGGATCCCGGTTTCCGGGAGCGGCTGCTGGCGGCACCGGACGAGCACGCGGTACTCGGCGTGCTCGCTGAGGTCGGGTGAGCTGAGAAAACCAAGGGGCTGGGGACCAGGAAGCAGGGAGGGGGAAGGGGTGCGGGGTGCGGGTTGCGGGTCCTTGGCTCGCCCGAAGTCCGGGGATCCGCGCTCCTGCTCTTCGGTCGCGGAGTCGCCCCCGTCTCGGGCCCGGATCCGCAACCGTGTCCTCGGTCCCGACTCGCAACTCGTAACCCCGCCTTCGCCCCGGACCCGCTGCCTCGCCTTCGGCCCGGCCGGGCCCCCCGGTCATCGGCCCGAACCCGCACCCCCCATCCCCCGCCCCGAACCACGCACCCACACCCGCACCCGCACCCGCCCGACAAACGCGCCGTGCCGCACGCCCTGCCGCACGCCCCCTTCATGCGGTGGCGCTGTTCTCCGCGCCTCGGATGGGCCGCTTGGGGAGGACGGGGTATGGCGGGCAGAAGGCGGGGGCGGGGGCTCGGGATGTGGGCGGTTCTCGTGGGGGTGTCGGGGCTGGTGCTGGGGGTTGGCGCTTTTGGCTGTGCAAGGGACGCGTACGGGGTCTCCACCGTGGGTGGCGGCAGCATGCGGCCGGCGTATGAGCGGGGTCAGCGGGTCGTCTGGGAGCGCGTCGACGGGAGTGGGGTGCGGCGCGGTGACGTCGTGATGTTCACGCCGCCGGAGTCGTACGGCTTCGCCGGGCAGCTGATGAAGCGGGTCGTCGGTGTGGGCGGGGATCGCGTGCGGTGCTGCACGCTGGTGGGTTCGCGGGAGCGGGTGACCGTGAACGGGAAGCCGATCGAGGAGCCGTATGTGTACGGCGGCGACGCCGACGGCGCGCACCAGCGGTATGACGTGCAGGTCCCCAAGGGGCGGCTGTTCCTCCTGGGTGACTACCGTGCGAACTCCAACGACTCGCGGTTCCACCTCGACGAGCAGGGCGGGACGGTCTCCGTGCACGCGGTACTGGGCCGGGTGACGGATGACCGCACGGTCCCCGCTCTGCTGGTGACGGCCATGCTCCTCGCGCTTGTGCTGCTGCTCATCGGCGTCGGCGTGGGCATCGGTTTCCTCGCCGTACGGCGGCGGAGGGCGCCGGAGATGCCGCGGATGCCCTGGCCGGTGCGGCCGAGCGGCAGCTGAGGTCCCGGTTCAGTGGCCGGCGGCGTGCGGGGTCGGGCCGCCCGGGGTGGCCTCCGGGTCCGGGCCCTTGGCCGCCTCGGCCTCGCTGTAGATGTCCGGTTCGAGGTAGATGACGCGGGCGATGGGGACGGCGGCGCGGATGCGGGCCTCGGCGGCGTCGATGGCGTTCGCGACCTCGCTGGCCGTGTCGTCGTGCCGGACGGCGATCTTGGCGGCGATGAGCAGCTCCTCGGGACCGAGGTGGAGCGTGCGCATGTGGATGACGCCGGTGACCGTGTCGCCGTCGACCGTCGCCTCCTCGATCTTCTTGATCACGTCCGGGCCCGCCGCCTCGCCGAGCAGCAGCGACTTGGTCTCGGCGGCCAGGACCAGGGCGATGCAGACGAGCAGGACACCGATGCAGACCGTGCCGACGCCGTCCCAGACGCCGTCTCCGGTGAGTACGGACAGGCCGACGCCGAGGAGGGCCAGGACGAGGCCGATCAGCGCGCCGAAGTCCTCGAGCAGGACGACGGGCAGCTCGGGGGCCTTGGCGCGGCGGATGAAGTCCGTCCAGGACTGCTTTCCGCGCAGTTCGTTGGACTCCTTGATGGCCGTGCGGAAGGAGAAGCCCTCGGCGACGACCGCGAAGATCAGGACGCCCACCGGCCAGTACCAGTGCTCCAGTTCGTGCGGGTGGCTGATCTTCTCGTAGCCCTCGTAGATGGCGAACATGCCGCCGATGGAGAACAGCACGATCGAGACCAGGAAGGCGTAGATGAAGCGCTCGCGGCCGTAGCCGAAGGGGTGCTGCGGGGTCGCCTCGCGCTGGGCCTTCTTGCCGCCGATGAGCAGCAGGAACTGGTTGCCGGAGTCGGCGAGCGAGTGGACGCCCTCGGCGAGCATCGAGGAGGAGCCGCTGAACGCGAACGCCACGAACTTGGATGCCGCGATCGCGAGGTTGGCGCCGAGTGCCGCCACGATCGCCTTCGAACCGCCTGACGCGCTCATGTGTTCGCGTTGTCCCTTCGCCCTGGTCGTCGCCCTGGTGCGGCGCCTTCGTACGGCCACGCCGTCAGGCGTGTCCCGGCTTTGCCCGGCCTTTGCCGGTGGGCCATTGTTGCAGCCCGGCCGGGCTCCGCCGCGTCAGGTATCCACACCCTCGGTCATACGATCACAGGTCATACGATCACAGTGGCGCGGAAGATCGTGCCCGTGCCCGAGATCTGCGCCGTCTCGCCGGCCGGGACGAAGACCGACTGACCGGGGCTCAGCTCGTGCTCGCCGGCGCGGACCGAGCCGGCCGTGCAGAGCAGGATCTGCGGGGTGTCGAGGGTGAGGTCGTGGGCGGCGGCGCCCTCGGGGAGGACGTACCGGGAGAGGCGGAACTCGTCGATCGGCGTCTCGTAGACCTCCTCGCCGGCCGGGGAGGCCTCGGGGCGCAGGACGCCCGGGTCGCCGGCCTCGAAGCGGACGACGCGCAGGAGTTCGGGGACGTCGACGTGCTTGGGGGTCAGACCGCAGCGCAGGACGTTGTCGGAGTTGGCCATGATCTCGACGCCGAGGCCGCTGATGTACGCGTGCGGGACTCCGGCGCCGAGGAACAGGGCCTCGCCGGGCTGCAGGCGGACGTGGTTCAGCAGCATCGCCG
Source organism: Streptomyces sp. NPDC001153 (assembly GCF_053598315.1). Taxonomy (NCBI): domain Bacteria; kingdom Bacillati; phylum Actinomycetota; class Actinomycetes; order Kitasatosporales; family Streptomycetaceae; genus Streptomyces; species Streptomyces sp. NPDC001153. The sequence goes on from NZ_JBSFJZ010000019.1 coordinate 10,438, forward strand.
CGATGACGCCGGGGTCGCCCGGGTAGTGCTGGGCGAGGTCGGCGTAGGGGGCGTAGTCGCCGCCGAGGCGCGCGCAGGCGGCAGCGGCCTCGGCGACCGTGTGCGCCATCTCCTCCGGGTCAGCGGTGAGGATCGCGGTGAGCACCTCGCGCAGGGCCGCGTCCTCGGGGTGGGCGTGCAGCAGGTCGACGTACGGCTTGAGGGCGGGGACGCCGAGCCCGTCGAGCGCGTCGGCGGCCCGGACCGGGTCGCGGAAGCCGCACAGGCCGTCGAACTCGGTGAGCGCGCAGATCAGTTCGGGCTTGTGGTTGGCGTCCTTGTAGTTGCGGTGCGGGGCGTCGACCGGGATGCCGCGGCGCTCCTCGTCGGCGTAACCCTCCCCGGCCTGTGCCAGGTTGGGGTGCACCTGGAGGGAGAGGGGCGCGCCGGCGGCGAGGATCTTGAGGAGGAAGGGCAGGCGCGGGCCGAACTTCGCCACGGCCGCCTTGCCCAGCTCGTCCTCCGGGTTCGCGTCGATGACCTCGACGAGGCTCCCGCGTGCGGTGCGCGAGGGGGCTCCCGGGTGCGCGCCCATCCACATCTCCGCCTGCGGTTCACCGGTCGGCTCGACGCCGAGGAGGTGCGGGATGGCGGTGGGCGAACCCCAGGCGTAGGGGCGGACGGTGTTGTCGAGGCGGTCCATGTGTCTTCTCTGTCTCCGTACGTACGGCTGCCCCGGCGCCGGTGCTGGTGCCGGGGCCCGGTACTGGTTGCCGTGCTGATGGTGGGCGCGGTGGTTCCGGCCCGTAGCCAGATCAGGCCCTCGAAGCGAGCGCCAGGTAAACAGCGGCGAAATCCGTGACGGCGATCAGTTCCGCGAGCGTCTCCAGTTCGCCGCCCTCCTCCGGTTCGAGTTCGCTGATCGGCGTGTCGTGGCTGAGAGCCAGGTCACGGGCGGCGGGGGCGGCGGTGAGGCCGCTGATCGGGCGGTCGCGGAGCAGCACCACGCGCGCGTGCAGGGCGGGCGGCTCCTCGACGCGGTCCCGGAAGAAGTCCTCGGGGTCGGCGCTGGCGGCCAGCGGGCCGGCCAGCAGGGCGCTGTGTGCGGAGAGCGCCTCGGGGAGTTCGGCGACGAGCGCGGGGCGGCCGGCGAGCTCGGCGAGGGCGGCGGCGAAACGGCGCCCGGCGGGGCCCGCCGACGGCCCTTCCGCCCACACCACGGGCAGTGCGTCGGCGAGTTCGGCGGCGAGGGTCTTGGCCGGGTTGCTGTAGGTCGCGATGGCGGGGCCGCAGCGCTCGGCGATGTAGTCCAGGCGGTCGGCGATCTTCTCCAGGGCGTCCGGCGGGGCGCTGATCAGTCCGATCCGGTCCAGCAGCGCCAGCAGCGGGGTGAGCAGCGCCCAGAAGACGCCCGGGGAGGACGCGGCGAGGGGTTCCTCCTGGTCGTACGGCGCTGTCGCCATCGGTACGAACAGACCGTGGGCGCCGGCGACCGCCTCCGCGAGCGGGGTCTGGGCCGGGGCCACGGCGACGACCGAGACGCCGCGGCGGTAGGCCTGGTCGGTGAGGAGGGTGAGGCTCGGTTCGGTGCCGTCCGGGGTGGCGATCAGCAGCAGGTCCACGGAGCCGGCCCAGCCGGGGAGCTCCCAGCGCAGGGCACCCGCGGCCGGGGCCACGCCGGTCGGGGCCAGGCGGACCACGGGGCTGCCGACGCCGGCCAGGGTGCCGAGGAGGTCGGCGGTGTGGGTGGCGGCGGCGCCGGGACCGGCGATGAGGACGGCGCGGGGACGGCCGTCGGGCTTGAGATCGCCGACACCGGCCTCGACGGCGTGCCGGGCGGCGGTGCGCACGCGGGCGCCGGCCTCGGCGGCCCCGCGCAGCAGGCCTCGGCGGTCGGCCTCGGCGAGGCCCTCCGGGGTGTCGAGCAGCGATTCGTCCAGCATGGGCGGTTGCCTCCGATCGCCGGGGTCCTGTGTGGGTTGTCTACGACATGAGGGGCGTCGTCACTGGGGGCGGCGGGCCTCGTCCACGAGGAGGACCGGGATGCCGTCGCGGACGGGGTAGGCGAGGCCGCAGTCCTGACCTGTGCAGATCAGCTCGGTGTCCTGCTCCTTGAGGGAGGCGTGGCAGGCCGGGCAGGCGAGGATCTCCAGGAGGCCGGCTTCCAGCGGCATGGCGTGTCCCTTCGGGAGGCGTTGTTCGTGACTGTGGATGTGCCTGGTCAGCGTACCGCTGGTGGACGGGCCGGGCCGGGCTGTCGGCACCGTCCAGGGGGCGCCGCCCCCTGGACCGGCCCGGTCGGCCGACAGTGCCCGACGTCTCAGCCCCTGATGATCGCCAGGGCCTCGTCCCTGATCTTGGTCATCGTGGCCTCGTCCTTCGCCTCGGCGTTCAGGCGGAGGAGGGGCTCGGTGTTGGAGGGGCGGACGTTGAACCACCAGTCGGCGGCGGCGACCGTGAGGCCGTCGAGGTCGTCCAGGGTGACGTCGGCGCGGTTCTCGTACGCGGCGCGGATCGCGGCGAGGCGGGCGGACTGGTCGGCGACGGTGGAGTTGATCTCACCGGAGCCGGTGTAGCGGTCGTACTGGGCGACGAGGGCGGACAGCGGGCCCTCCTGGCCACCCAGGGCGGCGAGGACGTGCAGGGCGGCCAGCATGCCCGTGTCGGCGTTCCAGAAGTCCTTGAAGTAGTAGTGCGCGGAGTGCTCGCCGCCGAAGATCGCGCCGGTGCGGGCCATCTCGGCCTTGATGAAGGAGTGGCCGACGCGGGTGCGGGCCGGCGTGCCGCCGTTCTCCTTCACGACCTCCGGGACGGTACGGGAGGTGATGAGGTTGTGGATGATCGTGCCCTTGCCGCCGTTGCGGGCGAGTTCGCGCGCGGCGACCAGGGCGGTGATCGCGGACGGCGAGACCGGGTCGCCGTGCTCGTCCACGACGAAGCAGCGGTCGGCGTCGCCGTCGAAGGCGATGCCGAGGTCGGCGCCCTCCGCCGGGACGCGCTTCTGCAGGTCCACGAGGTTGGCCGGGTCGAGCGGGTTGGCCTCGTGGTTGGGGAAGGTGCCGTCCAGTTCGAAGTACATCGGGACGAGGGTCAGGGGCAGGCCGGCGAAGACCGAGGGGACCGTGTGGCCGCCCATGCCGTTGCCGGCGTCGACCACGACCTTCAGCGGGCGGATGGAGGTCAGGTCGACCAGGGAGCGGAGGTGCGCCGCGTAATCCTCCAACGTCTCGCGGGTGCTCAGGGTTCCCGGCTCGGCGACCGGCTCGGGAGCGCCCGACTCCAGCCACTGCTCGACCAGTTCGCGGATCTGCGCGAGACCGGTGTCCTGGCCGACCGGGGCAGCGCCCGCGCGGCACAGCTTGATGCCGTTGTACTGGGCCGGGTTGTGCGAGGCGGTGAACATGGCGCCGGGCAGGTTCAGCGCGCCCGAGGCGTAGTACAGCTGGTCCGTGGAGCACAGACCGATCTCGGTGACGTCCACTCCGCGGTCCGCCGCGCCGCGCGCGAAGGCGCGGGACAGGCCGGGGGACGAGGGCCGCATGTCGTGGCCGACGACGATGGCCGCCGCACCCGTCACCTCCGCGAAGGCGGCGCCGAAGAGCCCGGCCAGTGACTCGTCCCACTGGTCCGGCACCACTCCGCGTACGTCGTACGCCTTCACGATCTGCGACAGATCAGCAGTCACGGCCAACCCTCCTGAAAGTCCTATGGGTGCCCACAAACTACCCGGCGGGGGTAAGGGGGAGGTGTGCGGACACCGGGTGGTGGCCCAGTCGTGACCGGAGGTGGCGTACGGTGCGCCGGTTTGACGGCCGTGGAGGTGGGCTCAGCTGTCCGGGGAGCGCAGGACGCGCAGGTGGCCGCGGCGGGCGACCTCCATGGGGTCCGCCGTACGGCCTCCGCCGCCCGCCTCGGCCGCGCGCTCCTGGGGGCGGGCCGCCTCGCGCACGGCGTTGGCGAGCGCTTCCAGGTCGTCTCCGCTGGGCCGCGCGGGTGCGGAACCGTCGAGGAGGCGGACGACCTCCCAGCCGCGGGGGGCGGTGAGGCGTTCGGAGTGCTCGGCGCACAGGTCGTAGCAGTGCGGCTCGGCGTAGGTGGCGAGCGGGCCGAGGACCGCGGTCGAGTCGGCGTAGACGTACGTCAGCGTCGCGACGGCGGGTCGGCCGCAGGCGGTGCGCGAACAGCGACGTACAGGGCTCACGACGTTGGACGGTACCGCACTCTTGAGCGGGCCGCGACGACTCTCCACCAGGTCACTCCACCGTGTCGTGCTGTGAAACGCCCCACACACCCCTTCGGGGAGGCCCTGCTGACCTGCGCGGACGGGTTCTCGGCCGGTTTTGGGCGCGGCTCGATACGGTCATGAGTCAGTACAAACACCGTCAATTGCCTTGAGTTCGGCGGTCTTGGAGGGTTACGGAAACGAGCCAGACGTTGGCCGGAATGGTCAACCTGCGACATGGGAGCGGCGAGGGCCGATCGGAGCCGAACGGGGCCGATCGGCGGCGGGCTGATCGGCGGCGCCGCCGTCGGCCGAGAGGGGGCCGTGGGCGGGCGGGGAGCGAGCCCGTGGCTGGCAGGGAGCGGCGCCGTGGCGGGGCGTGGACGGGGAGCGTGGTCGGGGGGCTGATGGGGGCTGGTCGTGGGGGGCTGGTCGGCGGTGGGTGGCCGGGGGTGCTGGTCGAGGGTGGCCGGTCGGTGGCGTGAGGGGGGTGGGTTGCCGTGTGGGGTCGGGCGGGGAGGGCGTGCGGGGACTACCCTTCCCCAGTGATGGACAACCGTGTACCGCCCCGTGCCGCCGGCCCCGGGCCCCGTCGCCGTGATCGTCACGGCAGGGGCATGCGGGGGCCGATCGCACCGCCGCAGGTGCCGCTGGCGGCCAGCCGTGCCGATGTGTTCGCGGACCTGGTGCAGGACTCCGTGGAGCGTCTCGAGCGGCGGTGGCCGCAGCTTGCCGACATCGACTTCCTGGTGCTGGAGGTGCCCCGGCTGGAGGGGCGGGGTGAGCAGGTGTGGAGCGACGAGGCCGTGCCGTTGGGCGGGGTCGTTCCCGCGCGGGACGGGCGGCAGGCGCGGGTGGTCGTGTACCGGCGGCCGGTGGAGATCCGCACCAAGGGGCGGGACGAGCGGGCCGCGCTGGTGCACGAGGTGGTCGTGGAGCAGGTGGCCGAGTTGCTCGGGCTGACTCCGGAGACGGTGGACCCGCGGTACGGGGAGGATTAGGGCGGGCCGACGGGGTACGGCGTTGGGGCCCTGTGCTGTGGCTGGACGACGGGACGTCTCGCCTCCCCGCGCCTGCGGGTGCCGCCCCAGCGGCACGGCTGCCCGCAGCGGCGGCGGCACCCGCACCCGCACCCCGACGGCGCTACGAAACCCCGCCCCTCACTTCTGCAGCACCGACAGGTCCTCCGTCGTCTCCGGTACCGCCACCATGCCGCGGTCGTTCGGGAGGGTTTGGATGGTGAAGCCGGGGACTCCGGACTCCGTGGCGGTAAGGGTGCGGGAGGCGTAGACCGGGCCGCCGGAGGCGGTTTCGACGGTGAGGGCGTAGGTACCGTTGAGGCCGGAGGGGACGGGGACCGGAACGTCCTCGGTGGTGCCGGACTTGATCGTGTACGTCTTCGTCGTCGCCGTCCCGCCCTCGCTGCCCGCCGAGGCGGTCACCTTGACCGTCGCCGTGGCGGTGGGTGCGGTCAGGGCCAGGGTCGTGCCCTTGGCGCTGTTGTCGGCCGAGGTCGCGCGCGTGCCGACGGGGGCGGTGGCGGGGATGTAGGCCGTCTCTTGCTTGTCGCCCTTGCCGCGGACGACCCGGAGGGCCGCCACGACCGGGACCGCGTGGTCCGTGGGGGTCAGCACCAGGGAGCCCGCCTCGCCGCGGGTCACCGCGCCGAGGTCGGCCGTGGTCGTCACGCCCGACTTCACGTGCAGGGTCTCGTTGCCCGCCGGGGTGATCAGGCCGCCCGGTGCGGCCAGGCGGACCTTCAGGTCGGCGTCGTCGCCGCCGGGGGTGAAGACGATCAGGCGGACGTCGGTGGCGTCCTTCGGGATGCCGGGCAGGACCAGGCTGCCGGCCGGGTCGGCGGCCGCGGCCAGCCAGTCGCCGCCCGCCTTGTCGTCGAGAGCCTGCACCGTCGCGCCGACCCGGCCGCTGCGCACGCTGACGTGCACGGTCAGGTCGGCCTGCTGTGTGTCGGTGAGTGTGGACAGCAGGACCGGCTTGCTCGCGTGCGGCGGGACGGTGAGGTTCTCGCCGAGCGTCGACTTGATCGCGCCGTCCTTGCCGTACAGCTCGATGTCGACGACCGCGGCGGAGTCGTCGGGGTTGGTCAGGTGGACGTAGTCGGTGCGGCCGGTGGCCGTGCTGGCGCCCGGGAACCAGAAGTCGGTGTCCGCGGCGGTGCAGTTGACGCCCTGCAGGCCGCGGCCGGTGCCGGCGGCGACCTCGGTGGTCTCCTGGACGGTCCAGCCGGGCGCGTACTTCCCGTCGGCGGTGCCGATGAGCGCGGGCGCGTCGGCGCCGGAGGTGTCGCCGGTGACCGGGGTGCCCGGCGCCTTCGGGGTGAGCACCGGTTGGCCCGCCGTCTTCTTCCCGCTCTTGGACCCCTTCGAGCCCTTGCCCGTACCGGGGTTGCCCGTGCCGGGGTTGCCCGTGCCGTCCGCCGAGTCCTCGCCGGCCGCCTGGAGTTGGGCCTTGCCGTCGGTCGCCGTGCCCTGGGTGACGGGGGTGAACGACGTGTACGACGTGCTGGCGATGTCCGAGATGCTCGGCGCCGGGCACAGCAGGCTCGTGCGCTGGACCGGCAGGTTCGCGGCCGCCTTGGGGGCGGAGGCACCGGACGCGGACGGTCCGGCGAACGCGGCGAACGCGGTGACGGCGGCCAGCGCGCTGCCTGCGGCGATCAGGGACAGGGTGGTGCGGTTCACTGCTGGCTCCCGTCGGGGCGCTCGCTGCCGGTGCCGTGGGGGTGCTGGGCCTGGTCGTAGCCCTGCTGGGCGGGGTCGTACGCCGGGCCGTAGCCCTGCTGGTAGGCCGTCGGGTCGTAGGGCATCTGGTCGGCCGTACCGCCGTAGGCGTACGGGTCGTACTGGCCCTGGCCCTGGCCCGTCCGGTACGGGTCGGCGGCCGGGTAACCCTGCTGGTCGTAGCCGGAGTGCGGGTACTGGCCGCCGTTCTGGTACTGGCCGGTTCCGTAGCCCGCGTATCCGGCGTACGAACCCTGGTCCCACTCCTCGTAGGACTGCTGGTGGGGTACGGCGGCCGGGGGCTCCTCCGGCAGCGGCGGTGCTGCCGGCTGCTCCTCGCCGGCCTGCTCCTCCGTGGCCTGTTCCTCGGTGGCCTGTTCCTCGGCCTGGGCGCGCAGCCGGCGGGCGCGGCGGCCCTCGCCCTCGATGGCCTGGGCGGGCAGCGGCTCCTCCTCGGGCAGGTCGTCGTCGACGTCGCGGCGGCGGCCGGGCAGGGCGAGGACGACCAGGACGACGGCGAGCGCGCCCTGGGCCCACAGCCAGGCGGTGTGGGTGACCGGATCGCTGTAGGTGACGTCCAGCCTGCCGCCGTCGGCGGGCAGTTGGAAGCCCTGGGCCCAGCCGTCGAGCGTGGTGCGGGTGAGCGGACGGCCGTCCAGGGTGGCCGTCCAGCCGTCGGAGGCGGTGTCGGCGAGGCGCAGGACGCGGCCGGCCGGGCCGGCGGGGACGGTGGTGTGGATCTCCACCGGGCCGGCGGAGACCGGCCGGCCGGTGCCCGAGCCGCCGGCGGGGACGATCGTCGCGCGGGAGACCTCCTGGTCGACACGCCACAGGGCGCTGCCGTTCTGCTGGCTGAGCCGGGTCAGGCCGGGGGTGGTGTCGAGGACGCGGGTGATGTCGCGGGGCGCGCCCTTGTGGACGAGGACGTAGCGCACGGCGAAGCCGCCGAGTTCGTCGGCCTGGTCGGCGCCGGAGCCGGCGACGAGGTTGGCGACGACCTTGTCCAGCCGGGTGTTCTGGCCGTCGGCGGCGCTGATCTCGGCGTCGCCCATGCGGGCGCCGGAGCCGCGGACCAGGGTGTAGCGCACGCGCGCGGTGGAGTCGCTGTCCAGGATCAGGGTGCGGGCCCGGTCGCCGGTGGTGGAGTCCTCGGCGACGAACGCGGGCACCTGGGTCGGGTCGCGGCGCTCCAGCGGGCCGGCGGCGCCGCGGATCATCCAGCCGGCGGCGACGAGTAGCGGGCCCGCGGCGCAGGCGAAGGCGATCAGGGCGGCCACGGGCTGGCGCCAGCCGAAGCTCTGCTCGGCCACACGCGCGCGTGCGCCGTCGGCGCCGAGGGCGGCGGCGGCCAGCAGGGCGATGCCGTAGACGAGGGTGGCCGGTCCGGCCCAGGCGGACCTGTTGGACAGGGCGGCGAAGACGAGGCCGGCCAGGGCGACCGCCCAGGCGGTGCGGATGGCCGACTGCCGCTCGGAGCGCAGGAGTGCGGCGAGGGCGGCGAGGACGATGCCGATGAGCATCAGGCCGTGCACGGTGCCGGGGCCGCCGGGGCTGGCGCCGAGCAGGTCGAGCGCGGAGGCGGCCGAGGTGCCGTAGGCCAGTCCTGCTTCCTTGAAGAAGCCGGTCGGGAGCAGGGTCAGCGACCAGGGGGCGAGGACCAGCAGCGGGGTGCCGAGCTGGGCGAGGAAGCGCAGGAGGTGCGCGACGAGGTCGCCGCGGCGCAGCACGAGCACGCCGATGCCGAGGAGCAGCGCGATGGGCCAGACGATCGGCGTAAAGGCGGTGGTGATGGTCAGCAGCAGCGCGTACGCCCAGGTGGCGCGCCAACTGCCGCGTGCTCCGGAGCGGTTGGCGAGGCCGCCGGCGGCGATGCCGGCACGCGCGATGAGCGGCAGCAGCACGGCGAGCACGGCGGTGCCGATGCGGCCGCCGGCCAGGGCGCCCGTGGTGGCGGGCAGGAACGCGTAGGCGATGGCGGCCCAGGCGCGCAGCAGCCGGGAGGTGACGAGCGGCCGGGAGGCGAAGTAGGCGGTGAATCCGGCGAGCGGTACCGAGGCCACCATCAGGACCGTCATCGCGAGTCCGGTGGAGCCGAACAGGATCGTGGCGAGGGTGGCGACGATCGCGAGGTAGGGCGGGCCTGCCGGGGTGCCGCCCGCGCCGACCGGGTGCCAGGAGTCGGCGAAGCGGGACCACAGGTCGCCGGCGCCGGCCGGGGCGGGCAGCAGGGCGCCGCCCCCGAGCGCGCCGCCGCCGAGCAGGGCGCGGCAGGCGGCCAGGGAGATGAGCAGCAGGACGAGGAAGAGCACGGGGCCGGGTTTGCGGGCGATCCGCCTGAGCCGGGCGAACTGCTCGACCTCCAGGAAGTCGGCGTCGTCGCCGCCGGGCCCGGACTCCACGGCGCCGCCGTGCCGGCCGGCCCGGAGGGAGTCGTCGGAGCTGCTGGTGAAGTTGGCGGCGAGCTGTTCCACGGTGGCCCGGATGGTGGCGCCGGGCGGCGGGAAGAGCCGGCGCAGTTCGCCCTTGTCGATCTGCGAGGGCCCGCGGCGGCGCCGCGCGGCGAAGATCCGGCCCGGGCGCAGCAGGGTGGCGAGCAGGCCGCGGATCTCGTCGACGGCCTGGCCGGGCACCTTGCCGACCAGGTAGGCGACGGTCCGCAGGAGCGTGCCGAAAACGAGCCGCAGGAACGCCCAGGGCAGCGCGGCGCCGCGGGTGTTGACGAGCAGGGTGTAGACGGCGCCGGCCTTGTCGACCTTGTGCGGGGAGGCGGCGGTGCGGCCCACGCAGTCGACGGTGCGGCGCTCGCGGGAGGCGGCCTCGGCGTGCCGTACGACCGCGTCGGGGGCGATCAGGACGCGGTGGCCCGCGGTGTGGGCGCGCCAGCACAGGTCGACGTCGTCGCGCATCAGGGGCAGCCTGCGGTCGAAGCCGCCGAGCTGTTCGAAGACGTCGCGGCGGATGAGCATGCCGGCGCTGGAGACGGACAGCACGGTGCGCACGTGGTCGTGCTGGCCCTGGTCCTGTTCGCGGCGGTCCAGGCCGGTCCAGCGGCGGCCGGAGTTGGCGATGGAGACGCCTACCTCCAGCAGTTGCCGGCGGTCGTACCAGCCGCGCAGCTTGGGGCCGACGACCGCCACGTCGTCGCGGCCCAGTTCGAGTTCGTTGTCGACGACGCGCAGCAGTTCGGCGAGGGCGTCGGGGTCGGGCGCGCAGTCGTCGTGCAGCAGCCAGAGCCACTGGACGGGCTCGCCGTGCGGCAGTTCGGGCATGTCGTAGGCGTCGTCGCGCCACGTGCGGGTGACCGGGTCCCAGCCGCTGGGGCGCTTGAGGTACGGCAGCTCTTCCGGGGTGAGGACCGGGGCGGTGCGGCTCGCTTCCTCGACGGCCTGGCCGAAGCCGGTGCGGCGGGCCAGGTGCAGGACGTTGGCATCGCCGAGGGCGTCGGTGAGCAGCCGGGCGGAGTCGTCCGCGCTGCCGGTGTCGGCCGCGACCGCGTACTGCACGGGTCGCTCCTGGCCGAGCAGCCCGGCGAGGGCGTCGGGCAGCCAGCGGGCGCCGTCGTGGGCGACGAGGACCGCGGTCACCACGTGACGCGGGAACTCGGGTGGGCGGGACGGGTCAAACGCCGCGGCGGCATCCGGGTCTTGGACTGCCGTATGACTGTGCACGGACATCGAGGTACGGGCCCCGGTTCGATGGACTGCGGTGGACGCCCGCGCCCTCTCGGGAGCCGAGGGGACAGCGGGGCGTCTCGGACGAGCGACCACACTATCGGCTGACCATGACGTCGGCCCGCCGCCTGTGGATAACCCACCGGCAACGGGCCGTTCGTGACGTTTTGGTGTGGATTTGTGCGCGTCCGTGCGGTCAGACGGCCGCCTTCTTCAGCCGGCGGCGCTCCCGCTCGGACAGGCCGCCCCAGATGCCGAAGCGCTCGTCGTTGGCGAGGGCGTACTCGAGGCACTCGGAGCGGACCTCACAGGCGAGGCAGACCTTCTTCGCCTCTCTGGTGGAGCCGCCCTTCTCGGGGAAGAAGGACTCGGGGTCGGTCTGGGCGCACAGCGCGCGCTCCTGCCAGCCGAGTTCCTCGTCCGCGTCGTCGACCAGCAGTTGCTGCACCAGCTCGGTCATGTGCGCCCCTCGTCTGTCTTTCGCGTCCCCGTGTGCGTTGCCGTTACCGATTTCGGCTGAACGACACGAGTGAAATTACAAGTGTGCTGCTCCGGGCGAGTCAAGCCGAGATCTGCTATTGGGCCCGTTATTCACTCTGCGGAACCAAGCCCGTGCGGAAAGTGTTCAAATCGCCTTAAACCGTGACACGCAGACGAGGCCCGGAGGGGCACCCGGAACCCGTACGGACATCTATACGGAGAAGGACGCCCTGGCGTTCGATCGCGTTCCGCGCGGCTTGAGCGCCGGATGTGCCCCATGTGTCCCGACACCCCGATGAACAAACCTTTCACCTCCGAGATGAACCGGATGAGGTGAAACCTGTCCCACATGCCGGGCGCCGAGTTGACACTGCGGGTGTGAACCGATGTCCTAGTGGGCATGCTCGCGCACTTGGCACTCACCTCGACCCGCACCGCCGGGTCCCTCGGTGCTGCCCGGTCCCGCTGTAGCTGTTGTCGCTGTTCCGGCTGTTGAGCCCACCCTGCTCCAGCTGTGGGCCGCGTCCCCCGGGACCCGGTTCTCCCGTTCTCCGTTCCCTCCGGCCGTCTCCCACCGAGGAACCACCGCACCACCATGAACAGTGACAACGACCTCCAGATCGCCGGCGACATCCTCGAAGTCCCGCACCTGCTCCAGCCGCCGCGCGAGCACCCGGCCACCGTTGCCGAGTTCGTGGGTCTCGCCCGCCGGATCGCCGCCGACAGCTCCCAGTGGGAACACCTCGTGCGGTACGACGCGACGAGCCGCTGGTACCACCGGCTGCGCACCGGCCCCGGCTACGAGGTGTGGCTGCTGTCCTGGGTGCCGGGGCAGGGCAGCGGGCCGCACGACCACGGCCGCTCCTCCGGTGTCCTGACCGTCCTGGCGGGCACGCTCACCGAGCGCACCGAACGCGCCACGCGCGCGTTGACGGCGGGAGCACAGCGGGTGTTCGCGCCCGGGTACGTCCACGAGGTCGTCAACGACACCCTGGAGCCGGCGGTCAGCCTGCACGTGTACCACCCGGGCCTGACCCAGATGCCGATGCACACCTCCCCGCACTGCGAGGCTCGTCCGGTGACTGCCTGACGCGTTGTCGTACCCGCCTGCAACACTGGGCCCCATGCGCATTGTGGTTCTGGCAGGCGGCATCGGCGGTGCCCGGTTCCTGCGCGGTCTGAAGCGGGCCGTGCCGGACGCGGACGTCACGGTGATCGGCAACACCGGCGACGACATCCACCTCTTCGGGCTGAAGGTCTGCCCGGACCTCGACACGGTGATGTACACGCTGGGCGGCGGCATCAACGAGGAGCAGGGCTGGGGGCGGTCCGACGAGACCTTCCACCTCAAGGAGGAACTGGCGGCCTACGGGGTCGGACCGAACTGGTTCGGCCTCGGCGACCGGGACTTCGCCACGCACATCGTGCGCACGCAGATGCTCGGCGCGGGTTATCCGCTCAGCGCCGTCACCGAGGCGCTGTGCGACCGCTGGAAGCCGGGCGTGAGGCTGATCCCGATGACCGACGACCGCGTCGAGACCCATGTGGCCGTCGAGGTGGACGGCGAGCGCAAGGCGGTCCATTTCCAGGAGTACTGGGTACGGCTGCGGGCCTCCGTCCCCGCCGAGGCCGTGCTCCCGGTCGGCGCCGAGCAGGCCAAGCCGGCGCCCGGCGTGCTGGAGGCCCTCGCCCAGGCGGACGTCATCCTCTTCCCGCCGTCCAACCCGGTCGTGTCCATCGGCACCATCCTCGCCGTGCCCGGAATCCGGGAGGCGATCGCGGACGCGGGCGTACCCGTGATCGGCCTGTCCCCCATCGTCGGGGACGCCCCGGTGCGCGGCATGGCCGACAAGGTGCTCGCCGCGGTCGGCGTGGAGTCCACGGCCGCCGCGGTGGCCGAGCACTACGGCTCCGGTCTGCTGGACGGCTGGCTGGTCGACACCGTGGACGCGGCCGCGGTCGAGCGGGTCGAGGCGGACGGCATCCGCTGCCGGGCCGTACCGCTGATGATGACCGACGTCGACGCGGCCGCGCAGATGGCGCGGGAGGCGCTGGCGCTGGCCGAGGAGGTGCGGGAAGCGTGAGCGAGGAGCGCCCGGAGTGCCGCCCGGAGTACACGGTCCGGGCCCTGTCGGGCATCCCCGAGGTGCAGCCGGGCGACGACCTCACCAAGCTGATCGCCGCGGCCGAGCCGGGCCTGGCCGACGGGGATGTGCTGCTCGTCACCTCCAAGATCGTCTCCAAGGCGGAGGGCCGCGTCGTCGAGGCGGCCGACCGGGAGGCGGCCATCGACGCCGAGACGGTCCGGGTGGTGGCCCGGCGCGGCACCCTCAGGATCGTGGAGAACCGGCAGGGCCTGGTCATGGCCGCCGCCGGGGTCGACGCCTCCAACACCCCCGCCGGCACGGTGCTGTTGCTGCCGGAGGACCCGGACGCGTCCGCGCGCGCGATCCGCGACGGCCTGCGCGCCGCCCTCGGCGTCGACGTCGGCGTGGTCATCACCGACACCTTCGGGCGCCCCTGGCGTTCGGGGCTCACGGACGTGGCGATCGGCGCCGCCGGGGTGCGCGTGCTGGACGACCTGCGCGGTGGCACGGACGCGTACGGCAATCCGCTCAGCGCCACGATCGTGGCCACCGCGGACGAACTGGCCGCCGCCGGCGACCTGGTCAAGGGCAAGGCGGCGGGCCGGCCGGTCGCTGTGGTGCGCGGCCTGCCGCACGTGCTGGCCCCCGAGGACGGCGAGGGCGCGCGGGCTCTGGTGCGGACCGCGCGGGACGACATGTTCCGGCTCGGCACGTCCGAGGCGGTCCGCGAGGCGGTGACCCAGCGGCGTACGGTCCGGGCGTTCACCGACGAGCCCGTGGACCCCGGCGCGGTACGGCGCGCGGTGGCGGCGGCGGTGACCGCACCGGCCCCGCACCACACCACCCCCTGGCGGTTCGTCCTGCTGGAGTCGGCCCGGTCCCGGACCCGGCTGCTGGACGCGATGCGGGACGCCTGGATCGCCGACCTGCGCCGGGACGGCAAGAGCGAGGAGTCGATCGCGAAGCGGGTGCGCCGCGGTGACGTCCTGCGTCACGCGCCGTATCTGATCGTCCCCTGTCTCGTCATGGACGGCTCCCATCACTACGGAGACGCGCGGCGGGACGGCGCCGAGCGGGAGATGTTCGTCGTCGCGATGGGCGCGGGCGTGCAGAACCTGCTGGTCGCGCTCGCCGGGGAGCGGCTGGGCTCGGCGTGGGTGTCGTCCACGATGTTCTGCCCTGACGTGGTGCGCGGGGTGCTCGACCTGCCCGCGGACTGGGAGCCGATGGGCGCGGTGGCGGTCGGGCATCCGGCCGAGGAGCCGAGACCGCGACCGGAGCGGGACGCGGGGGCCTTCATAGAGGTGCGCTGAGTTCGGCGTACGCGGCCGTAGCCGGCGTACGACCGCCTAGTCTCGAAGGACGGCACAGGCTCCCTTGGGCCTCACAGCACCTCACAGGACCTCACGTGGCAGGACGTTTCGCTCAGCGCCCCACGCGTACGACCGTGCGCGGCGGCCATGCCGGCGTGCCCGCGGGCGGCGCTGCCGGGATACCGCGGCAGGCTTCGGCTCCGGCGCGGGTACGGCGGTGGGTGCCGGACGGGCCGCTCGATCTCGGGCTGGTGCTCGGACCGTTGCGGCGCGGGCCCGCCGACCCCACGTTCCGGGCCACCGCGGACGGTTCCGTGTGGCGGGCCGGCCGTACGCCCGCCGGGCCGGGCACGCTGCGGGTACGGGCGTACGGCGGTGAGGTGCTCGGAGAGGCGTGGGGGCCGGGCGCGGAGTGGCTGCTGGACCGGCTGCCCGAGTGGCTCGGCGCGGCCGACGAGCCGGAGGCGTTCGTGCCCCGGCACCGGGTCGTGGCCCTGGCGCGGCATCGGCGGCCGGGGCTGCGGCTGACGCGGACCGGGCTGGTGCTGGAGTCCTTGATCCCGTCGGTGCTGGAGCAGAAGGTCACGACGGATGAGGCGTACCGGGCGTGGCGGTTGCTCGTGCGGAAGTTCGGGGAGCGCGCACCGGGACCGGCGGGGGCTGGGGAACGGCCGATGTTCGTGATGCCGGCGCCGCGGACGTGGGCGTTGATTCCCTCCTGGGAGTGGCATCGGGCCGGGGTCGACGACAAGCGGGCGTCGACGATTCTGCGGGCCGTACGGGTCGCCGCGCGGCTGGAGCAGGCTGTGGGGATGCCGGCGGCCGAGGCTCAGGCGCGGTTGGAGGTCGTGCCGGGGATCGGGCCGTGGACGTCGGCGGAGGTGGTGCAGCGCAGTCATGGCGCGGCGGATGCGGTGACCGTCGGGGATCTGCATCTGCCGGGGATCGTGGGGTGGGCGCTGGCGGGGGACCGGCATGCCGACGATGCGGTGATGCTGCGCTTGCTGGAGCCGTATGCCGGGCAGCGGCACCGGGCGGTCCGGTTGATCCTGCTGAGCGGGAACGTGCCCGCGCGCAGGGCGCCGAAGATGCCCCGGATGGACATCGGGTTGCTGTGAGGCGCCCTGTGCTGGGGGACGCGGGGGTGGGGGGTGAGTTCGCTTGCCCGCGCTCGCGCAATCGCGAGCAACCACGACGCGCCCGCAGGCGAAGCACCCGCGGAACCGCCCCCGGCACATGAGGCCCCGGGGGCGCAGCCCACATGCGTGGCGGCGTCCCCGGGGGCCCTGGTTACTGGTCGGAGGAGAAGCGCACCGCGCCCGCCGGGATGCGGGCGTCGCACCACACGCGTACTCCCTCGCGGAGTTCGTTGTCGGCGCCGATGACCGCGCCGTCGCCGACGACCGCGCCGGTGAGGACCGTGCGTTCGCCCACGCGGGCCCTGGTGCCGATGAGGGAGTCGGTGATGACGGCGCCCGGTTCGATGACGGCCCCGGGGAGGATCGTGGAGCCGGAGACCCGCGCGCCCTCGGCCACGAACGCGCCCTCGCCGACCACCGTGCCGCCGGTCAGCTTGGCGTCCGGCGCCACCGTCGCCGTGGGAAGGATCAGGCGGTCGCCGCAGCGGCCGGGGACCGCCGGGGACGGGGCGCGGCCCAGGACCAGGTCGGCCGAGCCGCGGACGAACGCCGCCGGGGTGCCGAGGTCCAGCCAGTACGTGGAGTCGACCATGCCCTGGAGATGGGCGCCGGCCGAGAGGAGGTCGGGGAAGGTCTCGCGCTCCACGGACACCGGGCGGCCCAGCGGGATCGTGTCGATGACCGAGCGGCGGAAGACGTACGCCCCCGCGTTGATCTGGTCGGTGACGATCTCCTCCGGCGTCTGCGGCTTCTCCAGGAAGGCGAGGACGCGGCCGGTCTCGTCCGTGGGGACCAGGCCGTAGGCCCGCGGATCCGTCACCTTCGTCAGGTGCAGGGAGACGTCCGCGCCGGTCGACTGGTGGGTGTCGACCAGGGCCCTGATGTCCAGACCCGTCAGAATGTCGCCGTTGAAGATCAGCACCGGGTCGTCGGGGCCGGAGTGCAGACGCGAGGCGACGTTGCGGATGGCGCCGCCCGTGCCGAGCGGCTCCTCCTCCGTCACGTACTCGATGCGCAGGCCCAGGGAGGAGCCGTCGCCGAAGTACGGCTCGAAGACCTCCGCCAGATAGCTGGTGGCGAGGACGATGTGGTCCACGCCGGCCGCCTTGGCGCGCGCCAGCTGGTGCGTGAGGAACGGCACCCCGGCGGCGGGGACCATGGGCTTGGGCGTGTGCACCGTGAGCGGACGCAGCCGGGTGCCTTTGCCGCCGACCAGGAGGATCGCTTCTGTCACCTGTCGTCTCTGCTTCCTGCCGGGATCGGCCGACCTACTCGTTTCACTCGTTTCGGCCGGTCAGTGTATGCAGACCGTAGCGGCGGCTCCCTTGACAACCACCCGGTTTCCCACGAGATCGGTGAGAGAACGGTGTGAGAGCGGCGAGCCGACGATGACGGCGCCGAGCACGCACCCCCGGCCGGCTCAGCGCCCCTGGTAGCGCGCTGCGCTGGAACGGGCCGTACCGAGCTTGGCGTAAAGCCGTTTGCCGGGGCACTCGGTGGCGAATCCGTCCCGATGGCCGGAGATCACGTGCAGTCGTACCTTCTTACCCTTGGCGTAGAGGTTGCCACCACCCGACGTGAGATATGTCCTGCCGCGCGGATCGGCTCCGTAGAGTCCGAGCTTCCACGCGATGAGCCGGGCGACGGCCGTCACCGCGGCGCCGGACGGCTTCGCCGTGCCGTACGAGCCGATCACGGCGATGCCCATGCTGTTGTTGTTGAAGCCGAGGGTGTGCGCGCCGAGGACCGCCTTCGCCACGCCACCGGCCCGGCCCTCGTAGATGGTTCCGCACTTGTCGACGAGGAAGTTGTAGCCGATGTCCCGCCAGCCCATGCTCGCGACGTGGTAGCGGTAGATACTGCGGATGACGGAGGGGGCTTGCGAGCAGCTGTACTTGTTGCCGGAGGCCGTGTGGTGCACGAAAGCCGCCTTGAGCTTCTTCGTGTAGACGAACCCGCTCTGGCGCAGGGACTCGTCCGCGCCCCAGCCGCGGCGGGTGACGATCCGCGGGCGCGGCCCGATGTACGGCCTGGCCCGCACCGGACCTTCCAGGCGGGCGAGTTCCCGCTCGGTGGCCCGCTTGCCCAGCGCCGGGATCTCCAGGACGCCGAAGCGGGCGATGTCCGTGTTGGCGGCGGAGGCCGCGCGTGCCGCCTCCGAGCGCGGACCGGTACGGGGCGCCTGGGCCGGCGCGTCCCCGGGCGCCGCCTCCGCACCGGGGTCGACGAGTTCCAGGCGCAGGCCGGAGGGCAACGGGGGCTCCGGGCGCTGGAGTTCGGCCGTACCCCCGTCCCACGCCTCCCCGCCGGCGGCGCGCACCCGGAGGTCCACGCCGTCGGATTCGCCCACCCACAGCGGTGCGGTCGCCCCGCGCACCCGCCGCGCGTCGCGTTCCGCCGTACCCGGGTCGGCGCCGTGGTCGGCGTTGTGCGTCTCGACGTCCTGCCAGCCGGACCACTTCCCCGTCCGCGCCGACCGGGTCCGCACCTGGACCCGGCCGTGCAGTTCGGCGTCCGGGTCGTCCCAGACGACCCCGACCAGCGAGAAGTGCTCGCCGTCGGACCGGTACAGGCCCTGTTCCGGGGCGGTGCCGAGGACCCGCTCGCGGGACAGGGGGACGAGGGGCAGCGAGCGCGTGCTGCCCGGCACACCGGCCGCGGGCGGCCGTACGGATGCGGCGGCCACGGACGGCCGTGCGGGTGCGGCGGCCGCGGGCAGGGCCAGCAGCGGAAGCGCGAGGGCCGCGGCGCAGGTGACGCCGATCGAGGAGACGGCGATCGAGGGGGCGCCGTTGGACGAAGTCAGGAATCCACGCATAGCCATGATCTTGGGCATAGTCATACAAATCTGTCCATCCATGAACTGACGGACCGTCGGAAACCGTTCCGCCGAACCGGTGGCCCCACCGCACGCTGCGCGCGCCCGCCCGCGCGTACCCTTTCCCGGGTGAACGCCACCGATCGCACCCCTGCCGACCTGCTGGCTTCCGCGCTCGCCGCGGACCCCGGCCGCCCGCTGGTGACCTTCTACGACGACGCCACGGGCGAACGCGTCGAACTGTCCGTGGCCACCTTCGCCAATTGGGTGGCCAAGACCGCGAACCTCCTTCAGGGAGACCTGTCCGCCGGTCCCGGTGACCGGGTCGCGCTGCTGCTGCCCGCGCACTGGCAGACGGCGGTGTGGCTGCTGGCCTGCTCCGCGGTGGGGGCGGTGGCGGACGTCGGCGGGGATCCGGCCGCGGCGGACGTCGTCGTCAGCGGGCCGGACTCGCTGGCCGCGGCGCGGGCGTGCCGGGGTGAGCGGGTGGCGCTGGCGCTACGGCCGCTCGGCGGACGGTTTCCGCAGGCCCCGGAGGGGTTCGTCGACTACGCGGTGGAAGTGCCCGGTCAGGGGGACCGGTTCGCGCCGTTCGCTCCGGCGGACCCCGACGAGCCCGCGCTGATCGTCGCCGGGCGGGAGTTCAGCGGGGCGGAGGTCGTTCAGCGGGCCCTGGCCGAGGCGCCCTCGCTGGATCTGACGGGGCCCGGATCGAGGCTGTTGTCCGGGCTGTCGTACGACACCTGGGAAGGGGTCGGCGCGGGGTTGTACGCGCCGCTGGTCACCGGCGGATCCGTGGTGCTGTGCCGGCATCTGGACCGGCTGGACGAGGAGGCTCTCGCCAAGCGGATCGAGAGCGAGCGGGTGACCGCCGTGCGCCGCTGAGCGGCACCGCCGTCCCCCGAGTGGAGTAGCACAGGGCGCTTCCCCCGCCCTGCCCCGCCATGGTCGTAAGAGCAGGACGTGACGCTCGTACGCCATGAGGGGGTGCCCCGACCGTGCCTGACACCGCAGGCAAGGCCCTCGGTCCCGGCCCCGGTCCCGGGGCCTCCGCCACCGGCACAGGGCTCGTACGGCGGCGTCGGCGGCGGTGGCTGCGAGCGACGGCGCTCGGTGCCGCCGTCCTCGTCGCGGCGGCCGCCGGGACCGGCTGGGCCCTCTACGCCAAGCTCAGCGCGAACATCACGGCGGACGACGCGGCCGCCCGCGAACTGGCCCGGTACGAGCGGGAGCGGCCCACCGAACTGGTGCGGGGCGCGCAGAACATCCTGCTGATCGGGTCGGACACGCGGGCCGGGGAGGGGAACTCCGCGTACGGGCCGGATCTGGGCAGCGAGCGGTCGGACACCACGATCCTGCTGCATCTGGCCGCCGACCGGCGCAGTGCCACCGCCGTGTCGCTGCCGAGGGATCTGATGGTGGACATCCCCGGCTGCCGGCAACCGGACGGCAGCCGCAGCGAGCCGGTGTTCGCGATGTTCAACCACTCCTTCCAGCTGGGCGGTTCGGCGTGCACGATCCGGACCGTGGAGAAGCTGACGGACATTCGGATCGACCATCACGTGGTCGTGGACTTCAGCGGGTTCAAGAAGATGGTGAACGCCGTCGACGGGGTGCAGGTCTGCCTGAAGGAGCCCATCGACGACAAGGCGGCCCTGCTGAAGCTGCCCGCCGGCAGGGTCACGCTCAACGGGGAGCAGGCGCTCGGGTTCGTGCGGGCCCGCAAGTCGCTCGGCGACGGCAGCGACACCGAACGGATGGAACGCCAGCAGCGGTTCCTCGGCGCGCTCGTCGACAAGATGCAGAGCGGCGATGTGCTGCTGAACCCGGTGAAGCTGTATCCGGTGCTCGACGCGGCGACCTCCTCGCTGACCACGGACCCGGAACTGGCCAGTCTGCGTGGCTTGTACCAGTTGGTGCGCGGGCTGCGCCAGATCCCCACCGAACGGGTGCAGTTCCTGACGGTGCCGAGGGAGTCGTACGTCTACGACGCCAATCGTGACCAACTCGTGGAGCCGGAAGCCGAGAAGCTGTTCGCCCGGCTGCGGGCCGACCAGCCCGTGGCGGTGACCCGGGAGACACCGCAGCAGGCCCCGGAAACCGGGGCGGAGACGAGCGGGGGGACGGGCGGAACGGACGGCGAGGGCGAGCCGCCCGCCGGCCCGTCCCCCACACCGACATTCCGCGGGAACACCGCCGCCGAACACACCTGCCAGTGATGCGCACATCAAGACGGCGAACTTCCGTCCGGGAAATGAGGCGGATTGCCCAGTTGTAGGCACGGGGAATTTGTCACCGGCGTCGCTTGACGCTGAACTGGGCGGATAGTGTGAGCGATCCGGTGCACCCGGCCGCGAGATCCGTCCTGGGGCCGTGCACTGTTTCACCGAGACCCGAGCGTCTTTGAGGGGGAAGGCGCCGCGTGGCCCCGACGGAGGATTCGGACAACCGTGGACGCGCAAGGCCGTGGGCGGGCGGACAACATCGATCCCGCAGACCAGTGGGTGCTCAATCCGAACACCGGCGAATACGAACTGCGACTGGGCCCTTCCGCAGAGCAGTCGTCGGTTCCCGGACCCCGCAGACCCGCCTCCCGGGCGGGCTCCGGTGCGCCGCGCCGCCGTGACGACTCGGCACCCGGCGCGACGCGTGAGCCGCGCCAGGGGCGCGGGGACGCCGTACCGCCGCCGCGGTCGGGCCGGCGCCGGGGCGGCGAGCCGGAGACCCCGCAGGGGCGCAGGGCCGCCCGGCGGCCGGTGAAGAAGAAGTCGAAGGCGAAGAAGGTGCTGGCGTGGACCGCCGGCGGCACGGCCTTCGTGCTCGTCGCCATCGGCACCGCCGGCTATCTCTACCTCAAGCACCTCGAGGGCAACGTCACCACGACGGACGTCGGCAGCGCGGCCAAGAACGGCTTCAGCAAGGACGACGCCTTCAACATCCTGATCATCGGCACCGACAAACGCACCGGGAAGGGCAACACGGGCTACGGCGACAAGGGCAGCGTCGGGCACGCCGACACCAACATCCTGCTGCACGTCTCCAAGGACCGGACGAACGCGACCGCGCTCAGCATTCCGCGCGACCTCATCGTCAACGTGCCGGACTGCCCGACCAAGGAGGCCGACGGCACCGAGAAGGTCATCCCCGCTACGGAGAACGTCCGCTTCAACACCAGCCTCGGACAGGACGGGCGGGACCCCGGCTGCACCATGCGCACCGTCAAGGAGGTCACCGGCATCCAGCCGGACCACTTCATGATGGTGGACTTCAACGCGGTCAAGACGCTGACGACGGCCGTCGGCGGCGTGGACGTCTGTCTCGCGCACGCGGTGAACGACAAGGAGTCGCATCTCAACCTGCCCGCCGGCAAGCACAAGATCGAGGGCGAGCAGGCGCTGGCCTTCGTCCGCACCCGGCACAGCTGGGGCAACCAGGGCGATCTGGACCGCATCAAGGTCCAGCAGCAGTTCATGGCCTCGCTGATGCGGAAGATGTCCTCCAGCGACACGCTCACCAACCCGAGCAAGCTGATCGACCTCGCCGAGGCCGCCACCAAGGCGCTGACCGTCGACAAGGGCATCGGCTCCGTGGGCACGCTCAAGGACATCGCGCTGGAGCTGAAGAAGGTGCCGACGAAGAACATCACCTTCGTCACGGTGCCGGTGAAGGACAACCCGGCGGACGGTGTCGTCCACAAGACGGTGATCGTCGACCCGGCGGTCGCCCCGCAGGTGTTCGACGCGATCAACAACGACGTCTCCTTCACCGAGGTGAAGAAGAAGCAGAAGGCGGAGAAGGACGCGGAGGCCGCACGCCTGAAGGGCAGCAGGTCCGCGCCCTCCGACGTGCGGGTGCGGATCCTCAACGGCGGTGCCGTGGGCGGCAGCGCGCAGCAGACCCTGGACTGGCTGCAGAACCAGCAGGGCGTGCTCAAGTCGGAGAACGCGGGCAACGCGCCCGCGGAGCTGGACAAGACCACGCTGGAGTACGCGCCCGGCCAGGCGGCGCAGGCCCGCGAGCTGGCTCAGCTGATGGGGCTGCCCGGTTCCGCGCTCAAGCCCGGCAAGAGCGTGATCAACTCCCAGGGACTGCCGGCGATGACGCTGACCCTGGGCAAGGACTTCAAGGGCGCGGGTGTCTCGCTCACCGCTCCGAAGAAGGCTCCGGACGTGGACAAGTCCACGGCGGACAAGGTGAAGTGCGCGTCGTAGGTAACCCAACGGGCCCGTCGTGCGTCTAACCGGACGCGGGACGGGCCCGTTGTAACGCGCAAAGGGTGGGGAGGGCAGGAAGTTTGGCGCAGAGCGATGTGCGAGGGCAGGACCCTGCGGTCGACGACACGATGTCGCTCGCACCGCAGGACCGGGACACACCGGAGCGGTCCAGCCGGCACGGCGGGGGGCAGCGCAGAGGGGGTTCCACGGCCGAGCGGCCACGGCGCAGACGGCGCGCCCTGCGCTGGTCCGCGACCGTGCTGGCGGTGGTCATACTCGGTACGGCGGGAGCCGGTTACCTGTACTACCAGCACCTGAACGCGAACATCCGGAAGGGCGCGCGCAGCAGCGGCGACGGCAAGGCGCAGAAGACCGCACCGAACGCCGCCGGCCAGACGCCGCTGAACATCCTGCTGATCGGCTCGGACAGCCGTAACTCGGCCGAGAACCTGAAGCTCGGCGGCAGCAAGGCCAGCGTCGGCGGCCCCCCGAACGGGGACGTGCAGATGCTCATCCACCTCTCAGCGGACCGCAAGAGCGCCGCCATGGTGAGCATCCCCCGGGACACCCGTGTCGACATCCCCCCGTGCAAGGACCCCGACACCGGCAAGTCGTACCCGGCGACGAACGACATCATCAACACCACCCTGGGCCGTGGCGGGGCCGGCTGCACACTGTCCACCTGGGAGAACCTCACCGGGGTCTACATCGACCACTGGATGACGATCGACTTCTCCGGTGTGGTGCGGATGGCGGACGCCATCGGCGGGGTCGACGTCTGTGTGAAGCAGAACGTGTGGGACCACCCGACCCCTGCCCAGCCCGGCGGCTCCTGGCTGAAGATGACGGCCGGCACGCACAAGGTCCAGGGCGTGCAGGCACTGCAGTGGCTGCGCACCCGGCACGCCTGGGGCAGCGATCCCTTGCGGGCCCGCGCCCAGCACATGTACCTGAACTCGATGATGCGTACGCTGCGGCAGCAGAACGTCTTCACCGACACCGGGCGCCTGATGAACCTGGCCGAGGCCGCCACCAAGTCCCTGAAGGTGTCCGAGGAGATCGGCACGGTCAAGAAACTGTACGACCTGGGCATGGAGATGAAGTCGGTGCCGTCCGACCGCATCACGTCGGTGACGATGCCCAACCTCCCCGATCCGCAGGACCCCCGCAACCACGTCGTGCCGGACAAGGCGAACGCCGACAAGCTGTGGCAGATGCTCCGCGACGACGTGCCGCTGGACAAGAACGGCGACAAGAACGGCTCCGGTACGAAGCAGGTCTCGAGCAGGCCCGCCCCGGCCAAGACGCCCTCCACGGATCCGAGTCGGCTCGGGGTGCTGGTGCAGAACGGCACGCAGACCTCGACCGAGGCCGCCGTGCAGCACCGGGCTTCGGCGGTCAGCGACGTCCTCGTACAGGCGGGCTACGCCAGGGCGGCGGCCGACACCTCGGGCACGCGGTCGGTGGACAAGACGATCGTGCAGTACCCGAGCACGGATCTGCAGGGCGACGCCGAGGCCGTGGCCAAGGCGCTGGGGATCCCGGCGAGTTCGGTGACGCGCTCGACCGACGTGTCCGGCGTCACGGTCGTCGTCGGCGCGGACTGGCGCACCGGGACGTCGTATCCCAAGGAGTCGAAGCCGAAGGCCGGGGACATCCCGGACGGCACCGACGCCGTCAACGGCTCGGACACGTCGAAGTGCATGGACGTGTACAAGCCCTATCAGTGGTGACCGGTGCCGGGGCCCCGGCGACGGGGCCCCGGCACATGGTCAGGCGCTGTACACCGCCGGCCGCCGCGAGGCGATGACCTTCCGCGCCAGCGACTTCGGGCTGGTCAGAAAGCCCCAGCCCCACGACATGTGCATCGTGGCCAGGGCCACCGGGATCTGCAGCCGGGCCTTCGGGGACAGCCCCTTGCCCGCCGGGAGCGAGCCCGCGACGATCGCCGCCAGATAGCCGCCGGGCACGACGAGGGCCCACGGGGTGAGCACCACGCCGACCACTGTGCCGGCCGCTATCGCGCACACCGCCGCCGGCGGGGCGAGGTAGCGCAGGTTGATGGAGCCGGAGTGGTAGCGGGCCACGACGTGCCGCCAGCGGCCGTAGTCCTTGTACTGCTTGGCCAGCGCGCGGACGGAGGGCCGCGGCCGGTACGACACCTTCAGCTCGGGCGAGAACCAGATGAGTCCGCCCGCCTCCCTGATCCGGAAGTTCAGCTCCCAGTCCTGGGCGCGGATGAACTCCTCGTTGTAGCCGCCCTGCTGCTCCAGGGCCTCGCGGCGGAACACCCCGAGGTAGACGGTGTCGGCGGGCCCGGCCTCGCCGCCCGTGTGGAAGGCGGCGTTGCCGACCCCGATCTTCGAGGTCATCGCGGCGGCGACGGCGTGCTCCCAGTCGTTCTCGCCCTCGGCGTGCATGATGCCGCCGACGTTCTGCGCGCCGGTCTCCTCCAGGAGCCTCACAGCGGTGGCGATGTAGTTCGGCGAGAGCATGCCGTGGCCGTCGACGCGGACCACGATCGGGTGCCGGGAGGCCTTGATCGCCGCGTTCAGCGCGGCGGGGGTACGGCCGGTGGGATTGGGGACGGTGTGCACGCGCTTGCTCTGGGACGCGGTCTCACGGACCAGCTCGGCGGCGATCTCGTCCGTGCGGTCCGTGGACGGACCGAGGGCGATCACGACCTCCATCTCGCCGGCGTACTCCTGCGCGAGGATCGCTTGGACGGCCCCGCGCAGATGCCGCTCCTCGTTGAGGACGGGCATGATCACAGATACGGCGGGGTGTCGCACGTCGGGCTTGGCGTTCATAGGGGGCTCACGTTACCGCGAACGGGGGACACCGGTGCGCGCCGCCGGGGCGGAGGGCCGGGCTGGAGATCGTATCGGCCTACCGTGCTCACGGATCCCACGTACGGCCTCGTCCGGAGGTGTCCCCGTTGGCAAGCCCGCCCCGGTCCCCCGCTCGTCCGCAGCGCCGACCGCAGCCACCCCGCCGTGTGCCGCGTCCGCCCGAGCGGCCCGTGCGGTCCGTACGGCCGCCCCGGCGGCCCCGGTGGGCCATGCGAGCGGTGAGCACGCTGTCCGTCGTGGTGCTCGCCTCCGCCGGGATCGGGCACGCGGTGATGAGCAGCCTGGACGCGGGGATCGCCCGCATCGACGCCTTCAAGGACATGAAGAACCGGCCGCGCGCGGGCCAGGGCATGAACATCCTGCTGGTCGGCACCGACGGCCGCGACAGGATCACCGCGCGGGAGCGGCGGGAGTACCGGCTGGGCGGGGTGCCCTGCCACTGCACCGACACCATGATGATCGTGCACGTCTCGGAGAACCGGGAGCGGGCCACCGTGGTGAGCCTGCCGCGCGACTCCTACGCCGAGGTGCCCGCGCACACCGACGCCGCCTCCCGGCAGGAGGTCGCAGCGCACCCGGTCAAGCTCAACGCGGCCTACGCCGAGGGCGGTCCCCAGCTGACCATCCGCACGGTCGAGAACATGACCCATGTGAAGATCGACCACTATCTGGAGGTCGACTTCACCAGCTTCATGCGGACCGTGGACGTCCTCGGCGGGGTGAACGTCTGCACGACGACCCCGCTGAAGGACTCCTACACCGGCCTCGACCTCAGCCCCGGCACGCACATGCTGAGCGGCGGGCAGGCCCTGCAGTACGTGCGGGCCCGGCACGTGGACTCGGCGAGCGACTTCGGCCGGATGCAGCGGCAGCAGCGGTTCCTCGCCGCGCTGATCGAGCGGGCCACCTCCTCCGGGGTGCTGCTGAACCCGATGCGGTTCAGGGACGTGACCCGCGCGGTGCTCGGCTCGGTCCGCGCCGACGAGGGTTTCGGCACCGACGAACTGCTCGACCTCGGCCGGGCCATGCGGAACTTCTCCCCGTCCTCCTCCGAGTTCGCCACCGTGCCCATCGTGCAGATGAACTACACCGTCAAGGGCCTCGGCTCGACCGTGAAGTGGGACCAGGCCAAGGCGGAGCAGCTCTTCTCGGCCCTGCGCGACGACAAGCCGCTCACCGTGGACCAGCCGCAGCGCGGCCACGGCCCCGCGCCCTCGGCGCCCGTGGAGGTGGATCCGCGGCAGATCCGGGTCCAGGTGGAGAACGGCACCGGCACGATCGGCCTCGGCAAACGCGTCGACGCGGGGCTCGCGGCGACCGGCTTCGCCACGACACGCCTGCCGGTGACGGCCGCCGCGCACGTGCCGCACACCGTGATCTCCTACGACCCCCGCTGGGACCGCTCGGCCCGGGCCCTGGCGGCCGCCCTGCCGGGGGCCCAGCTGCGCGCCGTACCGGGCCAGGGCCCGCTGCTGAGGGTGATCGCCGGGGCGGACTTCAAGGACGTGCACAAGGTGCACTTCGAGGACCCCGCCCAGCCGCAGCAGACGGCTGTGCGCGGCAGCGAGGTCGTGTGCCCGGGCGCCGGCTCATGAGGCGCGGCGGCTGCTAGTCCTCGAAGCCTTCGGCGGCGCGCTTCTCCCGCAGCTCGCGAATGGCCCGGCGGCGGGCCAGGCGGTGGGTGCGGCGGATCTGGGCCTCCTGGTAGCGGCGGCGGTCGCGGTCGGTCTCCGGGACCACCGGCGGCACCCGGCGCGGCTTGCCGTCCGCGTCGACGGCCGCGAAGACCAGGTAGGCGGAGCCGACCTGGGTGGGCGGGGCCGACTCGTTCCAGCGCTCGGCGAGGACCCGGACACCGACCTCCATGGAGGTCCGGCCGGTCCAGTTCACCTGCGCCTTCACATGGACCAGATCACCGACGCGGACCGGCTCCAGAAAGGCCATCTCGTCCATCGACGCGGTCACGGCGGGACCGCCGGAGTGCCGGCCCGCCACGGCGCCCGCCGCGTCGTCGACCAGCTTCATGATCACGCCGCCGTGCACCGTCCCCAGCAGGTTGGTGTCGTTGTGGGTCATGATGTGGCTGAGGGTGGTGCGCGAGGCGGAGGTCGGCTTGCCGGGGATGTCCGGTTCCGCGTCCGTGACCTGGTCTGTCATGCCCTCCACCTTATGCCGAACGACATTCGCCGGATTTTGTGTCAGCTTCGCAACAGGGCCGCCCTTATTTTCCGACAGCTCTTGTAACCCTCACACCGGCGCCCTGCACACTGGGGCGCATGAATGACTGGCCCGAGGGATGGTCCGACGACAACGGCGGCCCGCGCTACGGACGCGGCAGTGCCGGCGCACAGCCGGAGGGCGCCCGCGTGATGCGGCAGGTGCGGCGCGGCCCGGCGGTACCGCCCGGGCAGCGCTCCTACGGCGACCCCGGCCCGGCGGCGCCGCCGTACGGGGCCGGAGTCCCCCAGCAGCCGTCGTACGTCGACGGCCAGGGATACGACGACGGCTCCGGTTACGACAGCGGCTACAACACCGGGCAGGTGTACGGCGGCGGGCAGCGCGGCGGCGGCTTCGTGCCCAACGACAACGACCCGGACCCCGAGCTCGACCACTACCGGCCGCGCCCGAACTGGCGGCGCCGGCTGAAGTGGACCGCGCTCACGCTCGTGACCGTGCTGGTCGTCGCGTCCGTCGCGACCTACTTCTGGGCCGACTCCAAGCTGCGCCGCGAGGTCGACCTGTCCAAGGTCATCGACCGGCCGGCCACCGGCTCCGGCACGAACTACCTGATCGTCGGCTCGGACAGCCGTGAGGGCATGTCCAAGGCGGACGAGAAGAGGCTGCACACCGGCTCCGCCCAGGGCAAGCGCACGGACTCGATGATGATCCTGCACGTCGGCGACAACGGCGACACGCTGATCTCGCTGCCGCGCGACTCGAACGTGACGATCCCCTCGTTCCAGGGCTCCACCTCCGGCAAGATCCGCCCCGCCATGGGCCAGAACAAGCTGAACGCGGCGTACGCGTTCGACGGCCCGACGTTGCTGGTGCGCACGATCGAGTACAACACCGGTCTGCACATCGACCACTACGTGGAGATCGGCTTCCAGGGCTTCGCCAAGATCGTGGACGCGGTCGGCGGTGTCACCATCAACATCGACAAGGGCTTCAAGGACTCGTACTCGGGCGCCGACTTCAAGGCCGGCAACCAGACGCTGAACGGCGCGCAGGCCCTCGCCTTCGTCCGCACCCGGCACGCGTTCGCCGCCTCCGACCTGCAGCGCACCAAGAACCAGCAGAAGTTCCTGTCGGCGCTGGCCCACCAGGTGGCCACCCCCTCGACCGTCCTCAACCCCTTCAGGTTCTACCCGACCATGGGCGCGGGCCTGGACTCCCTGATCGTCGACAAGGACATGTCCCTGTGGGACCTGGCCTCGATGTTCTGGGCGATGAAGGGCGTCCAGGGCGGTGACGGCACGTCGATGAACATGCCGATATCGGGCTCCGTCGGCGGCAACCTCGTCTGGGACAAGGCCAAGGTCAAGACGCTGGTGAACGAGCTGAACAACGACCAGAAGGTCACCGTCTCCGGCAACTGACCGACCCTTCGGACAGCACGTACGGAGAAGCCGTACCGAGAGCGAGGGCACCCCTGCGGGTGCCCTCGCTCTGCCGTCCGGGCAGGGCTCACATGCCGGCGCCCGCCATCGCCCGACAGGTTTCCGCGCAGCGGCGACACGCCTCCGCGCAGCGCATCATCTGCTGGTCGTCCGGCATGGACATACACGCCTCGGCGCACATCTCGCACACCTTGGCGCAGAGCGTGCACATCTCGGCGGACATGGGCGAGCGGCGCATCATCATGTCGGCGCACATGCGGGTGGTCTCGGAGCAGTCCATCAGGGCGCGCATGACCTGCATCTGCTGCTGGCCGCCCTTCTGCATGCAGGAGCTCATGGTCTCCTCGCACATGCCGTGGCAGTCCATGCAGGCCTCGATGCAGTCCTGCACCTGCTGGGTGAGCGCCGGCATCATCTGGGACTGGGTCATGGCTCCTCCTCGGAGAGGCGGGGGCCCGGGGCGGGCCCCGTGTGCTTTCCGTCCTACGTCGGCCGCGCCCGGCCCGCATGTGACCGACCGGTCGTAAGGTGCGGCCGAACAGCAGAAAGGCGCCCCGGAGGACGCCTTCTGGATGAGACCCGAAGCCCCTTGCCGCTACGGCAGGTTGCGGGCCATGACGATGCGCTGGACCTGGTTCGTTCCCTCGTATATCTGCGTGATCTTGGCGTCGCGCATCATGCGCTCCACCGGGTAGTCACGGGTGTAGCCGTAGCCGCCGAGCAGCTGGACGGCGTCCGTGGTGACCTCCATCGCCACGTCCGAGGCGAAGCACTTGGCGGCGGCGCCCAGGTAGGTGAGGTCGGCGTCGCCGCGCTCGGAGGCGGCGGCGGCCTGGTAGGTGAGGGCGCGGGCCGCCGAGATCTTCATCGACATGTCGGCGAGCATGAACTGGATGCCCTGGAAGTCGGCGATCGGCTTGCCGAACTGCTTGCGCTCCTGGACATAGCCCTTGGCGTAGTCGAAGGCGCCCTGCGCGACACCGAGCGCCTGCGCGGCGATGGTGATGCGGGTGTGGTCCAGGGTCTTCATGGCGGTCATGAAGCCGGAGCCCTCCTCGCCGATCATGCGGTCGGCGGGGATGCGGACGTTGTCGAAGTAGACCTCGCGGGTCGGGGAGCCCTTGATGCCGAGCTTCTTCTCCGGGGCGCCGAAGGAGACGCCCTCGTCCGACTTCTCGACGACGAACGCCGAGATGCCCTTCGAGCGCTTGGCGGGGTCCGTGACCGCCATGACCGTGTAGTACTCGCTCACGCCGGCGTTGGTGATCCAGCGCTTCACGCCGTTGAGGATCCAGTGGTCGCCGTCGCGGACCGCCTTGGTCTTCATGCCGGCCGCGTCCGAGCCCGCCTCCGGCTCGGAGAGGCAGTACGAGAACATCGCGTCGCCCTTGGCGAGCGGGGTCAGGTACTTCTTCTTCAGCTCCTCGCCGCCGGAGAGGATCACCGGGAGGGAGCCGAGCTTGTTCACGGCGGGGATGAGGGAGGAGGACACGCAGGCGCGGGCCACCTCCTCGATCACGATGACCGTGGCGAGCGCGTCGGCGCCGGCGCCGCCGTACTCCTCGGGGACGTGCACCGCGTGCAGGTCATTGGCGACGAGGGCGTCGAGGGCCTCCTGCGGGAAGCGGGCCTCCTCGTCCACCGCCGCGGCGTACGGCGCGATCTTCGCCTCGACCAGGGAGCGGACGGCGTCGCGGAGCATGTCGTGCTCCTCGGACGGGCGGTACAGGTCGAAGTCAGCCGATCCGGCCACGGTCTCTCACGCTCCAAAGACGCAGTGATACTGACGCTAATTACCGTTAAGTAACTCAAATTTTAGAGGGCCGCCCGCAGCACGCCTACGTGAGCTACACGACAGCGGGGAGATTGCCCGTCGAGGGGCCCGACTATGCTCAGGGGCCGCATCACCGACGTACCCGAGCTGGAGCGCATCCATGAGCCTGAAGATCACCGTGATCGGCACCGGTTATCTCGGTGCCACGCACGCCGCGGCCATGGCCGAGCTGGGCTTCGAGGTGCTGGGACTCGATGTCGTACCCGAGAAGATCGCCATGCTGGAGCGCGGCGAGACCCCCATGTACGAGCCGGGTCTCGAGGAGCTGCTGCGGCGGCACGTCGCCGGGTTCGAGGGCTCCACCGGACGGCTCCGCTTCACCACCGACTGGGCCGAGGTCGGCGCCTTCGGTGACGTCCACTTCGTGTGCGTGAACACCCCGCAGCGGCACGGGGACTACGCGGCCGACATGTCGTACGTCGACTCCGCGTTCTCCTCGCTCGCCCCGCATCTGCACGGCCCGGCGCTGGTCGTCGGCAAGTCGACCGTGCCGGTGGGCTCGGCCGAGCGGCTGGCCGGCCACCTCGCCGAGCACGCCCCGGCGGGCGCGGACGCCGAGCTGGCCTGGAACCCGGAGTTCCTGCGCGAGGGCTTCGCCGTGCAGGACACCCTGCACCCGGACCGGATCGTGGCGGGTGTGCGCAGCGAGCGCGCCGAGAAGCTGCTGCGCGAGGTGTACGCGACCCCGATCGGCGAGGGCACGCCGTTCGTCGTCACCGACTTCCCCACCGCCGAGCTGGTGAAGACGGCCGCGAACTCCTTCCTCGCCACCAAGATCTCGTTCATCAACGCTATGGCGGAGGTGTGCGAGGCCGCGGGCGGTGACGTGGCGAAGCTGGCGGAGGCCATCGGGCACGACGACCGGATCGGGGCGAAGTTCCTGCGCGCCGGGATCGGCTTCGGCGG
Source organism: Streptomyces sp. NPDC001153 (assembly GCF_053598315.1). Classification (NCBI taxonomy): domain Bacteria; kingdom Bacillati; phylum Actinomycetota; class Actinomycetes; order Kitasatosporales; family Streptomycetaceae; genus Streptomyces; species Streptomyces sp. NPDC001153. The sequence continues at coordinate 42,314 of NZ_JBSFJZ010000019.1, forward strand.
CGGCTGTCTGCCCAAGGACATCCGGGCGTTCATGGCCCGGGCCGGTGAGCTGGGCGCGGATCAGGCCCTGACCTTCCTGCGCGAGATCGACTCGATCAACATGCGCCGGCGCGGGCAGATGGTCGAGATGACCCGGGAGGCGCTGGGCGGCGGCTCCTTCCTCGGCAAGCGGGTCGCGGTGCTCGGCGCCACGTTCAAGCCCGACTCGGACGACGTGCGTGACTCGCCCGCGCTGAACGTGGCCGGCCAGATCCACCTCCAGGGCGGCCAGGTCACCGTGTACGACCCGAAGGGCATGGAGAACGCCCGCAAGGTCTTCCCCACCCTGGGGTACGCCGGCTCCGCGCTGGAGGCCGTGCGGGGTGCCGACGTCGTCCTGCACCTCACCGAGTGGCGGGAGTTCCGCGAGGTGGACCCGGCGGCGCTGGGCGAGGTCGCGGCGGCGCGGCTGATCCTGGACGGCCGCAACGCGCTCGACCCGGAGCTGTGGCGCCGGGCGGGCTGGACGTACCGGGCGATGGGCCGTCCGACGGCCTGAGGACATACGGTGACGCCGGTTCGGCCGAGGCTCAGTCGGCCGAACCGGCGTCTTCCCGCATTCTGCACCACCGGACACATACGTGGCCGGTGAACTCCCTGTGTCCTACCCCTCTTTGGCCCGGTACCGGCGCATCTTCGCCCGCGCCCCGCACACCTGCATCGAGCACCAGCGGCCGCGGCCGGCCGGGCTGCGGTCGTAGTACGCCCAGTGGCAGGTCCCGGCCTCGCAGGCCTTCAGCCGCATCCAGGTGCCCTCCGCCAGCCCCGCGGCGACGGCGGCGGCGACCCGGGAGAGCAGCGGGGCGTCCGGGGCGGGGGCGAGGGCCGCGGAGCCGTCCCGTTCGTCGACCGCGACGTACAGCGGTGCGCGGGACAGCAGCGTGCCGAGCGGGGTCACCTCGCGGTGCGGCCGGTGCCCGGCGTGCGCGAGCAGCACGGCCCGCAGCGACTCCCGCAGCTCCCGTGCCTCCTCCAGCCCGTCCTCGGCGATCCCGAAGCGTCTCCGGCCCTCCTCGGTGTCCAGCGTGTCGGCGCCGGTCTCGAGGTCCAGCGTGTTGACCAGGGACTCGACCAGCGCCAGGGCTCCGGGGGCGGCCGATCTCTCATTCATGGTTGCGACGTTACCTCCAATGCGGGAGCATGCAGTAACCGTTACCGGTTGCCCGCCACTATGGGTAACTCGGTCTGTGTCACAAGGAGGTAGTCATGGCTCTCGCCAAGCTCGGTGTCGTGGTGCTGGACTGTCCCGACCCCCGTGCGCTGGCCGGCTTCTACGCCGAGGTGCTGGGCGGCACGGTGGAGGTGCAGGGAGACCCCGAAGACGACGGGTGGGTCGACCTGAAGGTGCCCGGCGGGACGGCGCTGGCCTTCCAGCGGGCGCCCGGGTACGTGCCGCCGCAGTGGCCCTCGCCGGACGCCTCGCAGCACTTCCATCTGGACCTGGTGGTGGAGGACCTCGACGCGGCGGAGAGGGGGGTGCTGGAGCTGGGCGCCAAGCCGCTGGACGCGGAGGACCGCGAGCGGACCTTCCGTGTGTACGCCGACCCGGCTGGGCACCCGTTCTGTCTGTGCGCCTGCTGAGCCGTCCGGAGGAGGACACCATGGCGTCCGTCGCCCGTTTCCGTTCCGTCGTGCTCGACTGTCCCGATCCGCACGCGCTGGCCGCCTTCTACGCGGCCGTGGCCGGGGGCACCCCGGACGCCGAGGACGACGACTGGGTCGTCCTGCGGGTGCCCGACGGGCCCCGGCTGGCCTTCCAGCGGGCCGAGGGGTACACGCCGCCGGAGTGGCCCCGCGCGGACCGCAACGGCCAGCAGTTCCACCTCGACTTCGACGCGGGCCGGACCTGGGCGGAGATCGACGTGGCCCATGAGCGGGTACTGGCGCTGGGCGCCCGGCCGCTGGACCTGGAGGACCGGGAGAAGAAGGACTTCCAGGTGTACGCCGACCCGGCCGGGCATCCGTTCTGCCTGTGCCGGATCGACCACGAGTGACGCTAGGGCGCGTCCAGTTCCCCGATCTTCGCGGTCGACGCCTCCCGGCGGTGCTGCGCGGCCTTCGCGGCGAAGTCCGCGCCGCGCAGCACCCGTTGGACGTTGCCCCAGGTCAGCAGGGCCAACTCGGGCTCGGACCAGCCGCGTTGGAGCAGCTCGGCGATCAGGTGGGGGTAGCGGGAGGCGTCGGCGAGGTCGCGGGGGTGGGCGGCGCCGGAGTCGTAGGTGCCGGACAGGGCCACGCAGTCCGGGCCGGCCACGTCGCGGACGTGGTCGAGGTGGTCGGCGACGTCACGGACCGTCGGCCCGGTCTGCTCGGCGGTCAGCGGCACCATGCACAGGCCCTTCGCCGCGCCCAGCGAGGTGAGCAGCTCGTCGGGCAGGTTGGCCGGGTGCGGGCGCAGGGCGCGGGCGGCGGAGCGGGTGCACAGCACCGGGGTCCTGGACAGCGCGAGGGCACGTTCGGTGGTGGCCCGGGAGGCGCCGGAGACATCGGCGAGCACACCGAGCCGGTTCATCTCGCGCACCACCTCCTCGCCGAACCGGGTCAGCCCCGGCTCCCCCGCCCAGGCCGTGCCCGCGAGCGTGAGCACGCGCAGGCCGAGGGCGTGCAGGACGCGCAGGATGCCGAGGGAGTCGTCGAGCGCGGTGGCGTGCGCGGGGCCCAGCACCACGGCGACCCGGCCGCAGTTGCGTGCGTCGATGATCTGCCCGGCGGTGCGCGCCAGGCGCAGCCCTTCCGGATGGGCCTCGATCACCGAGCTCGCCTGGTCCAGCTGTTCCAGGGTCGCGGCCGTCGCACGGTCGCCGCCGGGGCCCTCGGGCAGGTGCAGCGACCAGAACAGCACGCCCACGTGGCCCGCACGCAACCGGGGTATGTCGGTGTCGATGGCCGCCTCGCCCAGCTCCAGGTCGTACCAGGGCAGATGGCGCAGGGCCCACGGCAGTCCGCTGTAGCCGTCGGCGACCGGGTGGGCGGCGAGCAGGGCGTGGGCGCGCCGCAGGGACGCGGACTCGGAGGGGAAGGGGTCGTCCGGCAGGGCCTCGTCCTCGCCGACCTCGGTCGTGCCCGGGATGTCGTCCTGGAGGTCGGCCATGGCGGGGCTCCGTACGTCGTCGTTGCTTACGCCGGTCGTGAGCTACGTCGTGCTGGGTCGTATCGCCACGGTCGCACGGCGGGAAGGACGGCTTCCTGGTGAGTGGGGCGTTCGGGGGTACGGCCGGTCAGGCGTCCCGCACGCTCCTGGCTCGTCACCCGCCAGGGCCTGCGAGGCTCGTGGTCGTGTGCCGCCCATCCCTTCCGGTGGTACCGGAGAACCGGACTGCTTCGGTACGGCCTTCCGGTACCACGAGAGAGGCTGCTCAGCCGTCCAGCGACTCGATGGTGGCGTGCGACGGGGCACGGGTGGCCTGGAGATCGCGGGCCACGTCCTCCGCCGCGCCCAGCACCCGTACCGCGTTCTGCCAGGTCAGCTTGGCCAGGTCGGACCTGGACCAGCCCCGGTCGAGCAGCTCGGCGAGCAGGTTCGGGTAGCCGGAGACGTCGCTGAGGCCGTCCGGGGTGAAGGCGGTGCCGTCGTAGTCGCCGCCGATGCCCAGGTGGTCGACGCCGGCGACCTCGCGCATGTGGTCCAGGTGGTCCGCGACCGTGGACACCGTGGCGACCGGGCGCGGGGTGCGCTCCTCGAAGGCCGCGTGGATCTTCATCGCCTCGGGGCTGGTGTCGAGGTGGTGCAGGCCGTGGGCGCGCATGTTCTCGTCGGCCGCCGCCGTCCAGTCGACGGCCGCCTGGAGCACGAACTTCGGCACGAACGTCACCATCGCCATGCCGCCGTTGGCGGGCAGCCGCTCCAGGACGTCGTCGGGGATGTTGCGCGGGTGGTCGCACACGGCCCGCGCGGAGGAGTGCGAGAAGATCACCGGCGCGGACGTGGTGTCCAGCGCGGCCCGCATGGTCGTGGGGGCCACGTGGGAGAGGTCGACCAGCATGCCGAGGCGGTTCATCTCGCGGACCACCTCGCGGCCGAAGGCCGAAAGGCCGCCGACCTTCGGCTCGTCGGTCGCCGAGTCCGCCCAGTCGTTGTTGTCGTTGTGGGTGAGCGTCATGTAGCGCACGCCCAGCTCGTACAGACCGCGCAGGGTGCCGAGGGAGTTGTCGATCGAGTGCCCGCCCTCCGCGCCCATGAGGGAGGCGATACGGCCCTCGGCGCGCGCCGCCTCCATGTCGGCGGCGGTCAGCGCGGCCCGCAGGTCGGCGGGGTGCCGGGCGATGAGCTGCCGTACGCAGTCGATCTGCTCGAGGGTCGCCGGCACCGCCCCGGGCAGGTCCGAGCGCACGAACACCGACCAGTACTGCGCCCCCACCCCGCCCGCGCGCAGCCGCGGGATGTCGGTGTGCAGATGGGCGTCCTGGCGTACGGCGATGTCGCGGGCGGCGAGGTCGTAGCGGACCTGTTCGCGCAGCGCCCACGGCAGGTCGTTGTGGCCGTCGACGACCGGGAACTCGCGCAGCAGGGACCGTGCTTCGTCGGTTGAGGTCATTGCCTGTTACTTCCCGAAGCCGAAGCCGCTCGACCCCTCGACCTTGGAACGCAGCCGCTTGCCCTTCTCGGTGGCCTGGTCGTTGAGGTCGTGCTGGAAGTCGCGCATCTTGTGCAGCAGGTCCTCGTCGTGGGCGGCGAGGATGCGGGCCGCGAGGAGACCGGCGTTGCGGGCACCGGCGACGGAGACGGTGGCGACCGGGACACCGGCCGGCATCTGCACGATGGACAGCAGGGAGTCCATGCCGTCGAGGTACTTCAGCGGCACCGGCACGCCGATGACCGGCAGCGGGGTGACGGAGGCGAGCATGCCCGGCAGGTGGGCGGCACCGCCCGCACCGGCGATGATCACCTTCAGTCCGCGGTCGGCGGCCTGCTCGCCGTAGGTGATCATCTCGCGGGGCATGCGGTGCGCGGAGACGACGTCGACCTCGTAGCCGATCTCGAACTCGTCCAGGGCCTTGGCGGCGGCCTCCATGACGGGCCAGTCGGAGTCCGACCCCATGACGATGCCAACAACGGGGCTCATTCGGTGATCGTGCCTCTCAAGTAGCCGGCAGCGTGACGGGCGCGCTCCAGCACGTCGTCCAGGTCGTCGCCGTAGGTGTTGACGTGGCCGACCTTGCGGCCGGGCTTCACGTCCTTGCCGTACATGTGGATCTTGAGCTTGGGGTCGCGGGCCATGCAGTGCAAGTACGCGGAGTACATGTCCGGGTAGTCGCCGCCCAGGACGTTGACCATCACGGTCCACGGGGCGCGCGGGCGCGGGTCGCCGAGCGGGAGGTCGAGGACCGCGCGGACGTGGTTGGCGAACTGCGAGGTGATCGCGCCGTCCTGGGTCCAGTGGCCGGAGTTGTGCGGGCGCATGGCCAGCTCGTTGACCAGGATGCGGCCGTCGCGGGTCTGGAACAGCTCGACCGCGAGGTGCCCGACGACATCGAGTTCCTTGGCGATGGTCAGGGCCATTTGCTCGGCCTGGAGGGCGAGGGACTCGTCCAGGCCGGGCGCGGGGGCTATGACCGTGTCGCAGACGCCGTTCACCTGCCGGGACTCCACCACCGGGTAGGCGACGGCCTGGCCGTGCGGGGAGCGCACGACGTTGGCGGCGAGCTCGCGGACGTAGTCGACCTTCTCCTCGGCGAGGACCGGGACGCCGGCCCGGAACGGCTCGGTGGCCTCCTCGGCGGTCTCCACGACCCACACGCCCTTGCCGTCGTAGCCACCGCGCACGGTCTTGAGGACGACCGGGAAGCCGCCTGCGCCGGCTCCCTCCCACCCGCCCAGCTCAGCCGCGAACCGGACCACGTCCTCCGGGTCGGCGACGATCCGGTGCCGCGGGCACGGGATGCCGATCAAGTCGAGCTTCGCGCGCATCACGCCCTTGTCCTGGGCGTGCACCAGCGCGTCGGGCCCCGGACGCACGGGGATACCGTCCGCCTCCAGGGCCCTGAGGTGCTCGGTGGGTACATGTTCGTGATCGAAGGTGATCACATCGCAACCGCGCGCGAACTCACGCAGCGTGTCGAGATCGCGATAGTCGCCGATGACGACATCGCTCACGACCTGCGCCGCCGAGTCCTGAGGGGTGTCACTGAGAAGCTTGAACCTGATGCCCAACGGGATGCCCGCCTCGTGCGTCATACGCGCGAGCTGCCCCCCGCCGACCATGCCGACTACCGGGAACGTCACACCCCTAGCGTATCGGCCACGCCGGGGCGACCGGATCGCGTCCCTCACACGATCTCTTACCGGTCGCTTTCCACCCTCTTTCCGATCTGTTTCCTGGACTTGGGCTTGTGCACAGGCGGCGGTGGATTCACCCGGATAGCATGGCTGGGCTGACGAAACCTACCGACGGGAGCTGCACAGCCATGGAACCTCGTTCCTCGGGGCTGCAACGGCTTGTACGCGAGGTGGCCAAGTTCGGCACCGTCGGCGTTGCGGGCATCTTCGTCAACCTCGGCGTGTTCAACCTGGTCCGCCACGTCTCCGGCCTTCCGGTGGTGCGCGCCAGCATCATCGCGACGGTGGTCGCCATCGCGTTCAACTACGTCGGGTTCCGTTACTGGACGTACCGGGACCGCGACAGGGGCGGCCGTACCAAGGAGCTCACGCTCTTCCTCTTCTTCAGCGCGATCGGCCTGGTGATCGAGAACGGCGTGCTGTACGCGGCGACCTACGGCTTCGGCTGGGACAGTCCGCTGCAGAGCAACGTCTTCAAGTTCGTCGGCATCGGCGTCGCGACCCTCTTCCGCTTCTGGTCGTACCGCACCTGGGTGTTCCGCGTGCAGCCGACGCAGGAGGCGGAGTCGATCCTGGTGGCCGAGTCGAAGAGGCCCCACTCCGAGCCCGAGCCGAAGTCCCAGCGCGTTCCGTAAACCGGTTCAGCGCACCGTCGGCCGGTCCTCCTCCGGCTTGCGGGCCGGCGGTGTACGTGAGAGGAACAGGCCGAACACCGGCGGCTGGGCCTGGAGCAGTTCCAGCCGGCCGCCGTCGGCCTCCGCGAGGTCGCGGGCGACGGCCAGTCCGATCCCGGTGGAGTTCCGGCCGCTGATCGTGCGCTCGAAGATCCGCGCGCCGAGGTCGGCGGGAACACCGGGGCCCTCGTCGGTGACCTCGACCACGGCCTGGTTGCCGGTGACCCGGGTGCGCAGCGCGACGGTGCCGCCGCCGTGCATGAGGGAGTTCTCGATCAGCGCCGCGAGCACCTGGGCGACCGCCCCCGGCGTGCCGACGGCCTGCAGATGCCGCTTGCCGGAGCTGACGATGGCCCGGCCGGCGCTGCGGTAGGCGGGCCGCCACTCGGCGAGTTGCTGCTGGATGACCTCGTCCAGGTCGAAGGTGACGGCGGAGCCGGTGCGCGGGTCGCGGGAGTTCGTCAGCAGCCGCTCGACCACGTCGGTGAGCCGCTCGACCTGGGTGAGCGCGACGTTCGCCTCTTCCTTCACGATGTCCGGGTCGTCGGTGAGGGTGATCTCCTCGAGGCGCATGGACAGCGCGGTCAGCGGGGTGCGCAGCTGGTGGGAGGCGTCGGCGGCCAGGCGCCGCTCGGCGGTCAGCATGCGGCCGATCCGCTCGGCGGAGGAGTCCAGCACATCGGCGACCCGGTCCAGCTCGGGGACGCCGTACCGCTTGTGCCGGGGGCGCGGGTCGCCGGAGCCGAGGCGCTCGGCGGTCTCCGCGAGGTCGGTGAGCGGGGAGGCGAGCCGGTTGGCCTGGCGTACGGCGAGCAGTACGGCCGCGACCACCGCGAGCAGCGCCACCAGGCCGATGATCAGCAGGGTCCGGCCGACCTCGCGGGTGACCGCGGAGCGCGGCTCCTGCACGGTGACGGTCTCGCCCTCCTCGCCCTGCTGGGTGGCGTGGATGGCATCGCCCTGCGGCCGGGTCCCGATCTCTATCGGCTGCCGGCCGGGCATGCGGATGACCGCGTACTGGTCCTTGGCGACCGGATTGCGCAGCACGTCCGCGTTGACGTTCTCCGCGGCGAGGATCCGGCTGTCCACGATGCTGGCCAGCCGCACCGCCTCGGAGTCCACCCGTTCCTGGGCGCTGTTGCTGATCGTCCTGGTCTCGACGATCACCAGGGAGATACCGAAGACGGCGATCACCACGAGGACGACGGCGAGGGTGGACTGGATGAGACGTCGGCGCATGTTCTGTTACCTGAGGTGATCGCTGGTCCCCCGCGCGGGGAACCTCAGCTCTTCTCGAAGCGGAAGCCCACTCCACGCACCGTGGCGATGTAGCGGGGGTTCGCCGCGTCGTCGCCGAGCTTCTTGCGCAGCCAGGAGATGTGCATGTCGAGGGTCTTGGTGGAGGACCACCACGTGGTGTCCCAGACCTCGCGCATCAGCTGGTCGCGGGTGACGACCCGGCCGGCGTCCCGCACCAGCACGCGCAGCAGGTCGAACTCCTTGGCGGTGAGCTGGAGTTCCTCGTCGCCCATCCACGCCCGGTGCGACTCGACGTCGATGCGCACCCCGTGCGTGGCCGGCGGCTGCTGCGGCTCGGCGGCACCGCGCCGCAGCAGGGCCCGTACCCGGGCGAGCAGTTCGGCGAGCCGGAAGGGCTTGGTGACGTAGTCATCGGCGCCCGCGTCCAGGCCGACGACGGTGTCCACCTCGTCGGCCCGCGCGGTCAGGATGAGGATCGGCACGGTGTGGCCGTCGGCCCGCAGCCGGCGGGCGACCTCCAGGCCGTCCATGCCCGGCAGGCCCAGGTCCAGTACGACCAGGTCGACGCCGCCCTGCATTCCGGCGTCCAGCGCGGTGGGTCCGTCCTCGCGCACCTCGACCTCGTAACCTTCCCGGCGCAGGGCGCGGGCCAGCGGCTCCGAGATGGACGCGTCGTCCTCGGCGAGCAGTACACGGGTCATGGAGTGATGGTAGACCGCCCGCGTGCGGTGCTGGGGTGTGATCGTTCCAGGAACTCTTACCTTCGTACGCCGCCGGCGTGTCGCTGGTACGAACCATCGCTCTGGGGATGCGATCGTAGGAGAGACCTTCGATTCCGGTCCTGCGGTTCCTTCGACACCTGTGATCCGCGTCTCAAGTCCTTCCATATCCGGCAGTGTCCTGCCTTACAGTGACCTGAACGCCTGTAGTACACCAGGGGACCTTCGGCGGGCAGACGACGCTGAAGGTCTCTTTTGTGTGCGGGCTGATCAAGATCGCTCTTGGTCGGCCTTGAAAGGAATGACCTCTGGCCGGGCTCCGCAGCGCATCGACGCGCGACGGGGCGTGGATCCCGGTGGTCGCCGTCCACCGCTTCCGAGACCCGGAGGCGGACTCCCCTCGGGCGTTGGGGGCGGACGACCGACCCCGCCGGTGCCGGCCGCACCCCCACCGGGCGCGTAACGCTCTACGCGCGTCCCGACCAGCAAGGAACGACCATGGCGTCCAGCCTGACGAAGGACTCGGTCCGCCCGGGCACCCCCGGTTCCGAGAAGACCTTCTTCGGCCACCCCCGCGGCCTGGCCACTCTCTTCATGACCGAGATGTGGGAGCGATTCTCCTACTACGGCATGAGGGCTCTGCTCCCGCTGTACCTGGTGGCCCCGGGCGGCCTGCACATGAGCGCGGGCACGGCCACCGCGATCTACTCGGTGTACGTGTCGCTCGTGTACCTGCTCGCCCTGCCCGGCGGCTGGGTCGCGGACCGCTTCCTCGGCCCCCGCAAGACGGTCGCCGTCGCGGGCATCATCATCATGCTCGGCCACCTGTGCCTCGCACTGCCCGTGGCCGCCAGCTTCTTCGTCGGCCTGGGTCTCGTCGCCATCGGTTCGGGTCTGCTGAAGGCCAACATCTCCACGATGGTCGGCCACCTCTACAAGGGCCCGGACGACCCGCGCCGGGACGGTGGCTTCACCCTCTTCTACATCGGCATCAACCTGGGCGCCTTCGCCGCGCCGCTGGTCATCGGCACCGTCGGTGAGAACGTCAACTGGCACCTGGGCTTCGCCCTCGCCGCGCTCGGCATGGCCCTGGGTCTGGCCCAGTACCTGCTGGGCGGCCGCCACCTGAACCCGAGGAGCAGCGAGGTCCCGACCCCGCTGACCCCCGCGGAGAAGTCCGCCACCCTGCGCAAGGGCCTGATCTGGCTCGCCATCGCGGCGGTCTTCTACGGCGTCGTCGGCGGCACCGGCCACTTCACCCTGAACTGGGCGCTGATCCCGCTCACCCTCATCGGTCTGATCGTGCCGATCCTGGTCATCGCCCGGATGCTGCGCGACAAGGACCTGGACTCGGGCGAGAAGTCGAAGGTGTCGGCGTACGTCTGGTTCTTCGTCGCCGCCGCCGTCTTCTGGATGATCTACGACCAGGGCGGCTCGACCCTGTCGCTCTTCGCGGACAGCTCGGCCAAGAACTCGATCGCCGGCTGGACGTTCCCGGTCTCCTGGTACCAGTCGGTCAACCCGGTCATGATCATGGCGCTGGCGCCGGTCTTCGCCTGGGCGTGGCTGTGGCTGAACCGGCGCGGCAAGGAGCCGAGCACGATCGTGAAGTTCGCCTCCGGCCTGGTGCTGATCGGTGCGTCCTTCTTCCTCTTCCTCGCCCCGCTGTCGATCGCCGAGGGTGGTCACAAGGCCGCGGCGATGTGGCTGGTCGCGATCTACTTCGTGCAGACAGTCGGTGAGCTGACGCTGTCGCCGGTGGGTCTGTCGGTGACGACGAAGATGGCGCCGAAGAAGTACGCCTCGCAGATGATGGGCGTCTGGTTCCTCGCGGTCACCGCGGGCGACTCGATCACCGCGCTGGTGTCCAACCCGGCCGTCGGCGGCGTCAACCTCGACAAGATGGGCTTCGTCGCCCTGGAGGCCGTGCTCGCCGTGATCGCCGGTGCGGCGGTGTGGATGTACCGCAAGAAGGTCAACAAGCTGATGGGCGACGTTCACTAGTCGTCCGGACCTGGCCGAGAGAGGGCCGCTGCACCCCGGTGGGTGCGGCGGCCCTCTTTCATGTCGGGAGGGTCAGCCCTGTCAGGAGGATCAGCGGGCCCTTCGTTTCGGCATGAACGTGAACACCGCGCCGCCCAGCAGGATCGCCGTGCCCGCCACCAGGCCGAGGGCCTTCAGGGCGCCGTGGTCGCTCGCGCCGGTCTGGGCGAGGCCGCCGGAGCCGGAGGTGCTGCTGCCGCCGGCCGAGGAGGTGCCTCCGGACGTCGACGTGCCCCCGGACGAGCCGCCCGGCTGCCGGCTGGTGTCCAGGGTGAGCGAGACCTCGGTCTTCGTCGGCGTGCACGTCGTGGTCGTACCGAGCGCCTTGACCGTGAGGACGCCCGGGGACAGCGTCGAGGTGCCGCTCGCGCCGGGCTTGTAGGTGCCGGTGAGATCGGGGATCTCGATCGGGTCGCCGGACTTGATGTCCTTGGCGTTCGTCGGCCCCTCCACATGCACCGTGCCCTTGTCGGCACCGCCCAGCACCACCTCCATGGACGGCTTGACGGACCCCTTCGGGATGTCGGCGGGGCTGTTCATCACCGACTTCTTGAACTGCACGGTGAGGTCGAAGTCCCCGTTGTTCTTCCTGGCGTTGATCTGCACCGGCGAGGTCGCGTTCTTGTCGCCGATCGGGGTCTTGCAGGCGTAGGGGATCTGCACCTCCTTGCCGGTGAAGTCGGTCTGGCCACCACTGCCGCCGGTCGCCGTGGGGGAGGCCGTGCTCGTCGGTGTGGCCGACTGCGTGGGGGTCGTCGACTGGGTCGGTGTCGGGCTGGAGGTGCCGCCACCGCCCCCCGTCACCTGGATGGTCGCCGCCTTCTGCACGGTCTCCTTGGGCGTGCACCTGGTGTCGGTCGACATCGCGTTGACGGTGTACGCGTCCGGCGTCAGCGTCACCTCGCCGGCCGTCGTCAGCTTGATGCTGCCCTTCATGTCGGACAGCACCATGGCGGCGCCCTTGGGGATCGCCGGGTTCTGCCGGGGCCCCTGCATCGCGATGTCCGCGACCTGCGCCCCGGCCGCCTTCAGAATCCCGGACGGCTGGACCGAGTTGGCGGGCAGGTCGATGATGTCGGGGTTCTTGGACGCGGCCTGGACGAACTTCCACACGACGTCCACCGTGTCGCCGACCTTCGCCGTGGCCGGCGCGGTGATCTCGACCTTCGTGGTGCCGTCGATCGGGCTGATGCCCGCGGGCGGCACGCAGTGGGTGGCGTACGACACCTCGGCCGCCTGCGCGGGGCTCGCGGCCAGGCCCAGCAGGACGCCCGCACCGCTCAGCGCCAGCGCGGCGCCCGCGGCCGTACCTCTCCTTCGGATGCTCACGTCGGTCCTTTCGTGGTGGGAGTCGTGGGACTCGTCGGGCTGTCGGTGTGCGGTGCGGAGAGCCGGCCGGCCGGGTCGCCCGGGACGGAGTCCGGGGCGAACCACGGCAGGGTCGGGTTCGTGGGGGGCGCATCCCCGGTGCGGGAGCGCGGCAGCCGCAGGGCGGGCCGGGGCAGCCGCGGGGTGCCGGTACGGCGGGCGGCGCCGGGCCGGCATGGCCGCAGCCGGTCCACCACGGCCATGCCGATGCGGAACAGCGCGGCCGGGACGACCAGGCAGAGCAGGATCCAGAAGAGCGTCACGCCCCAGGGGCGGCCCACGCCCCACGGCTGTTCGGCGAGCACCCTGCCGTCGTACTCGAGGGAGACGGTGTAGTCGCCGTGCGCCCCGGCGGACAGCTCGACCGGCAGCCTGACCTCGGCCTTCCCGCCCGGAGCCAGGGTGCCGTGCCACTGCCGGTCGTCCCACTGCGGGGCGAAGACGCCGTGCGCGGAGCCGACCTGGAACACCGGGTCCTTGACCGTGCCGGAGCCGGTGTTGCCGACGGTGAAGACGAGGGTGCGGCTCGGCGGCGCCCCGAACCAGGTGAGCAGTCCGCTCGACCCGGTCAGCCGCGTGTCGGAGAGAATCGCCAGCCGGCCCCCGGACTGTTCGGCGGGCAGCGGAGCCACGGGATGCCCGGCGACCTGCAGGACGGCGTCCGCCTCCGCCCCGGGACCGGTGACGGTGGCCACGTGCACCACACAGGGGCAGGGCACGGGCGGCTCGGCGACCGGGAGTTCCCGGCCGAAGGCACCCTGGGCGTCGGTGGTCACGGCCCGGCCGTCGCCGTTCGCGCAGGAGTTGGTGCCGCCGATGACACCCCGGGCCGGTGTGGCCCGCCCACACACCAGCACCATCAGCAACGTGTGCGACCGCCAGCCGCTGCCCCTGACGGTGACCGAGCCACCGGCACCGGCCTGAGCCGCCGACAACGTCACGACGGGTCCGCCCGCGGCGGACGCCGGGCCACCGCCGGCCGTCAGCACAAGCAGCGCGAGCAACGCCGCCATGGCCGACAGCCGCAGGCCCCTCACCTTCCCGCTCACTTCACCGCGCCTTCCGTCAACTCACCTCGGGGGTGGGGGGTCTCGGCAACGACAGCGCCCCGCGGGCGCTCGGGCACCGGCCCCCCGGCCGCGGTACGGCTCCGCCGCCTGCGCACGGCGAGCACCGCGACCGTCCCCACCAGCAGCGCACCGCTCGTCCCCGCCACCGTCGGCCACGGCACGAACCGGGCCGACGTGGTCGCCGTGCCGTGGGCTCCGCCCGGGGCCGTGACCGTCAGCCGTACGTCGACCGCGTCCAGCGCGGGCCGGTCGGGCCAGGGCTCGGCGAGCCGCACGCGGGCGCCGGGGCGCAGGTGGACGGGGAGGGTGCGCGGCGCACGGTCCAGGAGCCGGCCGAGTACGCCGTCCGCGCGCACCGCGAGCCTCGGCACCAGGACGGTCGTACCACGGTTGACCAGCTCGTACGTGATGCGGTCGGCGTGCACGGCGAGGTGCTCGACGGTCAGCGCGGCGAGCGCCGGGCCACCGACGCGCAGCCGGACCGGGACGCTCGCCGTACGCCCCCGTGTGTCCCGCGCCACGACGGCACCGGAGCGGTCGCCGGGCGCGGCCCCGGCCGGCACGGTCACGGTGAAGGGCACCTCGGCGCGGGTGCGGGCCGGGACGCGTATCCCGCCCTCGGCCTTCTCCGCGAAGACCGTGGGCAGTCCCGTTCCGGACAGCCGTACGACGACGGGCGCCCGCCCGGGATTGGTGACGGACACCGTGTCCTGCAGGACCGTCCCCGGCGGGCCCTCGGCGTAGAAGGACGGACGGCCGCCGCCCGCCGGCGCGATGGACCACTGCGCGGACGCGGCGAAGGCGCCGGGTGCGGCGCCCACCACGGCTCCCCATGCGGCGCACAGGCACAGGGCCGCGGGCAGAGCGGCGCGCGCCGGAAGCGATGCGCGGGTCCGGGGCGAGCACCGATGGCGGGTCAGGGCGCGGGCGGCGGACGGCATGGGCGGCTCCGGCGGTTGGCCTGGGTTGCGGCGGTGGCTCGGCTTCGGCGGTCGGTCCGGTTTCAGCGGTCGTCGGTCCGGCTCAGCGGCGTACGGTCTGGCGGCGGGTCAGCCAGAGCGTGCCCGCCGCGCCGGCGAGGAGCACCGTGCCGCCGAGTGTGCCGAGGGCGATCGCGCTGTCCTCGGGGCCCGTCTGCGGGAGCTGCCCGCCGGAGGGCGAGGAACCGCCGGAGGAGCCCGACCCGCCGGCCGCGGTCACGTCCAGCGTGAGCCCCGGCTTGGGGCTGTTGGTCGGCGTGCAGGTCGTCGTCGTACCGAGCGCCTTGATGATCAGCGTGCCCGGCGTGAAGGTGACCTTGCCGGTCTTCTTCGGCGTGTAGGTGCCGCTCAGGTCGCTGATCCTGATGGGGGTGTTGGCGGGGATCGCGGCCGCGTTGGCCGGTCCGCTGACCGGCACCGTGCCGCTGTCGGCGCCGCCCAGCACGATGCTCGCGCTCGGGGTCATCGCGCCCTTGCCCAGCTCGACGGGGCTGGAGGAGACGCCCTTCTGCCAGGACATGGTGATCTTGTAGCCGCTGCCGCTCTTGACGCCCGTCATGTCGATCGGCGAGACGGCGCTCTTGACGCCGATCGGGGTCTGGCAGCGGTAGTTGACGTCGACGACATCGGCGTGGGCCGCCGGCGCGGCCAGCAGCACCACCGAGCCGGCCAGGGCCGCGGCGGACGCGAGCGCGGCGGTTCGTTTCGGGTACGACACGGTCGGTCCACCCCATTCGTTCCGGATTCGTTCGGACGAGCAGTTCCTGACGGCGTATCAGATTTGGCCGTCAAGGTACGCCCGGCGTCGCGAGGAGGGAAGACGCATCACACGCCGGAGTTGTGGCGATCCGGCGTGTGTGACGCGTGGCTGGAGTGGAGGGTGGGCCCGGGACGTCCTACGGCCTGCGCAGCACCTCCGGCAGGCCCCAGCGCCGCAGCACCTCGGGCACGGCGACCGTTCCGTCGGCCCGCTGGTGCTGTTCCAGGAGCGCCGGCACCAGACGGCTGGTGGCCAGGCCCGAGGCGTTGAGGGTGTGGACGTACCCGGCCTTGCCGCCGCCCGCCGGGCGGTACCGGATGCCGCCCCGCCGGGCCTGGTAGTCGCGGGCGTTCGACACCGAGCTGACCTCGGCGTAGGTGCCCAGGCTGGGCAGCCACACCTCGACGTCGTACGTCCTGGCCTGCGCGGCGCTGGTGTCCCCGGCGGCGAGCCGGGTGACCCGGTAGTGCAGGCCGAGACCGGCCACCAGCTCCTCCGCCCGGCCGAGGAGTTCCCGCTGGGCCGCGTCCGCGTCGGCGGGCCGGGTGAGCTGGAACATCTCGACCTTGTTGAACTGGTGACCGCGCAGGGTGCCGCGCTCGGCGGTGCGGTGGGCGCCCGCCTCCTTGCGGTAACAGGGCGTGTAGGCCACGTACTTGAGCGGCAGCTCGCGCTCGTCGAGGGTCTCGCCGTGGTGCAGGGCGGCGAGCGCGGTCTCGGCGGTGGGCAGCAGGAACCGCTCGGGGCGGCCGTCGGCCCCGCGGTCCGTGACGAAGACGTCGTCGGCGAACTTCGGGAACTGGCCCGCGGTGTAACCGGCCTCCCAGGTGAGCAGGTGGGGCGGCAGCACGAAGGTGTAGCCCGCCCGGCGGTGGCTGTCCAGGAAGTGGTTGAGCAGGGCCCACTCCAGCGCGGCACCCTCGCCCCGGTAGACCCAGTTCCCGCTGCCGGCGAGCGCGGCGCCGCGCCGGTGGTCGACCAGCCCGAGGTCCTCGGTGAGCCGCACGTGGTCGCGGGGCGGGAAGCCGAACTCCGGGCGGGTGCCCTCGGTGCGGACGACCTCGTTGTGTTCCTTGCCGCCCGCGGGCACGTCCGGGTCGGGGAGGTTCGGCAGGCCGTCGAGGAACGCGCGGTGTTCGGCGTCCAGCCGGCCGTGCGCGACGGTGGCCTCCGTGACCCGGTCGGCCAGTTCCGCGGCCGTGTCGAGGAGTTCGTCCGCCGGTGTGCCGGCCCGGCGGCGGGCCGCGATGTCCGCCGAGACGCGGCGTCGCTCGCCGCGCAGCCGCTCCAGGGCCGTACGGGCCTCACGCAGCCGTTCGTCGAGGGCGAGGAAGGCGTCGAGGTCCACGTCCAGGCCGCGTTTGGCGAGGCCTTCGCGGACGCGTCGGGGGTGCTGCCGGATGAGGGTGACGTCAAGCATGGTGCTGCCCAACTGGTCGGCGGGGCGGCACGGTCCGCCCCGGGTCGGTTCCCTCGGGGCGTGGGCGAGAGGGTGCTCGCGGTGCCACCACGCCTTCGCCGTCGTACGACGGCCTCTACGGGCCCGATGACGGGGGCCGGCCGGCGGGGCATGGGGGCCGTCGTGGCGCGGCGGTCCGTTCCTCCCCGCACTCGGGAGGGGATTCACGCCGGGGTGCGAGGCCGCCTTCACAGCGGCTGGCGGCTCTCTCGGCTCGCTGGGTCCCGGGCTACTTGTCTCCGTCAGCGCGTTGCGCCCAGCGTAGGCAGTGCCGTACCCGGCGAAAACCGAATTTCCACGCGCCGGGCACGGAACCGACCGGAGACCGACGGCCTACGCCGGAGCGCCCAGCTCCGCCCACACCGTCTTGCCCGGGCGGCCCGCGGTGCGGACGACTCCCCAGTCCAGGCAGAGCCGCTGCACGATGAACATGCCGTGGCCGCCGGGGCGGCCGGCGCGATGGGGGGTGCGGGGGGCGGGCTGGCCGGTGCCGCGGTCGGAGACCTCGATCCGGATCACCTTGTTGTCGCAGGCCAGGAGCAACTCGTCGGGGCCCTCGGCGTGCAGGCAGGCGTTGGTGACCAGTTCGGAGACGACGAGCAGCACATCCTCGGCCGCGGCCCGCTGGTCGGCGCCGGCGGCGGGCAGCCAGCCCCATGCGTACAGCGCCTGACGGGCGAAGTCGCGGGCGAGCGGGACGACCCCGCTCTCGCCCTGCAGGCCGATCCTGCGGACCTGCGGCCCGCCGATGCCCTGAGTGCCGCCGGCGGGCCCGGGCGGCACGGACGGCGCGGCTGCCCCCGTGGGCGCGCCTGCCGTCGGCGCACCCTCCTCGGACGCCCCGGAAGCGCCGCTGGGCTCCGGGCCGCGGTCGCCCGGCGAGTAAGGCCGGGTGGTCATCAGCGCTTCACCTCACCGATTCACCAGTTCATGGTCCAAAGGGCCGGCACTGCTCCGTGCAGGCCGGTCCGTACGTCGTCCGCCCGTGGTCCGTACCTCGTACGGCCACCGTCCGTACGTCGTCCGGCCGCTGTCCGCGCGGGGTGTCCCGCTCGCCCCTCCGTCCGTCGCACGTATGTCCCGTCCAGTCGTTTCGCCGGTGCCGGGGCGGTCCGGGACCGGCGCTCGTCAGGGTGTGCCCCGCCTCCTCCTGCCCTCTCCTGCCCGGCCGATCCGGCACAACACCCCTGTTTTCGGCGTTGCCGGGCGCGGGCGCGGCGCCCGGGTCCGGAGGCATGCGGGAGGGCGGGACGGCGGACTCAGTCGCCGCCGTCGGCCAGGGCCGCCTCCACGGAGTCGTGCACGGTGAAGACCGCCTCGGCCCCGGTGATCTCGAACACCCGGGCGACCACCGGCTGCATCCCCGCCAGATGGACCCCGCCACCGGCGGCCTCCGCCTTCAGCCGGGCGCCGAGCAGGACGTTCAGGCCCGTGGAGTCGCAGAACTCCAGGCGCGTGCAGTCCACGACGAGGCGTGAGAAGCCCTTGGCCAGGAGGTCGTCGAGGGGTTCGCGCAGAAGATCGGCGGTGTGGTGATCGAGCTCACCCGCCGGTGTCACAACGGCGCTGGAGCCCTCTTCCCGCACCTCCACCAGAAGCCGGCCCGACTGTGCGCTGCCGACCGTCCCGTGGTCCATGCCGTCTCTCTCCCGAGGTCGTGGACGCTGACTGCTCTCGAACATTACGCCCTCCATGTGCACTCCGGCACCCGAAGAACCTCACGGAAGTGGACATATCACAACAGAACGCACTTGCGATCGCCTCCGTCGAACGGGTAGGGCTAGTAGGAACATCTTTCGCTACACGCCGGCTTTGGAGGCGCCGCACACCGCAGTGCACGTATTGGCATCGGCAGCCATATGCCGAGAACGATGGAGGACACCATGTCACCCCGGCTCGACGCATCGCATACCCCGATCGCGACGTCGACACCCCCACCGGAACAACTGGATCATCCCATCGACCCCCTCGACCCCTTCGAGGGACTCCCGGAGATCCCCCCGTACGACGAGATCGGCCCGGTCGACGCGCGGGCCCTGTCCAAGACCCTGTTCGAGCGCCTGGAGTCGCTGGAGGAGGGGACGCACGAGTATGCGTACGTCCGCAACACCCTCGTCGAGCTCAACCTCGCGCTCGTCAAGTTCGCCGCCTCCCGCTTCCGCTCCCGCAGCGAGCCGATGGAGGACATCATCCAGGTCGGCACCATCGGCCTGATCAAGGCGATCGACCGCTTCGAACTCGCCCGCGGAGTGGAATTCCCCACCTTCGCGATGCCGACGATCATCGGCGAGATCAAGCGTTTCTTCCGCGACACCTCGTGGTCCGTGCGCGTTCCGCGCAGGCTGCAGGAGCTGCGCCTGGACCTGGCCAAGGCCGGGGACGAGCTGGCCCAGCGGCTGGACCGGGCCCCGACCGTCCCGGAGCTGGCCGAGAAGCTCGGCATCTCCAACGACGAGGTCGTCGAGGGCATGGCCGCCTCGAACGCCTACACCGCCTCCTCGCTGGACGCCCAGCCGGAGGAGGACGAGACGGAGGGGGCGCTCGCGGACCGCATAGGGTACGAGGACCACGGCCTGGAGGGCATCGAGTACGTCGAGTCCCTCAAGCCGCTCATCGCCGAACTCCCGCAACGGGACCGGAAGATCCTCGCCCTGCGGTTCGTGGCGAACATGACCCAGTCGGAGATCGGCGAGGAACTCGGCATCTCCCAGATGCACGTGTCCCGGCTGCTGTCCCGGACCCTGGTACGGCTGCGCAAGGGTCTGACGGTCGAGGAGTGACCTCCGCGTCCGCTGCGGTGACGCCTTGACGGCGGTCCGGCCACCCGTGCCGGGCCGCCGCGGCGTTCCCGTCGCCGGGCCCACCTCTCCGGTTGGCGCGGGTATCCACGAATCCGCCCGCCACACCGGATTCCTGGCACCCCTTCGGGCCAACTGCCCCCGTGATCCCAACCGTTATGCTGTTACCCGCGGAAACCTCTTTCCCCGGCCGTCCCCCTCGACCACTATGGCCCCCCGAACTGGCTACTGGCCGGTATGTCAGGCCCGGGACCGCAACGGCGCGGTTCCCGGTGGTACGAGGAGGCTGGACACATGGCTGAGGGGGACGGGGCCGGAGCGGGCGGAACCGAGGCGGGTGGCACCGGTCCGGGCGTCACCGGGACCGGCGGTGAGTACGAGGCCGCGCCGGACGCCCGGCTGGCCGAACTGCTCCGCTCCCCCACGGCGACGGCGTACCCCGCCCTGCAGGAACTGCGCCGCCGGCACCACCCGGCGGTCCTGGCCTACGCCCGGCTGTGCGCCGCGGGCGAGTCCGCCGCCCGCCGGCTGGCGGCCGAGGTGTTCACCACGGCGGCCCGCGAGACGGCCCGCGGTGTCGACCCGGCCGTACCGCTGCGCCACCGGCTGCTGCTGCTCGCCGCACGGCTGGCGGCCGGCTGGGCGCGCGACGAGCGCTCCGCCGGCGTGGACCCCGGGCTGCTGCTCGTGCTGAACGCCTCCGGCCTGCCCGAGGGCCCCACCCCGCCCCTGCTCCCGGCGTTCCGCTCGCTGCCCTCCCGTATCCAGGGCCTGATCTGGTACGGCGTGCTGGAGGCGGAGCCGCAGGCCAGCACCGCCGCCTTCCTCGGCCTGAGCGGCGTCGACGTGGCTTACGGCACCCCGCAGGCCCTCAAGGCCCTGGCCCAGGCCTGCCTCCGCGACCGGCTCGCCGCCTCCGACGACCCGCGCTGCGCCGACTTCCGCCGGCTGATCGAGGAGGCGGTACGGCCGGACGGCCCGCGCCGCAGCCCCGACCTGGACGCCCACATGGCCCGCTGCCCGCACTGCACGGCCGCCTTCGAGGATCTGCGGGCCCTGCGGGACGCGCCCCGGCAGACCCTGGCGGAGGGCCTGCTGCCGTGGAGCGGAACGGCCTACATACGCGCCGGGGAGCCCCCGGCCGCCCCCGGCCCCGCCGCCGTACGTCCGTCCTGGCCGCCCCGGAGGCGCCTCCTGCTGGCCTCGGCGGCCCTGGGCGTGGCCCTGACCCCGCTCCTGGTGTTCGCCCTCACCCCGGCCCACACCGACGACCAGCAGCCGACGGCCGCGACGCCCACGCCGCCACCGGTGACGGTGACGGCCACGGTCTCCGTCACCCCGTCCCCGTCGCCCTCCCCCACGAGCTCCCCCTCCGCCGGGTCCCCTTCCCCCACGCCGAGTCCGTCCCGCCCGGCCACGCACCCGCCGCGCACCCGGAAGCCCACCGCCACGCCGACGCCGTCGTTCGCACCGCCCGGCACCCTCTTCGCCCAGGTGGTGAACCTGGCGACGGGCCGCTGCCTGGACATCCGCGACGGCGATCTGTCGCAGGGCAACGACGTCATCACGGCCCCCTGCTCCTCCGCCGACACCCAGCGCTGGAGGTTCGACACCTATCTGGGCGTACTGCGCTCCGGAGCCGACGACACCTTCTGCCTGGACAGCCGGGGCTCGACCGACCGCGGCCTGGGCATCTGGACCTGCGACTCGGTCTACGGCGGCAACGGCGACAACCTCCGCTTCACCATCGACCCCGGCGGCACGATCCGCCCGGACATCGCCATCGAGACGGCGGTGACCCCGGACGGCGGATACGGCGTGTCCCTGCAGCCCCTGGACGACAGCGCGGAGCAGCGGTGGCGGGCGGGGGCGCGGTGAACCGGGCCGCCGCCCACAGGCGATCCCCGCTCAGACCACCCGAGCTCCGCGCCGCCACACCCCGCTGACCAGGGGCACGCCCGGCCGGTAGGCGAGGTGGACGTGGCTGGGGGCGTCCAGGAGGGTGAGGTCGGCACGGGCGCCGGGGGCGAGGCGGCCGATGTCGGTGCGGCGCAGGGCCGCCGCGCCGCCCGCCGTGGCCGACCAGACCGCCTCGTCCGGGGTCATCCGCATGTCGCGCACGGCCAGGGCGATGCAGAAGGGGACCGAGGAGGTGAAGGACGAGCCCGGGTTGCAGTCCGTGGACAGGGCCACCGTCACGCCCGCGTCCAGCAGGCGGCGGGCGTCCGGCCACTCGGCGCGGGTGGAGAACTCGGCGCCGGGGAGCAGGGTGGCCACGGTGCTGCCGTTCGCCAGGGCGTCCACGTCCGCGTCCGTGAGGTGGGTGCAGTGGTCGGCACTGGCCGCGTCCAGTTCTACGGCCAGCTGGACGCCGGGGCCGTAGGAGAGCTGGTTGGCGTGGATGCGGGGGTGGAGGCCCTTGGCCTTGCCCGCGGTGAGGATCGCGCGGGCCTGGTCGCCGTCGAAGGCGCCCTTCTCGCAGAACACGTCGATCCAGCGGGCGTGCGGCGCGCAGGCGTCCAGCATCTCGCCGGTGACCAGGGCGACATAGGCCGCCGGGTCCTCGGCGTAGTCGGGCGGGACGACGTGCGCGCCGAGGTACGTCACCTCGTCGGTGTGCCGGGCCGCGAGGCGCAGCGCGCGGTACTCGTCCTCGACGGTCAGGCCGTAGCCCGACTTGGTCTCGAACGTCGTCGTGCCCTGGCGCAGAGCCTCGTCGAGGTAACGGGTGAGGTTGGCCTCCAGTTCCGCGTCGCTCGCCGCCCGGGTGGCCGCGACGGTGGTGCGGATGCCGCCCGCCGTGTAGGAGCGGCCGGACATGCGGGCGTTGAACTCCTGCGTGCGGTCTCCGGCGAAGACCAGGTGCGAGTGGGAGTCCACGAAGCCCGGCAGCACCGCCCGGCCGCCCGCGTCGACCCGATTGTCAGTGGCGGGTGCTTTGCTGGATTCACCGGTCCACGCGACGGTGTCGCCTTCGATGACGACGGCCGCGTCCTGGATCAGGCCGAGGGGGGAGCCGTCACCGAGGGAGGGGTCGTTGGTGACCAGCGTGGCGATGTTGGTGATGACGGTGCTGCTGCTCATGGTGTCCTCGTGGGTGGTGGTCAGGAGCGGAGGGCTTCGACTGCCCGCGCGAGGGCCTGTGGCACATCGGGGACGAGCGTGTGCGCCCCGTCCCGTACGACATGCCGACCGCCGACGACCGTATGCCGTACGTCCGCTGCCGTCGCGGCGAATACGGCCGTCTCGGCGCCCAGCCTGGGCAGCGGGCCCGCTGTCCTGACCGAGTCCAGGGCGATCGTCGTGAAGTCGGCGAGCGCGCCGGGTTCGAGGGTGCCGGCCTCGTCCCAGCCGAGGGCGGCATGGCCGTCGGCGGTGGCGGCCCGCAGCAGGGCGGCCGCCGTCCAGTGCCCCCGGGTGCGGGTGCGCAGCCGCTCGTTCAGCTCCATCGCGCGCGCCTCTTCGAGCAGGTCGATGACGGCGTGGCTGTCGGAGCCGAGGGAGAGCGGGGAGCCGGCCCGCTGCAGGGCGACGGCCGGGCCGATGCCGTCGGCCAGGTCCCGCTCGGTCGTCGGGCACATGCAGGTACCGGTGCCCGAGCCGCCGAGCAGGGCGATGTCCTCGTCGGTGAGATGGGTGTTGTGCACACCGGTGGTGCGCGGCCCGAGGACGCCGTGGTCGGCGAGCAGCCGGGTGGGCGTGCAGCCGTGCGCGGCGAGGCAGGCGTCGTTCTCGGCGGTCTGCTCCGACAGGTGCACATGCAGCGGGGCCCGCCGCTGCTCGGCCCACCCCGCCACGGTCGCCAACTGCCCTGCCGGCACGGCCCGTACGGAGTGAATCGCCGCCCCGATCCGCGCGTGATCCCGCTCCTTGAGAACTGCACAGCGTTCGGCCCAGGCCTCCGCGCTGCCGTCGGAGAACCGCAGCTGGTGGGGGTTGGGCGGCTCGCCACTGTGCTTGTTCACGATGGCGGAGGACAGGTAACAGGTGTCGAGGAGGGTGATCCGGATGCCGGCCTCGGCGGCGGCGGCGACCAGCGCCTCCCCCATGGCGTTGGGGTCGGCGTAGGAGGTGCCGCCGGGCGCGTGGTGCACGTAGTGGAACTCGCCGACGCAGGTGACGCCGGCCAGGGCCATCTCGGCGTACACCGCGCGCGCCAGGGCGTGGTAGGTGTCCGGGGTCAGGTGGTCGGCGACGGAGTACATCACCTCGCGCCAGGTCCAGAAGGTGCCGGAGCCGACCTGGACGGTGCCGCGCAGCGCCCGGTGGAAGGCGTGGCTGTGGGCGTTGGCGAGCCCCGGCAGGGTGAGCCCGCGCAGCACCTCGGCGCCGGGCGGCGGAGCGGGCGTCCCGGTGCGGACGGCACTGATCCGGCCGTCCTCGGTGTCGAGGGCCACGCCCGGCTCGACGTTCGTGCCGAGCCAGGCGTGCTCCAACCAGTAGGTCCGCTTGGTCACCTGCAGGCCAGCCCTTCCAGTACGTCGGCGAGCGCGCGCACCCCGGCCACGCAGTCGTCCTCGGCGGCGAACTCGGCCGGGGAGTGCGAGACACCGGTGGGGTTGCGCACGAACAGCATGGCGGTCGGAATGCTGCCGGAGAGGATTCCGGCGTCGTGTCCCGCCCCGGTCCCGAGGACGGGCACCTTCAGGCCGGTGTCCTTGCCCAGGATGCGGGCGAGTTCGTCGCGCAGGGCGTGGTCGAACTCGACGACCGGGGTGAAGGACTCCCGGACCACGTCCAGGTCGATGCCGTGGGCGTCCGCGTACTCCCGGGCGGCCTTCTCGATCCCGCCCACCACGGTGTCCAGGGTGTCCTGGTCGGCGGCGCGGGAGTCGAGCCAGCCGCGCACGAGGGAGGGGATCGCGTTGACCCCGTTGGGCTCCACGGCGATCTTGCCGAAGGTGGCGACGGCACCGGCGAGTTCGGCCTCGCGGCGGGCGGCGAGCACGGTCTCGGCGTAGGACAGCATCGGGTCGTGGCGGTCGGCCAGCCGGGTGGTGCCGGCGTGGTTGGCCTCGCCCCGGAAGTCGAACCTCCAGCGGCCGTGCGGCCAGATGGCACTGGCGATGCCGACCCGGTCGCCGGACAGGTCCAGCGCACGCCCCTGCTCGACGTGCAGCTCGACGAAGGCGCCGATCCGGGCCAGCCGCTCCGGGTCGGCCCCGATGTCCTCGGGGTCGTACCCGGCGGCCTCCATGGCCTGCGGGAGGCTGATCCCGTCGGCGTCGGTGAGCCGGTGGGCCTGCTCGGCGCTCAGCTGTCCGGCGGTGAGCCGCGAGCCGACACAGGCGAGCCCGAACCGGGCGCCTTCCTCGTCACCGAAGTTGACGACGGCCAGGGGCTTCGCGAACCGCAGGTTCCTGCTCCGCAGCTCGTCGAGGGCCGCGAAGGAGGACACCACACCGAGAGGGCCGTCGAAGGCACCACCGTCGGGTACGGAGTCCAGGTGGGAGCCGGTGACGACGGCGTCCCCGGCAGCGGGGTCACCGAACCAGGCCCACTGGTTGCCGTTCCGGTCCACCTCGTACGTCAGCCCGCGCGCCCCGGCCTGCTCCTTGAACCAGGCCCGGCAGTCGGCATCGGCACCGGTCCAGGCGTAGCGCCGGTAGCCGCCGGAGGCGGAGCTGCGGCCGATCGGCAGCAGCTCCGCCCACATGCTGTGGAAACTCACGCGTCGTCACCCTCGCGCATGGGCACCCGGACACCGCGCTCCCCGGCCACCGACTCCGCGATGTCGTACCCGGCGTCCACGTGCCGGATGACACCCATGCCCGGGTCGTTCGTCAGCACCCGGCGAATCTTCTCGCCACCCAGCTTCGTGCCGTCGGCCACGGTCACCTGCCCGGCGTGAATGGACCGGCCCATGCCCACGCCGCCACCGTGGTGGATGGACACCCACGACGCGCCGGAGGCCACGTTCACCATGGCGTTCAGCAGCGGCCAGTCGGCGATCGCGTCGGACCCGTCGAGCATGGCCTCGGTCTCGCGGTACGGCGAGGCCACCGAGCCGCAGTCCAGGTGGTCGCGGCCGATCGCCAGCGGAGCGGCGAGCTCGCCGGAGGCCACCATGTCGTTGAAG
Source organism: Streptomyces sp. NPDC001153 (assembly GCF_053598315.1). NCBI lineage: Bacteria > Bacillati > Actinomycetota > Actinomycetes > Kitasatosporales > Streptomycetaceae > Streptomyces > Streptomyces sp. NPDC001153. Next base: position 67,840 of record NZ_JBSFJZ010000019.1, read on the forward strand.
CGCTCGCCGGCCTTGTCGCGCTCGCCGTAGCCGAGCCAGCAGATGCGCGCGGGCAGACCCTGGAAGTGGACGCGCTCGCCGGCCATCTTGATCCAGCGGGCCAGGGACTCGTTCTCCGGGAACAGCTCCAGGATCGCCTTGTCGGTCTTGGCGATGTCGGCGGGGTCACCGGACAGGGCCGCCCAGCGGAAGGGGCCCTTGCCCTCGCAGAACAGCGGCCGGATGTAGGCGGGGACGAAGCCGGGGAAGGCGAACGCCCGGGCGTAGCCGGCCAGTTGGGCCTCGCCGCGGATGGAGTTGCCGTAGTCGAAGACCTCGGCGCCGGCGTCCATGAAGCCGACCATGGCCTCCACGTGCTTCGCCATGGACTCGCGGGCCCGGGTGGTGAAGCCCGCCGGGTCCTTCGCCGCCTCGGACGCCATGTCCTCGAAGGCCACACCCACCGGCAGGTAGGACAGCGGGTCGTGGGCGGAGGTCTGGTCGGTGACGATGTCGATGGGGGCGTTCATCGCGAGCAGCTGCGGGACCAGCTCGGCCGCGTTGCCGAGGACGCCGATGGACAGCGGCTTGCGCTGGTCGCGGGCCTCCACCGCCAGCTGGAGCGCGTGGTCGAGGGAGTCGGCCCTGACGTCCAGGTACCGGTGCTCGATGCGGCGCTCGATGGCGCGCGGGTCGCAGTCGATGCAGATCGCGACGCCGTCGTTCATCGTCACGGCGAGGGGCTGGGCGCCGCCCATGCCGCCGAGGCCGGCGGTCAGGGTGATGGTCCCGGCGAGGGTGCCCTCGAACTTCTTCGCGGCGACGGCGGCGAAGGTCTCGTAGGTGCCCTGGAGGATGCCCTGGGTGCCGATGTAGATCCAGGAGCCGGCGGTCATCTGGCCGTACATGGTCAGGCCGAGGGCCTCCAGGCGGCGGAACTCCTCCCAGTTGGCCCAGTCGCCGACCAGGTTGGAGTTGGCGATGAGGACGCGCGGGGCCCACTCGTGGGTCTGCATCACGCCGACCGGGCGGCCGGACTGGACCAGCATGGTCTCGTCCTGCTTGAGGGTCTTCAGGGTGCGGACCATGGCGTCGAAGGAGCGCCAGTCACGGGCGGCCTTGCCGGTGCCGCCGTAGACGACGAGCTTGTCGGGGTGCTCCGCGACCTCCGGGTCGAGATTGTTCTGCAGCATGCGCAGGGCGGCTTCCTGCTGCCATCCCAGGGCGCTCAGTTCCGTGCCGCGCGGTGCTCGTACGGGGCGGGGTCCCGACATCGTCTGCCTCCTCCTGTTGCCATGTCTATTCACATCCTGTCGCTCTGAATAGACCTAGTCAATACATCGGGGCGACCCCGTCCGCACGCCGTCGGTGTTTGGCTGGATGTACGCGAGACGGACACGCGGGGACACGAGGGGACACGAGGGGAGAGGCCGTGGAGCGGGACCTCGAAGTGGAGCGGGACCTCGGAAGGGAGGCCCTGAAGCGCGCCGCGCGGCGGGACGAGGCGGTGCGGGCCGCCGTGGAGCAGGGGCTGCTGGGGCCGGACGCGGCCGTGGCCGGGCTGCTGGACGTGACCGGGATCCGGGAGTCCGCGGCGGCCCTGCGGGCGGCGTTCGACGCGGTCGTGCCGCCCGGGACTCCGGTGCTGCACGCCTTCGCGGTGAAGGCGACCCCGCTGGTGCCCGTACTGCGGCTGCTGCACGAGGCGGGCATCGGCGCGGAGGTGGCGAGCCCGGGCGAGCTGGCGCTGGCGCGGGCGGCCGGGGTGCCGGCGGCCCGGACCGTGCTGGACTCGCCCGCCAAGACCCCGGCGGAGCTGCGCGAGGCACTGGCGCTGGGCATCGCGGTGAACGCCGACAACCCGCAGGAGCTGGACCGCCTGGACGCCCTGGTGCGGTCCGCACCCACCGGCTCCCCGCTGGGCATCCGGGTGAACCCGCAGGTCGGCGGCGGCACGATCGGGGCGACCTCGACGGCGACGGCGACCTCCAAGTTCGGGGTGGCACTGCGCGACGAGGGGGCGCGCGAGTGGGTCGTACGCGCGTATCTGGACCGGCCGTGGCTGACCCGGCTGCACGCGCACACCGGCTCGCAGGGCATCCCTGTGGCACTGCTGGCGCGGGGCGTGGCGGAGACGTACGCGCTCGCGGAGGAGATCAACGAGCGGGCGGGGCGGCGGCAGATCGACACCCTCGACATCGGCGGCGGACTGCCGGTGAACTTCTCGGCCGAGGCGACGGCACCCTCCTACGCGCACTACGCCCGGTTGCTGGCCGAGCGGGTGCCGGGGCTGTTCGACGGGCGGTACGGGCTGGTGACCGAGTTCGGCCGGTCACTGCTGGCCAAGCACGGGACGGTGGTGGCCCGGGTGGAGTACGCCAAGAGCGCGGGCGGGCGGCGGATCGCGGTGACGCACGCCGGCGTGCAGGTGGCGACGCGGACCGTGTACGCGCCGGAGGCGTGGCCGCTGCGGATCGCCGCCTACGACGCCAAGGGGCGGCCGAAGCCGGGACCGGAGGTGGTGCAGGACGTGGCCGGGCCGGCCTGCTTCTCGGGCGACCTGCTGGCGGAGGGGCGCGCGCTGCCGCTGCTGGAGCAGGGCGACTACGCGGCCGCGCTCGACACGGGCGCGTACTACTTCGCCCACCACTACGCCTACAACTCCCTTGTCCGGCCGGGCATTTACGGCTTCGCACCGGACGGCTCGGCGGGCGTCGCCTTCGCGACCGTACGGGAGCCGCAGACCATCGCGGAGGTGGTGACGGAGTCCGGCGGAGCGCACCCGGACGCGCTCACCACCCTGGGGACCCCGGGAAGCCGTTGACGCACCCCCGGCGCCCTCGAACAAATGGAGCAACTCTCCTGACACAGTGGCCAGTTGACCCACACTAGTACGCCGGACGCATGTTCCACCGGAAAATGCCAAAGGCTCCACCTTCCCCGCGCACGGTGCGTAGTGTCGCTGTCACTCAGCCGGAGAACCAGGCGGGAGGGGAGCCACCGGTGCCCGGAATCGACGAGTGCCTGCTGGAAGCGATGCGATTGCCCGGTGCCCGGGGAGCGGCACTGGTGGACTGGACGAGCGGACTGGCCCTCGGCACGGTCGGCGAGGCGCCCGGCGGCGACCACGAGACGACCGCCGCCGAGGCCGCCGAACTGGCCCGGATGGCCGCCGAGCACGGCGCCTTCGCGGCCCGGACCGACGACGGGCACCCACCCGTCGAGGACGTGATCGTCAGCAACCGCGACAGCTACCACCTGCTGAGATTCGTGGACACGTCCTTCGACAGCAGCGTCTTCCTGCACCTGTGGCTCGACCGCGAGGAGGGCAACCTCGCGCTCGCCCGGATCCGGCTCGGCGAGATGGCGGCCCGGCTGGTGCTGGGATGACCGTGGTGCAGATACCTCCGCCCCCGCTGCCGGTGCGGGACAAGTCGGCCACGCGGGCGCTGTCACCGATGCTGACCCGGCTCGCCGAGGAGCGGGCCACCGGCGTCCTGGTCCGCGAGCACGGCACCCTGTACCTCGCCGAGGGCCGGGTGGTGCACGCCGAGAGCCCCTTCGCCCCCGGTCTCGACGTGCTCCTCACGGCCCACGGCACCCTCGCCGCCACCGCCTGGCAGCGGGCCGCAGACCGGACCTCCGGCCCGCTGCACGCCGCCGAACTCCTGCTGGACTCCGGGCTGTTGCCCGCGGGCGCGCTGGAGCTGTGCCATCTGGACGCCCTCTACGACGCCGGGTACTTCGCACTGGCCCCGAGCAGCGCCCCGGGCCGCTTCCGCTACGACAGCGCGCCCCGGACCGGCCCGCTGCCCTCGGTCCCGGTCGTCGCCCTGGAACGCGAGACGCTGCGCCGCCGGCTGCTGCTGCACCGGCTGTGGCCCGACCCGGCCGCCGACAGCGCCCCGCTGATCCGTGCGGACCCGGCGGGAGCACGCACCGCCGCCGCGCCGGTCACGCCCCGGCAGCGGGCGGTCCTGGACCGCGTGGACGGCGTCCGCACGGCCCCCGGGATCGCCCGGAACCTGGGCCGGCAGGCCTTCCACACGCTGGTCGACGTACGCCGGCTCGTGGCCGCCGGCCATGTCGCACCCCGGCCGGCAGCGCCCGCACCGCCGCCCGCACCGCCGCCCCCACCCCCGGTCACCGACCCCGACATCGCGCTGCTGAAGAGGCTCAGGGATGCGCTGGAGGCACTTTGAACGGCACCGCCCCGCCGAGAGGAGAGAGCTGATGGCGTCCGAGGAGGACCTCGAGGCCGTCGTGGACGAACTGCACCGGCTGCGCAACCGGGTCCCGCAGCTCACCGGCGCCCTGGCGGCCGGCGTCGACGGTCTCGTCGTCGCCCACGACGCGCCCGGTGTCGACCCGGAGGGCCTGGCGGCCCTCACCGCCGCGGCACTCGGCGTCGCCGTACGGGTCGCCGACGCCACCGGCAACGGCGGCTTCCGGGAGCTGCTGGTGCGCGGCGAGCACGGCTATGTCGCCACCTACGCGGCCGGCCGCACCGCCGTACTCACCCTGCTCGCCGAGGGCCGGGTCAACGTCGGCCGGCTGCATCTGGAGGGCCGCCGCGCCGGAGCCCGCATCGGGGAGCTGCTCGACGCCGCCGACGCCGCCGCCCGGGAGGCCGGCCGGCGCGGACGGCCGCTGGGCGCCGCCGGCACCGCACCCCCGGCCCGTACCCGCACGACCCGCACACCCCGCACGCCCCGCGCCACGAGCGCCGACGCGCGCACCGCAACCGACAGTTGAACCGTCAGAGAGGATCCACCATGGCCAACACCGAGACCGCGCTGAAGGAAGCCCTCACCTCCATCGAGGGCGCCACCGGGGTCGCGCTCGTCGACTACACCAGCGGGATGGCGCTGGGCACGATCGGCGGCAGCAAGACCTTCGACCTGAACGTGGCCGCCGCGGGCAACACCGACGTGGTCCGCGCCAAGATGCGCGCGATGGAGATGCTGGGCCTCAAGGGCGAGATCGAGGACATCCTGATCACGCTGTCCGACCAGTACCACATGATCCGCCTGCTCAAGGGCCGCGGCGGCAACGGCCTGTTCCTGTACCTGGTCCTGGACGCCGGCCGGGCCAACCTGGCGATGGCGCGGCACCAGCTCAAGAAGATCGAATCGGAGCTCGAGGTCTAGACCAGTGCGCCGGTGCGGCGGCGGGCCCCGCCCGGGGCCGCGTCGCCGGCCGCGATGCCCGTACCGCGCAGGCCCTTGACGGCCTTGCCCGCCGGGCTGCCGCCGCGCCGGTCGAGCCAGTCCACACGCACCCACAGCAGCGTGTCCTCGGCGCGTTCGCGGCGCCCGATCCAGGCGGCCTTCAGCCGCAGCCCGGCGCCGAGCCCGGCCAGCAGCATGCCGCCGGCCGCGGGCACCGCGAAGGCCGAGCCGAGCGCCACGGCGAAGGCCGCCAGCAGCCACCAGCGGTGGCCCCGGCGCCAGTTGCGCACGGTCACCGCCCGGTCCTGCAGCACGTCGTACTTGCCCGCGCGGGCCGCGCCCCGGGCGAGGGCGCCGTACCGGCCCCGCCGCACCAGTGCCACGACCGCCGCGCCGACGAGGAACAGCGCCGCCCCGGCGAGCACCCCGGTCCGGCGCCCGGTCAGCCCGGACGGCAGCACCCCGAACCCCGCGGCGAACACCCCGAACCACCACAGCGGTGCGGCCCCCGCCCGTACGACGACGGCCACCCGGGCCAGCCCCTGTCCTCCGCGCGCCACGTCAGCCTCCCGTGTCACGTGTCCGCAAAGCGTTTTGAGTCTTGGGGGGAAGCTAGCGGGCGAACGTGAGACGAATCTGAGAGCGCGCAGGCCTATTCGACGAAGAGCCCGCGGGACGCCGCCGTGGCGTCGAACTCCTCCAGCCGGGCCTGCGCCTCGGGCAGGTCGTCGCAGAGCGCCTCCAGCAGCACCCGTCCGAGCAGCATCGGCGCGCACGCGGTGTCGAAGGCGAGCCCCGTGCCGACGGCTGCGGGCAGCAGCAGGTCGGAGTACTTGGCGACCGGCGCGAACGCGGAGTCGGCGACCGTGACCGTCGTCAGGCCGACGTCCTTGGCGTAGGCGAGGGTGTCGACGACCTCGCGCGGATGCCGGGGCAGCGCGAAGCACAGCAGCGCGGAGGCGCCCGCGCGGACGGCCGCGTCGATACGGTCCTGGATCATGGTGCCGCCCTCGTTGAGCAGCCGGACGTCCGGGTGGACCTTGGCGGCGAAGTAGGCGAAGCCGTACGCCTGGGAGGCGGCGGCGCGCAGGCCGAGCACGGGCAGCGGGCGGGAGGCGGCCAGGATCCGCCCGGCCCGCTGCACCGGGCGCGGGTCGGCGAGCAGGTCGGCGAGGTGCCTGAGGTTCTCGATCTCGGCCTCGACGGCCTGCTGGTACTCGTTGAAGGCGCCCGCCTCGGCGGCCGGTTCGGCGGGGACGACCTCGCGCAGGTGCTTGCGCAGCGCCGGATAGCCGTCGAAGCCGAGCGCCACGGCGAACCGGGTGACCGACGGCTGGCTGACCCCGGCCAGTTCGGCGAGCTCCACGCTGGACAGGAAGGGCACGTCGGCGGCCCGCCGGACCATGCTGTGCGCGATCCGGCGCTGGGTCGGCGTGAGCCGGTGGCCCTCGAACAGCGCCTGGAGCCGGTTCGCGGGGCTGTCCGTGACACCGGGGACACCGGGGGCCGTACCGGACGGGACACTCTCCGTCGCGTCAGCACTCCTGTCCACGCTCATGACGTGCTCCCCCTCCAGATGTCCGTGAACCGGTCGAGCAGTGCGGCCGCCTCCGTCACGTCGTCCGTGAGCGGCCGGTCGGCCGGATCGGCGTCCAGGACCGACTCGGCGAGCGCGAACGCCCGGCCGGCCGGCAGCCCCGGGTCGGGCCGCAGGTCGCGCTGGCGCAGCGCACGGACGGCGGCGACGAGCTCGCAGCCGACCACCAGACGATACGCAGCGCACGCGCGCAGGGTCTGCCGCGCGGCGAGCGAGGCGAAGCTGGCCTGTTCCTCGACGCCCCGGGAGAGTACAGCGTGGCCGAGCGAGGCGGGCGCGGAGAAGGCCCGCAGATCGCCGAGGGCCGCTCCGGCCGCGTACTCCAGGATCATCACGCCGGAGGAGGCCGGCTCGTGGTCGGCGAGGAAGGGGCGCAGCCGCGTGTAGGCGGGCTCGTTGAGCGTGGACAGGCGGGAGGTGGACAGCCGGGCCACCTGGGTCAGTGCGAGCCTGAAGTGGTCGAGGGCGAGAGCCAGTTGGGCCTGGTAGAAGCCGCCGTGGTGGTAGGCGGCCTGGTCCTCGGGGGCGATGAGCGGGTTCTCGGCGGCCGCGTTGATCTCCACGGTCAGCACCTGCTCCAGGGCGTCGGCCGCGTCGTGCGCCGGGCCGTGGATCTGGGGCAGGCAGCGGAAGCCGTAGGGGTCCTGGATCCGGCCGAGCGGCGGGGTCGGCCGGTCGGCGGCACCGATCAGCTCCCGCATCCGCCGGGCCACCTCGGTGCTGCCCCGGTGCGGGCGGGCGGCGTGCACGGGGGCGGCGTACGCCTCGTGGGAGCCGTCGACGGCGATGAGGGACAGGGCCGCGACGACCTGGGTGGCGCCGACGAGCCCGCGCAGCTCGTGCAGGGCCAGCGCGGACTGGCCGAGAGTGAGGGCGTTGCTGCTGATCAGGGCGAGGGCGTCGTTGTTGTCTAGGGGTTGGGCGGCGGGGCCGCGGGCGCCGCGCCAGGGGTGTTCCCCGGCGAGCGCGAGCCCGACCTGGGCGAGGGCGGCTATGTCGCCGGTGCCGACGGAGCCGAACTCGTTGACGACCGGGTACGCGCCGCTCTCCAGGGCCTCGCACAGGGCGGTGACCACGCCGGGCCTGAGGCCCGCGCCGCCGGCCAGCAGCTGGTTGGCGCGGACGGCGAGCATGGCGCGCACCTGGCGGGCGGGGAGCTCCTCGCCGATGGCGCCGGCGTGGCTGCGCAGCAGGCGCAGGCCGTGGCCGGCGGCGGCCTCGGTGGGCACGTCCTCGTTCCGGTTGGCGCCCACGCCGGTGGAGCGGCCGTAGACGCGCCCGGTGGCGGCGATCTGCCGGGCGGCGTTCCAGGAGTGCTCCGCGCGCCGCAGCGCGTCGGCCTCGGGGACGGGACGCGCGGCGCCGTCGGCGAGCCGCACGACGTCCTCGACGCCGAGCCCGGCCCCGTCCAGGACCACGGGCGCGGACCGCCCGGACGGCAGGGACGGCACGGACACCGGTGCGTCCACGATGCGAGACGACATCAAGCCCAGACTCCCCTCGACCCGGACACCTGTTCTCGCCCTTACCTCACGTCGACGAGCTATTCACACACCAAGAACTCTGCATGATGTTATGCAGCCGGGCAAGGGACATCTCATGATCCGGTTCGACGACCTCCGATGACGTGGCGAACGCCCACGCCGGGCAGCACGGCCCGGTGAGGTGGCCGGGTGTCCGAAGAGGGGGGCTGTCCCCAGTGCGGAAGGTCTGAGCGCTGCCTAACGTATCCGTCATGACCGGAACGGACGGGCGGGACACCGACCTGAGAAAAGAACTCGACGCCACCCTCCAGACCCGCAGGGAACTGGGCGAGGAGTACGAGTCGGCGCTGGTCGACTCCTTCCTGGAGAAAGTCGACCAGCGCATCGACGGCGCGGTCGAGCGGCGGTTGAGGCGGACACTGGCCGAGCAGCGGATGCAGGTGGCGCGCGGCAGCCGCACCGGGGACGGCGCGGACTCCTGGGCCGAGCGGTTCGGCCTGGCCGTCATCTCGCTGGTGCTGGCGATCCCGCTGTCGGCGATCGGCGCCTACAGCGTCGGCCTGTCCGGCCTGCTGATCTCCTGGGGCGGCATCGTCGGCGTCAACCTCGTCCAGGCCGCCCGCACCAATCCGGACCTGCTCAGGGGCCGCCGCCGCGCCTCCGAAGAGGACTGACCCCTCACGCCTGCCGGGTCGGCAGGACCATGATCTGGCGGAGGTTGACGTGCCGGGGCCGGCTGGTGGCGTAGGCGACGACATCGGCGACCTCGGCCGCCGACAGGCTGCCGATCGCGTCGAGCATGCCGTCCAGCTGGCCGGACAGTTCCGCGCTGTCGATGTGTGTCGCCAGCTCGGTCTCCGTCAGCCCCGGCTCGATGTTCGTCACCCGCACGTCGAGCGGCCCCAACTCGGAGCGCAGGTTGTTCGAGAGATGGGTGACGGCCGCCTTGGTCGCCCCGTACACCGCGTAGTTGGGGAAGGTGAGGTGGGCGCCGATGGAGGAGACGTTGACGAGGTCGGCGGTACGGCCCTCGCCGGCGGCGCCCACCAGGTCGGCGGTGAAGGCGCGGATGATCCGCAGCGCTCCGGTGACGTTGGTGTCGAGCATCCGCTGCCACTCGTCGAGCCGGCCGTCGGCGACGGGGTTCGGGAGCATCACTCCGGCGTTGTTCACGACGAGGTCGACGGTGCCGAAGGTCTCGTGCACCAGATCCCGGGCGGCCGTCACGGACGCGTCGTCGGTGACGTCGGCGGTCACGGCGAGCGCCTCGCCCCCGCCGGCCCGGATCTTGTCCACCAGTTCCTGAAGCCGGTCCGCGCGCCGGGCGAGCAGCGCCACCCGGGCGCCCTCGGCGGCGAGTTGCAGCGCGACGGCCTCGCCGATGCCGCTGGCGGCTCCGGTGACGACGGCGGTACGGCCGGACAGGTTCTCGTACGACATGGGTGTTCCCCCTGGTGATGGGCGCCGGGGCGGCTCCCCGGCGGCCGGCACCAGCCTTGCCGCCTCCGCCGGCCGTACCCAGGGCTGGGCTTTTCCTGGGTCTGCCAGTACCAGGTTGGCGACCGGCCGCTCCCCTACGATCGAGGTATGGACGGGGACTGGCTGGAAGGGGAAGTCGGCGACTTCCTGCGCTCGCGACGTGCACGGATCCAGCCCGAGGAGGTGGGGCTGCCCAGCCACGGGCGGCGCCGCGTACCGGGCCTGCGCCGCGAGGAGGTGGCCCAGCTCGCGGGGGTCAGCGTCGACTACTACATCCGGCTGGAACAGGGCCGGGGCACGAGCGTGAGCGACGCGGTGCTGGACGCGATCGCGCGGGTGCTGCGGCTGGACGAGACCGAGCAGGCGTACCTGCGGACGGTGGCGCGCCCGCAGCACCGGCAGCACGGGCGGCAGGGGCAGCGGGCGGTCCCGCCCCGCATCCGTCCGGGCATCCAGGTCCTGCTCGACGGCATGGAGCGCAACCCGGCCTTCGTGCTCGACCCCCGGATGAACGTCGTGGCCTGGAACGCGATCGCCGACGCGCTGAGCGGCTTCGGCCGCATGACACCGGGGGAACGGAGCGTGCCCCGGCAGGTCTTCCTCTCCCCGGACGGCCGGAACCTCTACCCCGAGTGGGCGGCGGTGGCCGCGCAGACGGTGGCCCATCTGCGGGTGCTGTCGGGCCGGTACGCCGACGACCCCGAGCTGTGCGCGCTGGTCGGCGAACTGTCCCTGAAGAGCGAGGACTTCCGCCGCCTGTGGGCCGACCACGAGGTCAGGGAGTGCGCGTACGGCGTGAAGCAGGTACGACACCCGGTGGCGGGCCTGCTGACCCTGCCGTACGAGACGCTCACGATGCCGGCGGCCCCGGACCGGACGATCGTGGTGTACACCCCCGAACCGGGCTCGGAGACGGCCGAACGCCTTGCATTGCTGGGCAGTTGGAAAGCCGCGACGGCCGCAACCGCTCATTGAGGAACCACGACGGCGGGCAACCACCTCCGCGAGAGCGGCGCCGGCTCAGGCGCAAAAGGGGTGTGCGCGGGGACCGCCGCACCCCCGTTGCCGGGGGGCGGGACGACGGCGGTCCCCGCGAAGGACGCGGGCCGGGTCAGGGCCGGACTTCTCGCGTCCGTGGCGTCCATGGAGGTCCGGGAGCCGCTCCGGAGGTCCTAGGCGCCGTTCGGCGCCGGCCGGGGAGGGGAGCCGCTCCCGCCCCCGCCGACACCCACCAATGTGCCGGACCCGTGTTAAGCCGGTGCTGCGCGCACGTGACGCGCTCGTACCACTTCCGCGAACCCCGCACCGCCCGAGCCACGCCAGTGAACCCCCAGTTCACCGGGGGTTCGCTACTGCTTCCCGCCCTTGGCGAGGAAGGCCAGCAGGTCCTGCCGGCTGACCACGCCGGTGGGCTTGCCCTCGACCAGGACGATCGCCGCGTCGGCCGAGCCGAGCACGCTCATCAGGTCACCGACCGGCTCGCCGGAGCCGACCTGGGGCAGCGGGGCGGACATGTGCTTCTCCAGCGGGTCCTCCAGGGAGGCGCGCTTGGAGAACAGGGCGTCCAGCAGCTCCCGTTCCACCACGGACCCGACGACCTCGGCGGCCATCACGTCCGGGTGACCGGCGCCCGGCTTGACGACCGGCATCTGCGAGACGCCGTACTCGCGCAGCACCTCGATGGCCTGGCCGACGGTCTCCTCCGGGTGCATGTGCACGAGGGAGGGGATGGTGCCGGCCGCCTTGTCGTTCAGGACGTCACCGACGCGGGCGCTCGGGCCCTCGTCCTCCAGGAAGCCGTAGTCGGCCATCCACTCGTCGTTGAAGATCTTGCTGAGGTAGCCGCGGCCGCTGTCCGGAAGCAGTACGACCACGACGTCGTCGGGCCCGAGCCGCTCGGCGACCCGCAGCGCCGCGACGACGGCCATACCGCAGGAGCCGCCCACCAGCAGGCCCTCCTCCTTGGCGAGCCGGCGGGTCATCTGGAAGGAGTCCTTGTCGGACACGGCGACGATCTCGTCCGCGACGGTGCGGTCGTAGGCGGTCGGCCAGAAGTCCTCGCCCACGCCCTCGACCAGGTACGGCCGCCCGGACCCGCCGGAGTACACCGAGCCCTCGGGGTCGGCGCCGACGACCTTGACGCGGCCGTCACTCACGTCCTTCAGATACCGGCCGGTGCCGGAGATGGTGCCTCCCGTGCCCACGCCCGCCACGAAGTGGGTGATCTTCCCCTCGGTCTGCTCCCACAGCTCGGGACCGGTCGAGTGATAGTGCGAGAGCGGGTTGTTGGGGTTGGAGTACTGGTCCGGCTTCCAGGCGCCCGGGGTCTCGCGGACGAGCCGGTCGGAGACGTTGTAGTAGGAGTCCGGGTGTTCCGGAGCGACGGCGGTCGGGCACACGACGACCTCGGCGCCGTAGGCCCGCAGCACGTTGATCTTGTCGGTGGAGACCTTGTCGGGGCACACGAAGATGCACTTGTACCCCTTCTGCTGAGCCACGATGGCCAGGCCCACACCGGTGTTGCCGCTGGTCGGCTCGACGATCGTGCCGCCCGGCTTGAGCTCGCCGCTCTGCTCGGCGGCCTCGATCATGCGCAGGGCGATGCGGTCCTTCACGGAACCGCCCGGGTTGAAGTACTCCACCTTGGCCAGCACGGTGGCCTGGATGCCCTCGGTCACGTTGTTGAGCCGCACCAGCGGGGTGTTGCCGACGAGGCTGATCATCGAGTCGTGGAATTGCACCGTTGTCTCCGGTTGCTGCAAAAGATGTGGTCTTAGTGGTGCCGCCAGCCTAAGGCCAGCTGTGTGGCCGGGGCGGCCGTTCACTCCCCGTTGAGATTGACGCACGGTCCGTACGGGGCAAGGAGTGGGTGAACGGCTACGAGGAGGTGGCGGCGACGCATGACGAGCATGTCGAGGGCGAGGGTGGCCCGGCGGATCGCGGCCGGAGCGGCGTACGGCGGTGGCGGGGTCGGGCTGGTCGGGGCGGCCGCGGTCGGCCTGCTGCTCGCGGAGGTACGGCTGGCCCGGCGCCATGTGGGCAACCACAGCGGCGGCCGCGTTCCCATGGCCGACGGCGTGTACGGCCACACCTACGACGTCCCCGGCGAACCGCCCCTCCGCCTGACCATGCTCGGCGACTCCACGGCGGCCGGCCAGGGCGTGCACCGGTCGGGCCAGACGCCGGGCGCGCTGCTGGCGTCGGGGCTGGCGGCGGTGGCGGAACGCCCGGTGGAGCTGCGGAACGTGGCGCAGCCGGGGGCCCGGTCCGACGACCTGGACCGCCAGGTGGCGCTGGTGCTGTCGGGGGCGTCGCCCGTCCCGGACGTCTGCGTGATCATGATCGGTGCGAACGACGTGACCCACCGGATGCCGCCGACCCGTTCGGTACGGCATCTGTCGGCGGCGGTACGACGGCTGCGCACGGCCGGTGCGGAGGTGGTCGTCGGCACCTGTCCCGACCTCGGCACCATCGAGCCGGTGCAGCAGCCGCTGCGCTGGCTCGCCCGGCGGGCCTCGCGGCAGCTGGCGGCGGCGCAGACGATCGGGGCGGTGCAGCAGGGGGGACGGACGGTGTCGCTGGGCGACCTGCTGGGACCGGAGTTCGAGGCGAACCCGCGGGAGCTGTTCGGGCCGGACAACTACCACCCCTCGGCCGAGGGGTACGCGACGGCGGCCATGGCGGTGTTGCCGACGGTGTGCGCGGCGCTGGGCCTGTGGCCGGCGGAGGAGGAACGGCCGGACGTGTCGCGGCGCGAGGGCTTCCTGCCGGTCGCTCGCGCGGCTGCCGAGGCGGCGTCGGAGGCGGGTACCGAGGTCACGGCGGCGATGCCGACGGGGCCGCGGGGACCGTGGGCGCTGCTGAAGCGGAGGCGGCGGCGCCGCGTACCGGAGGCCGAGCCCGCCCGCCCGTCCCTGTGACCTGGGCGGCGACCGGGCCCGCCCGCGCATGACCGGCCGAGTCACGGGAGGCAAAAGCAAGCGCTTAGTAAACTGCGGCCAGTGTCACACCCCGACACCGGTGACCTGGACCATACGTAGCGGTAACTTCCCAACCGGCCCTGCCCGTACAAAACCCCGTTCACTGGAGCCGTGATGCCCGAAGCCGTCATCGTCTCGACCGCCCGCTCCCCCATCGGCCGCGCCGTCAAGGGCTCCCTGAAGGACCTGCGCCCCGACGACCTGACCGCCACGATCATCCAGGCCGCCCTCGCCAAGATCCCCGAGCTGGACCCGAGGGACATCGACGACCTGATGCTCGGCTGCGGCCTCCCCGGCGGCGAGCAGGGCCACAACCTGGGCCGTGTCGTCGCCGTGCAGATGGGCATGGACCACCTGCCGGGCTGCACCATCACCCGCTACTGCTCCTCGTCCCTGCAGACCTCCCGCATGGCCCTGCACGCCATCAAGGCCGGTGAGGGCGACGTCTTCATCTCGGCCGGTGTCGAGACGGTCTCCCGCTTCGTCAAGGGCAGCTCCGACGGTCTGCCGGACACCCACAACCCGCTGTTCGCCGAGGCCGAGGCCCGCACCGAGGCGGTCGCCCAGCAGGAGGGGACGACCTGGCACGACCCGCGCGAGGACGGCCTGCTGCCCGACCCGTACATCGCGATGGGCCAGACCGCCGAGAACCTGGCCCGCGCCAAGGGCATCACCCGCCAGGACATGGACGAGTTCGGCGTCCGCTCGCAGAACCTGGCCGAGCAGGCCATCAAGAACGGCTTCTGGGAGCGCGAGATCACCCCGGTGACCCTCCCCGACGGCACGGTCGTCAGCAAGGACGACGGCCCGCGCGCCGGCGTCACCCTGGAGGGCGTCGCCGGCCTGAAGCCGGTCTTCCGCCCGGACGGGCTCGTCACCGCCGGCAACTGCTGCCCGCTCAACGACGGCGCCGCCGCCGTCGTCATCATGAGCGACACCAAGGCCCGTGAGCTGGGCCTGACCCCGCTCGCCCGGATCGTGTCCACCGGCGTCTCCGGCCTCTCCCCCGAGATCATGGGCCTCGGCCCGGTCGAGGCGAGCAAGCAGGCGCTGCGGCGCGCCGGTCTCACCATCGACGACATCGACCTGGTCGAGATCAACGAGGCCTTCGCCGCCCAGGTGATCCCCTCCTACCGGGACCTCGGCATCGACATCGACAGGCTGAACGTCAACGGCGGCGCCATCGCCGTCGGCCACCCCTTCGGCATGACCGGCGCCCGGATCACCGGCACGCTCATCAACTCCCTGCAGTGGCACGACAAGCAGTTCGGCCTGGAGACCATGTGCGTCGGCGGCGGCCAGGGCATGGCGATGGTCATCGAGCGCCTCAGCTGATCTGATGCACCGTCCGTGACGGGACAGGCACGTCACGTCAGGAAACGGCCCGGAACCGAGGAAACCCCAAGGTTCTGGGCCTTTTCGTGATCCAATTTCCCCCAGGATGTGACCTATCTCGCCCCCTGGACACATCGGTGCAGGTCAGCGTGGGTCGTCGCGGTACGCGAGGACGCCGCGAACCCAAAGTCCTGTCCGTTTCGTGACGTTACGCACTGACAGCTCGATAGTCCGCCCTTCAAGCTGATGTAGGAAAGTCGGGGGTCGACTTTGAACCGGGAGTACGTCAGTGAGCGCCATGCCGATCGCCCTGCTGCTCACCACGGCCGCCACCGGCGCCGTGGGCGTCGCCGTCCTGCGCACCGTTCTGAAGCTGCGCCGCCAGCTGGCGGAGCTGCAGACCCAGCTCGCCGAGAACCAGTCGGCCGCCATGCGCGCGCTGCTGCCGAACGCCCGCAGCGGCGCGGAGGCCGACCAGATACGCGCCGCCGTGGCCGAGGCGCTCGCCGAGGAGCGGGAGCGGGAGCTGGCCGAGGCACGTGCCTTCTGGGCCGCACAGGAGGCCCGTGACGCCTCCGACGCCCCGACCCTCCTCGGCCTGCCCGACACCGAGGTGTTCCTGCCCCGGCAGACCGACTTCGCCGGCCTGGAGCCGGTGTCCGAGCCGACCGCCGACGCCGACGAGTTCGCCGGGGAGTCCCCGGAACTGGCCGCGGCCCGCCGCCGTCACCCCTCGCACCCCGACTTCGTCCCGGTGCAGTCGCCGGGGGTGAACGACCACGAGCGCACCGTGACCACGCTGGAGCAGCTGGCCGCCGACCGCGTCGAGCTCTCCGACGTCCGCCCGGGCCCGCTCGGCACCCTCGACGTCTACGTCTTCGCCGACGGCACCACCCTGTGCATGACCCCGGGCCACCGCGAGACCGCCGAGCGCCTGGCGGCAGCGGTGGAGGCGGGCGAGGCCCCGTACCTGCTGGGCGGGTCCGGCATCTCCGGCGCCTACACCCTGACCTTCGCCTACGGCGAGGACGGCACGAACATGGTCTACATCCTGGCCGACAGGGTCATCGCGTCGCTCTGAGGGCGTGGACGGGGCGAGGACAGCGCCCCTCGGGCGCCTCAGACCCCCGCCCTCTGACGCGCCTCCTCAACCACCCGCACCGCTTCGGCCACTTCGTCGTCACTCCGCAGCACCACCGCCAAGTCATGCGCGGCCACGAGAATCTGATCGGCCACGGCGAACATCCCGGCGTCCGGCATCTGCCGGGGCTCGCTCCCGGGCTCCTCGACGGCCTGGGCCCGCCGGGCCAACTCCCTGGCCAGCTCGAGAGCCTCGGCCGCGGCACCCCGCTGAAGCCGGCTCTGCGGCGCCGCGCGCAACCTGTCGGCGAAGTGATCCACTGCTCGGGTCAAGGGCGTCGTATCAACCACGCGCCGAGCGTAACGTGCCGCACTGTTGCCAATACGCGAACGCTCAGGCACCGTGACGTGAAGGACCGGCTTACATCCCCTTTGCGTTCGGAGGCGCCGATGTCCCAGCTCTTCTCGGAGGAGACCCACCGCAATCTGCTCGCCCGCATTCCCCACTGCACCGGTCGCGAGGTTTCCGACTGGCTGCGCACCGTTGAAGAAGGCCCCGCCCTGTTCCGCTTCGAGGAGAAGGTCAGCTGGCTCCGGCACGAGTACGACCTCGCGTACGGACACGCGAAGGCGATCGTCCACGAGTACGACCTGAGGAGGGCGGCACGCAAGCTGCTCTAGCCGCCGCAGACGGCGAGCAGACGGCGAAGGGCCCCGGGTCGGAGCCCGGGGCCCTTCTCATGACCGGCGCGTGCGCTAGTCGTTGTTGGTGAAGATCGCCACCAGCCGCAGCATCTCCAGGTAGATCCACACCAGGGTCACGGTGAGACCGAACGCGGCGAGCCAGGACTCGTTGCGCGGGGCGCCGTAGGCGATGCCGTCCTCGATCTGCTTGAAGTCGAGGGTCAGGAAGAACGCGCCGATCACGATGGCGACGATGCTGACGAGCGCGCCGAGCGGGCCGAAGCTGCGCAGACCGCCGTTCTCGGCGACGCCGAACACGACCAGCAGCAGGTTGACCGCCATGACCACCAGGAAGGCCATGGCGATGGCCATGCCGATGCGGGCGTAGCGGGCGGTGACGCGGATCCAGCCGGCCTTGTAGACGAGCAGGGTCGCGGCCGAGACCGCCATGGTGCCGAGCACCGCCTGGAAAGGCGCGCCCTGCCAGCGGCTGTTGTACATCTCGCTGATGACGCCCAGGAAGACGCCCTCGAAGGCGGCGTACCCGAGGATCAGCGCGGGCGACGGGGTGCGCTTGAAGTTCTGGACCATCGCCAGGACGAACGCGACGATCGCCGAGCCGACGGCCAGGCCGTAGCTGGTCGCCGTGACCGGCAGCAGCGCCCAGGCGAGGACCGCGCCGACGACGACGGTGCCGAGCGTGAGGGCCGAGCGGACGACGACGTCGTCCATCGTCATCCGGCCGGTGGTGGCGGGGGCCTGCGGCGGGGCGCCGTACTGGAGGTCCGCCTGCGCGTACGGGTTCTGGGCGTAGGGGTTCTGCGCGTACGGGTTGCCCTGTGCGTACCCGGCCTGCGGTGCGGTGTTGAAGCCGGCGTAGCCGTTGTCGCGGCTGAACCCCCGTCGCGAGAAGACCGGGTTACTGCTCCTCATTTCACTCCTCCATGGCTGCCGTGCGCGGCCTTGGCTCAAGAGTAATGGATTGGCAAAGGACCGACCATGATACCTGAGGAGGATCTTTCCCCTGCCGTGCTGCCCAACACGCTACGCGTACCGGTGATTCCCGGCCAAGGATGATCGCGTTCCATGACGAACCTGCTACCTCGCCGAGACGTGCCGCTAACCCAGCGGGAACCCGGTGTACGCCTCGGCCAGGTCGGTCTCGGCCGCGCGGGAGGAGGCGATCCGCTCCAGCCGGGCCAGTTGGAGGCGGGCGTCGAAGGGCGTGGCGTCCGGGGCCGGATGGAGCATCGTCGTCATGTCGCAGGAGAACCGCTCGGCCTGCCAGACGCGGCGCAGACAGGTCGCGGAGTAGGCGTCGAGGAGGTCCGCCGAGCCGGTCTCCTTCTCGTGGGCGAGAGCGCGGGCGAGGGTGACGACGTCTCCGACGGCGAGGTTCAGCCCCTTGGCTCCGGTCGGCGGCACGATGTGGGCGGCGTCACCGGCGAGGAAGAGCCGGCCGTGGCGCATCGGCTCGTGCACGAAGGAGCGCATCGGCGTGACCGACTTGTGGGTGACGGGGCCGCGTTCCAGCCGCCAGTCGTCCTCGGTCTCGAAGCGGCGCTCCAGCTCCGACCAGATCTCGTCGTCGGTCCAGTCGTCCGCCTCCGCGCCTGCGGGGACCTGGAGGTAGAGGCGGGAGACGGACGGGGACCGCATGGACAGGAGGGCGAAGCCGCGGTCGTGGCGGGCGTAGACGAGTTCGTCGTGGGAGGGTGCGACGTCGGCGAGGATGCCGAGCCAGGCGTAGGGGTACGTCCGTTCGAACACGCGGGACAGGGCGGCCGGGAAGGCGCTGCGGGCCACGCCCCAGAAGCCGTCGCAGCCGACGGCGTAGTCGCACTCCAGCAGGTCCTCGCGGCCCTGGCGCCGGAACCGGATGCGCGGCCGGTCGCCGTCGGCGCCCTCCACCGCCAGCGCCTCGGCCCCGAACAGCAGCGGCCCGCCGTCCTTCAGCTGAAGGGCGATCAGGTCCTTGCAGACCTCCGTCTGGGCGTACACCATCACGGACCGGCCGCCGGTCAGGCCGGGGAAGTCGACGCGGTGGCGGCGCCGGCCGAAGCGCAGCTCGATGCCGTCGTGCCGCAGGCCCTCCCGGTCCATCCGCTCCCCGGCGCCGGCCGCGCGCAGCACGTCCACCGTGCCCTGCTCCAGGATTCCGGCGCGCTGCCGATGTTCGACGTAGGCGCGGTCGTGGCTCTCCAGGACGACCGAGTCGATACCGGCGCGGTGCAGCAGCCGCGCGAGCAGCAGTCCGGCCGGTCCGGCTCCGATGATCCCGACGGTGGTGCGCATCGGCTCTGCCCCTTCCGGTGGCGCCCTTGCCCCAGGCGGCGAAGTGTTCGCCTGGTGAAGTTTTCTTCACTGATGTCGGGCGTGAGTCTGCGCCGGGAGGCATGTGATGTCAATGGGATGCGCAGCGGCGACGTCCACGCCTGCGGCGGAGGCGCGGTGGTGCCCGGAGCCGGACTTGAACCGGCACGCCCGCGAAGGGGCAGCGAGGTTTAAGCTCGCCGTGTCTGCATTCCACCATCCGGGCAGGCCATGGGCTCCGCTTCGAGGTTCGAGCCTATCGGGACGCATCCCCCGAACAGCGGATGGGCGGACCGATGTTGTCTTATTTTATTGACGTCTGAGGGTGCATCAGCCCATGGAACGGGCCATCCGCACTTGCCAACAGCGTGACGTGACGGGGCTGCGGCCGTACGTGGAATGACGGAATTTCACCGTCCGAACGAGGGTGTTCCACCCGTTCTCGACACCGGCTGGACAGCGGTTCGAGGGCGATCCGGGTCGGCGACGCTCTCAGGGTCCGCCGTCCTCCCCAGGTATGACACGGCGCTCTCCCGTCCGACCCCAGGCGGCCCCCGGAACCGGAACAGCGACTGACTACACGCGCGCTCGGCGCCGGGACGATGGAACGGTCCCCATGGAACACACGTCGTCCCGACAGGAGCACCGTCCCGTGACCACCACACCCACCGCCGACCGGACCACCGCCGTGGCCGCACGCGCCACGGAGCTGTCGAAGATCTACGGGCAGGGTGAGACCCGGGTGGTCGCCCTGGACCAGGTCTCCGTCGACTTCCGGCAGGCCGAGTTCACCGCGATCATGGGCCCGTCCGGCTCCGGCAAGTCCACCCTGATGCACTGCGTGGCCGGCCTCGACACCTTCTCCTCCGGATCCGTGCGCATCGGTGACACCGAGCTGGGCTCCCTGAAGGACAAGCAGCTCACCAAGCTCCGCCGGGACAAGATCGGCTTCATCTTCCAGGCCTTCAACCTGCTGCCGACGCTGACCGCCCTGGAGAACATCACCCTTCCGATGGACATCGCGGGCCGCAAGCCGGACAAGGCCTGGCTGGACCAGGTGATCGCGATGGTCGGCCTGTCCGGGCGGCTCGGCCACCGGCCCTCCCAGCTCTCCGGCGGCCAGCAGCAACGCGTGGCCGTCGCCCGCGCCCTCGCCTCCAGGCCCGAGATCATCTTCGGTGACGAGCCGACCGGAAACCTCGACTCACGCTCCGGCGCCGAGGTCCTCGGCTTCCTGCGCAACTCCGTGCGCGAGCTGGGCCAGACCGTCGTCATGGTGACCCACGACCCGGTCGCCGCCGCCTACGCCGACCGCGTGGTCTTCCTCGCGGACGGCCGGATCGTCGACGAGATGTACGGCCCCACGGCCGACTCCGTCCTCGACCTCATGAAGCAGTTCGACGCGAAGGGCCGTACCAGCTGATGTTCCGCACCGCCCTGCGCAACGTCCTCGCGCACAAGGCCCGGCTGCTGATGACCGTGCTCGCCGTGATGCTCGGCGTGGCCTTCGTCACCGGGACGCTCGTCTTCACCAACACCATCTCCGACGCCTACCAGAAGAGCTCCGCCAAGGGCTTCGACCAGGTCGACGTCGCCGTACAGCCCAAGTACCAGGACTCCAAGGGCGATCAGGTCGGCAGACTGTCCGACCTGACCCAGGCCACGCTGGACAAGGCCGCGAAGGTCCCCGGCGCCGCCTCCGCGACCGGTGTCGTCAGCGGCTTCACCGCCGTCGCCGACAAGGACGGCAAGCTGGCCGGCGGCGACTGGCAGTCCAACGGCGGCAACTACTGGGGCACCAAGGACGCCCGGTACCCGCTGGTCGGCGGCCACGCCCCGCACGGCGCGGGCGAGGTGCTGCTCGACTCCAGGACCGCCAAGCGCGCCGGCTACCAGGTCGGCGACACCGTGCGCCTGTCGGTGAACGGCCCGGTCCTCACCCCGACCCTCGCCGGCATCTTCACCACCGACGACGGCAACGTCTCCGCCGGCGGCAGCCTCGCCCTGTTCGACACGCCGACCGCGCAGAAGCTGTTCGGCAAGAAGGGCACGTACGACGAGATCGACGTCAAGGCCGCGGCCGGCACCAGCCAGACCGCGCTGAAGGCCGAGCTGGACAAGGCCCTGCCGTCCCACCTGGTCGAGAACACCACCGGCAAGACGCTCGCCGACGGCCAGGCCAAGCAGATCGCCGACTCGATGAGCGGCCTGAAGCAGGCCCTGCTGGTGTTCGCCGGCATCGCGCTGTTCGTCGGCACGTTCATCATCGCCAACACCTTCACCATGCTGGTCGCCCAGCGCACCCGCGAACTGGCCCTGTTGCGCGCGGTCGGCGCCTCCCGCCGCCAGGTGACCCGCTCGGTGCTGATCGAGGCGTTCGCGGTCGGCGCGGTCGCCGGTGTGGCGGGGCTCGCCGCCGGCATCGGCATCGGCGCGGGCCTGCGCTCGCTGCTGGGCTCCTTCGGCGCGAGCGTGCCCGACGGGCCGCTGGTGATCAGCCCCGGCACCGTGGTGTCCGCCCTCGCGGTCGGCATCCTCATCACCATGCTGGCCGCCTGGCTGCCCGGCCGCCGGGCCGCGAAGATCCCGCCGGTGGCGGCGATGAGCAGCGTGCACGCCAAGGCCACCACCAAGTCGCTGGTGCTGCGCAACACGCTCGGCGCGCTGTTCGCGGCGGCCGGCGTCGCGGTGGTCCTCGCAGCCACGTCGATGGACACCGACTCCGCCCAGGGCCCGATGGGCATCGGCGCGGTCCTGCTCATCATCGGCGTGTTCATCCTGACCCCGCTGCTGTCCCGCCCGCTGATCGCGGCCGCCGCCCCGGTGCTGCGCGCCTTCGGTGTCTCGGGCAAGCTGGCCCGCCAGAACTCGGTCCGCAACCCGCGCCGTACGGCGGCCACCGCCTCGGCGCTGATGATCGGCCTGACCCTGATCACCGGCATGACGGTGATGGCGGGCAGCCTGCAGACCGCGATCGACAAGATGGCCTCCTCGGCGATCCGCGCGGACTACGTCGTCTCGATGGCCAACCGCTCCCCGCTCTCCCCGGACGTGGCGACCAGGCTCGCCGCCGCCGACGGCGTCACCGCCAGCAGCCCGCTGCGCAACGCCGAGTCCCGCATCGACGGCAGGACCGAGTTCCTGACCGGTGTCAACGGCTCGGCCATCGGGAAGCTGACCGATCTGAAGGTGGACGAGGGCACGTTCACGGTGGGCGGCTCGCAGATCGTCGTGGACAAGGACCGGGCCAAGGAGCACGGCTGGACGCCCGGTTCGCACGTCACGGCGCACTTCGAGGACGGCACGGCACGGCAGCTGACCGTCGCCGGTGTCTACGAGGGCAACGACATGATCAACGGCATCATGCTCGACAACAAGGTCCTCACCCCGCACCTGAAGCACCCGGCCGACATGCAGGTCATGGTCAAGACGGCGGACGGCGCCTCCGACGCCACGAAGACCCGGCTGACGAAGGTCCTCGGCACCAACCCGGCGATCAAGATCCAGGACAAGCAGGACATCTCCAACAGCATCGCGCAGATCTTCACGACGATGCTGAACATGCTCTACGGCCTGCTCGGCATGGCGGTGATCGTCGCGGTCCTCGGGGTCATCAACACCCTGGCCATGTCCGTCTTCGAGCGCGCCCAGGAGATCGGCATGCTCCGCGCGATCGGCCTGGACCGCAAGGCGGTCAAGCGGATGGTCCGCCTGGAGTCCCTGGTGATCTCCCTGTTCGGCGGGGTGCTCGGCATCGGACTGGGTGTGTTCTTCGGCTGGGCGGCCGGTGAGCTGCTGGGCACGAAGATGCCGACGTACCAACTGGTCCTGCCCTGGGGCCGGATGGCGGTCTTCCTGCTGCTGGCGGGCATGGTCGGCGTCCTGGCCGCGCTGTGGCCGGCCCGGCGCGCGGCCCGGCTGAACATGCTGGCGGCGATCAAGTCCGAGTAGCCGTACGACGACCGGAGGGGCCTCGCAGCCGCGGGGCCCCTCGTGTCGTACCGGCTGTCAGGTGTTCCAGGTGCGGGTGCGCAGCGGCAGGCCGGACGCGCCCGGCTCCGGGGTGCGGACGGCCAGGACCTGGTTGACGCCGATCCGGTTGCGTTCGAAGGCGAGCGCGGAGGCGGCCATGTACAGCCGCCAGACGCGGGCCCGGCCGGGGCTGGTGAGGCGGACCGCGCGGCCCCACTCCCCCTCCAGGTTGGCGACCCACCGGCGCAGGGTGCGGGCGTAGTGCTCGCGGAGGGACTCCACGTCCCGCACCTCGAACCCGGCCCGCTCCAGCAGGGTGACGGTGGTGCCGATGGGGGCGAGTTCGCCGTCCGGGAAGACGTAGGCGTCGATGAACTCGTCCACGGAGTACGCCGTTTCGTCGCGCTGCGGGCGGCGGGCGATCTGGTGGTTGAGCAGCCGCCCGCCGGGCTTGAGCAGGCCGTGCAGCCGGCGGGCGTACTCCAGGTAGCGTTCGGCGCCGACGTGCTCCGCCATGCCGATGGAGGAGATGGCGTCGAAGGGGGCGTCCGTCACGTCCCGGTAGTCCTGGACCCTGATCTCCACCCGGTCGGTCAGCCCCTCGTCGGCGACGCGCTTACGGGCGTACGCCGCCTGCTCCTGCGACAGGGTGACCCCGACGACGCTCACGCCGTGCTCGCGGGCCGCGTGGACGGCCATCGAGCCCCAGCCGCAGCCGACGTCCAGCAGCCGCTGACCCGGTGCCAGGCCGAGCTTGGCGCAGACGAGTTCGAGCTTGTCGCGCTGGGCGGTCTCCAGGGTTCCGCCCTCCTCCCAGTAGGCGCAGGAGTACACCATGGAGGGGCCGAGGACGATCTCGTAGAAGTCGTTGCCGACGTCGTAGTGGTGGCTGATGGCCTGCCTGTCGGTGCGCCGGGTGTGCAGATGCCGGCGCGGCCTGCGGACCTCCTCGCGCGGCGGGGCGGGCGGGAGAGGCGGCCCGGCCAGCTTCAGCAGCTCGCGGACGGCGGACCGGACGGCGGGGTCGCGCAGGGCCTGCAGGAGGCCGGGGGCCTCCTCGCCGCGCTCCCACACCAGCCCTGCCAGGGCCTCGAGCGCGGCGTACAGGTCGCCCTCGATGTCCAGGTCGCCGGCGACCCAGCCGCGGACGAGGCCCAGCTCGCCCGGTTTGAACAGCATGCGGCGCAGGGCCCGGCGGTTGCGCACGACGAGCGCCGGCGCACCCGGCGGCCCGGCCTGCGACCCGTCCCAGGCACGGATCCTTAGCGGGAGCGGGGTTCCCAGCAGTTGCTCGGCAAGACTCCTCAGCCGCGGCGCGGCGTCGACCATGGCGCACACCTCCAAGACGAGATCCCGGATGCCGGTAACCACGTAAACACCGTTGGCCGTTCGGCGCAGTCCCGCAAAGGAGTTACAAGTCGGCAAAACGGCTGCATATGCCATGCAGATGGGGCGGGGAGTGTGCGGGAGGCACCGCCCGTCGGTCAAGTCACGACTTGCAGGGGCATGACGCGCCTCGGGGCCCGGGCCGTAATGGATGACGTACCCGGCTTCCCCTTCTCCCCAACGGATGTGCATGGCCATGGTTCGTCTTTCCACGTTGCACCGCCTCGCCCTGCTCGCTGCCTCGACCACGGTGATCACCGGAGGTGTGCTGTCGCAGGGCAGCGCGTTCGCCGCCACGCAGTGGCAGAAGATCACCGACGCCCCGAGCGGGATCACCGTCCGGCTCCCCGGAAGACCGGCGGTGCAGAAGTACAGCGATCACGGGGTCAACAGCCGTGACTATGTGGTGCCGACCGGATACGGAGCCCTGGGCTTCTCGGTCTTCGACGGGCCCGGCAAGGCCCCGGACAAGCCGTGGGACCTGAAGACAGGTCTCAAGGCCGCGGTGGACGGCTACAACAGCTCCGATGCCGAGGCCAGGCTGCACAGCACCGGCGTCCATGACGGCACCGAGGACGGCGACCACTATCTGGAGGCGGGACTCGTCGGCGCCGACGGCAAGGTGGGGCACATCCGCATGGTCGACCACGGCAGGCAGGCGCTCATGATCATGACGATCGGCACCGGCGACCGGCGGGACGCCGTGGACCGCGACTACCGGCAGGTGCTCGACAGCATCAAGACCCGCGACCACGGCCCCCGGCAGGCCGGGGAACCCGCCGTGGCCACCTGACCGGAGTGCGTCACCGGCCCGGCGGGGCCGGGGTCCGCACACGCCGAAGGGGCCGCCCGCACCACGGATGGCAGGCGGCCCCTTCGGCGTGTTCAGCCGACCGAGGTCAGGAGGCCTTGGCCTTCTCCTCGGTCTTGGCGGCGGCGACCGGCGCGGGCTTCGCGGCCTCGTAGAACTCCTCGCGCGGGTTCTCCATGGCGCCCAGGGAGACGACCTCGCGCTTGAGGAACATGCCGAGCGTCCAGTCGGCGAAGACCCGGATCTTGCGGTTCCAGGTCGGCATCGCCATGCCGTGGTAGCCACGGTGCATGTACCAGGCGAGGCGGCCCTTGAGCTTGATCTTCATCTTGCCCATGACGATCATCGCCACGCCCTTGTGCAGGCCGAGACCGGCGACCGCACCCTTGTTGGCGTGCTCGTACTCCTTCTGCGGGAAGCCCCGCATGCCGGAGACCACGTTGTCGCCGAGGACCCGGGCCTGGCGCAGCGCGTGCTGGGCGTTCGGCGGGCACCAGGCGTTCTCGTTGCCCGCCTTGCGGCCGACGAGGTCCGGGACCTGTGCGTTGTCACCGGCGGCCCAGATGTAGTCCGTGCCCTTGACCTGGAGGGTGGGCTCGCAGTCCACGTGGCCGCGCGGGCCGAGCGGCAGACCGAAGCGGGCCAGGGCCGGGTTCGGCTTGACGCCGGCGGTCCACACGATCGTGTTGGAGTCGACCTCGAGCCCGTTCTTCAGCACGACGTGGCCGTCGACGCAGGAGTCCATGGAGGTGGAGAGGTAGATCTCCACGCCGCGGCCCTCGAGGTGCTCCTTGCCGTACTGGCCGAGCTTGGGGCCGACCTCGGGGAGGATCTTGTCGGCGGCGTCGACGAGGATGAAGCGCATGTCCTCACGGGACACGTTCTTGTAGTACTTGGCCGCGTCCCGGGCCATGTCCTCGACCTCGCCGATGGTCTCCGCACCCGCGAAGCCACCACCGATGAAGACGAAGGTGAGCGCCTTGCGGCGGATCTCCTCGTCGGTCGTGGAGTCGGCCTTGTCCAGCTGCTCCAGCACGTGGTTGCGCAGGCCGATGGACTCCTCGATGCCCTTCATGCCGATGCCCTGCTCGGCGAGGCCGGGGATCGGGAAGGTGCGGGAGACCGCGCCCATCGCGATGACGAGGTAGTCGAAGGGCAGCTCGTACGCCTCGCCGACCAGCGGGGCGATCGTGGCGACCTTGCGGTCCTGGTCGATGGTGGTGACCCGACCGGTGAGGACCTCCGCCTTCGGCAGCACGCGCCGCAGCGGGACGACGACGTGGCGAGGGGAGATGTTGCCGGCGGCGGCTTCGGGGAGGAAGGGCTGGTAGGTCATGTACGACCGGGGGTCGACGACCGTGACGGTCGCCTCGCCGTAGCGCATCTTCTTGAGAATGCGCCGAGCTGCGTACAGGCCTACGTACCCACCGCCTACTACGAGGATCCTGGGACGCTCCGTGGTGCTCATGCCATCGAGTATCCACCCGCACCTGGAGGGTCGCTCGTGCGCCCCTTCACAAGGTCCGACAGGCCCTGTGCTACACTGCGCGACCCGCGTGACGCAGATCATGACCCGCGAGGGGAACCGCAGCACCCTTTGAGCCGTTGTCAAGGCCGCGTGAGCTGCCTCTCTCGGCGACGGGCGGGAGCGTGAGCCATCCGGAACACCCCCGTCGACACGCGATCCGAAGGCGCCGTACACCCTCGATCTGAACACGTTCAAGGGCCTCTTGGCCCCCTGAAAGGGCCAACGGACCGCCTTGTGTGCCACGACCTGGCCGAAATCCTTGTGAAGAACTTCACGAAGGTTTCCGACGCGGCGTCATCACGAGGCCCCGACGACGTCCGACGGGCCGTCCGGCGGCCGCTCAAACGTTATCCGACCTGCTCAGCAGTTGGCTACCCATCAGTAACAAAAGAGAGCCGGGCAACAGGGCTTCACCCGGCCGGACCGTTGGGGCGGACCCCTGTTCACCCGGTCGGCCACGCACCGCGCGATATCGGGCAGAGTGGCCCATAGCGTGCCTGCATGAGCACTTCACCGAAGGCCTCCAAGAAGGCCATTTCGCGCATACGCACGGTCAGCGCGGTGCTGGGCATCGCTCTCGCGGCGGGGACGGCGACGGCCGCGTCCGCGGTGGCGGCGACGCCCGCCTCTCACCTCACCGCCAAGGTGGCCGCCCCCGCGGGCGGCCATGACCAGCACCATGGCTCTGGCGGGCACCACGGTTCCGACGATGACGACGAGGGAGGGTGCCAGGGCCTGCTCGTCCTGCTCTGCAACTGAAACGGCCGGCCCGCCCGGGCCGGGGTGACGGCCCCGGCTCCTGCTCATGAGGAACCGGGGCCGTCCCACGTCATCGCAGGCGGGCGGCTTCCTCGCCCGACGCCGCCGCCTCGGCCGCGCTGAAGGCGATGCCGTCGAGGATGTCGTGCTCGCTCACCACGACCTCCTCGGCACCGATCCGCTCCATGACCGAGAGCAGCACGAGGGCGCCCGCGCCGATGACGTCGACCCTGCCCGGGTGCATGGACGGGATCGCGGCGCGCTCGGCGTGCGTGGAGCGCAGCAGCCACTCGGTGATCTCGCGGACCCGGTCGCGGGAGACGCGGGAGTGGTGGATGCGCGCGGAGTCGTACTCGGGCAGCTCCTGCGCGATGGCCGAGACGGTGGTGACGGACCCGGCGAGGCCGACCAGGGTGTGCGCCTCGCGCAGCGGGACCGTCTCCTCGGCGAGGTCCAGGGCCGCCTCGATGTCGGCCCTCATGGCGGCGACCTGCTCCTCGGTGGGCGGGTCGGAGACCTTGCCGCCCCGCACCAGGTGACGTTCCGTCATCCGTACGCAGCCGACGTCCACGGACCGCGCCGCCCGCACGTGGTCGTCGCCGACGACGAACTCGGTGGAGCCGCCGCCGATGTCCACCACCAGGTACGGCCTGGTGAGGTCCTCACGCCCCTTCAGTTCCTCGGTGGCGCCGGTGAAGGAGAACCCGGCCTCCTGGTCGCCGCTGATCACCTCCGGCTCGACGCCCAGGATGTCCAGCACCCCGCGCACGAAGTCGTCCCGGTTCTCGGCGTCGCGGGAGGCGGAGGTGGCGACGAACCGCACCCGGGCGGCGCCGAGTTCGCGGATCACCCCGGCGTACTCGCGGCAGGCGGCGAAGGTCCGCTCCAGCGCCTCGGGCGCCAGGCGGCCGGTGCGGTCCACGTCCTGGCCGAGCCGCACGATCGTCATACGCCGGTCCAGTTCCAGCAGCTCGCCGGTGACCGGGTCGACGTCGGCGACGAGCAGCCGGATGGAGTTCGTGCCGCAGTCGACGGCGGCGACCCTGAAGAAGCCCTCCGGAACCATCGGCCGGTCCGCGAAGAAGCCGCTGCGGACCTCGGCGGGGTCGAGGACGGCGCCCTCCTCACCGGGGTGCTCGTCCGCCGGGTCGGGCGCCTGGAGCGGCTGCACGCACGGCCCCTTGCGCCACCACTCCGGCAGCATCGCGATCGCCTCGTCGCCGAGCGGGTTGACCCCCGGCCCGGCGGCCAGCGAGTGCGCGACCAGCACGTGCAGGCACTTCACGCGGTCCGGCATGCCACCTGCGCTGGGGAAGCCCTGAAGGACCTCGATCTCGTCCCGGCGCCGGATGTAGTCCTCGTGCGCCGCCCGGTAGGCGTCGGCCAGTTCCGGGTCCGTCTGCAGCCGCTCCGTCATCTCCTTCATGACGCCGTCCGCCTCCAGCGTGCCGATCGCCGAGGCGGCACGCGGGCACGTCAGGTAGTACGTCGTCGGGAAGGGCGTGCCGTCGGGCAGCCGGGGGGCGGTCTCCACGACGTCCGGCTGACCGCACGGGCAGCGGTGCGCGATGGCCCGCAGGCCCCGCGGCGGGCGGCCCAGCTGCTGCTTGAAGGCCTCGACGTCCGCGTCGGTGGGCTCGGTGCGCGGCGTGGCGGGCGGGGGCGTTTCCATGACTGCTTCAGGTCGGCTTTCTATCGATTACTGGTCGGAGGCGTCGGACTTGTCGACGCCGTCCCAGACGTTCGCGTACCAGGGCCGGCGGGCGGCCCTGAGGTCGGTACGGGACTGCTTGGCCGCGCCGGGGTCGACGACGATGTACCCGGTCTCCCCGGGCATCACATAGTGCAGCCGGCGCCGGATCTGCTGCTCGGCGTAGGAGTCGTCCTGCCAGCGGGCCTTGAGGTCGCGCAGCTGCTCGACCCGCTTGCGGGCCTGCTCCTGCTGCCGCTGGAGGTCGGAGATCTGCGCGCGCTGGGAGACGTACTGCCGCATCGGGTAGGCGAGGGCGACGATCAGCGAGCACAGCACCAGGGCGAGCAGCGCCGCGCGGCCGGTGAGCCGGGAGCGGCGGGCCTGGCGCCTGGTCTGGGAGCGGTAGACCCGGGCCGCCGTCTGCTCGCCGAGCAGCCGCAGCCTGGTCGCGGTGGAGAAACGGTCCCGGTCCCTCACGGCCATCGGTCCTCCGCTCCCCTTGTGTCCGGGTCACACACGTGCGTACGTCCCCGGACACGGTACGGGACCGGGTACGGGGACGTACGTATGACTGGCTGAGACTTAGCCCGGGTCGGCTCAGCCCTTGAAGCGCGGGAACGCGCTGCGGCCGGCGTACACCGCGGCGTCGTCGAGGATCTCCTCGATGCGCAGCAGCTGGTTGTACTTGGCGACGCGCTCGGAGCGGGCCGGGGCGCCGGTCTTGATCTGGCCGCAGTTGGTGGCGACGGCGAGGTCGGCGATGGTGACGTCCTCGGTCTCGCCGGAGCGGTGGGACATCATGCACTTGTAGCCGTTGCGCTGGGCCAGCTCCACGGCGTCCAGGGTCTCGGTGAGCGAGCCGATCTGGTTCACCTTCACGAGCAGGGCGTTGGCGGTGCCCTCCTCGATGCCGCGGGCGAGGCGCTCGGGGTTGGTGACGAACAGGTCGTCGCCGACCAGCTGGACCTTGTCGCCGAGACGGTCGGTGATGACCTTCCAGCCGGCCCAGTCGTCCTCGAACAGCGGGTCCTCGATGGAGACGAGCGGGTAGGCCGCGACGAGCTCCTCGTAGTACTCCGTCATCTCGGCGGCGGAGCGGTCCTTGCCCTCGAAGAGGTACTTGCCGTCCTTGTAGAACTCGGAGGCGGCCACGTCGAGCGCCAGGGCGATCTGCTGGCCGGGGGCGTAACCGGCCTCCTTGATGGCCTCGATGATGAGGTCGAGGGCCTCGCGGTTGGAGCCGAGGTTCGGGGCGAAGCCGCCCTCGTCGCCGAGGCCGGTGGACAGGCCCTTGCTCTTCAGGACCTTCTTCAGCGTGTGGTAGACCTCGGTGCCCCAGCGCAGGGCCTCGGAGAAGGACTCCGCGCCGACGGGGGCGATCATGAACTCCTGGATGTCCACGTTGGAGTCCGCGTGCGAGCCGCCGTTGAGGATGTTCATCATCGGCACCGGCAGCAGGTGCGCGTTGGGGCCGCCCAGGTAGCGGAAGAGGGGGAGGTCGGACGCCTCGGAGGCGGCGTGCGCGACGGCGAGGGAGACGCCGAGGATGGCGTTGGCGCCGAGGGAGCCCTTGTTGTCGGTGGCGTCCAGGTCGAACATGGCCTGGTCGATCAGGCGCTGCTCGGTGGCGTCGTAGCCGACCAGCTCCGGGCCGATCTGCTCGATGACGGCGAGGACGGCCTTCTCGACGCCCTTGCCCTGGTAGCGGTTGGGGTCGCCGTCGCGGAGCTCGATGGCCTCGAAGGCGCCGGTGGAGGCGCCGGACGGGACGGCGGCACGACCCGTGCTGCCGTCGTCGAGGCCGACCTCGACCTCGACCGTGGGGTTGCCTCGGGAGTCCAGGATTTCCCGGGCTACGACGACGTCGATGGACGGCACGAGCATCTCCTTCGTGGATGTGACGCTGGTAGTGCGGGGCTGTGTGCCTTACGGCTGTGCCTTGCGCCTAGAGCCTAACCGCCCCCGGGCCGTCGGCCACCGACCGACCGTCCCGTGGACGGGAGGGACACGCAGACGGTACCCATTGTTCACCCACGGAACAAAGGGGCCTGCCGGTGAGGCCCGGCTGAAGAGTGGGGAAACAGCACGCGGAAACAGAAGACCCCGCCCCGGCGCGTACGGGGGAACACGCGCCGGGGCGGGGAGTCCGTGGGGACGGGGGTGGCCCTCACGAGGCCTTCAGTGTGCGGGCCGGGGATGTGAGGGCACTGTGGGTCCGCTCGGAGCCAGATGTCACTTCAGGTGCAGCTGCTGGCCCGGGTAGATGAGGTTCGCGTCCTCGACGATGTCCTTGTTCAGCTCGAACAGCTTCTGCCAGCCGCCCTTGACGCCGTGCTTCTCGGCGATGGAGCTGAGGCTGTCGCCCTTGACGACCTTGTACTCGCCGTCGCCCTTCTTGACCTTCTTGCCGGTCGGGGTGCTGACGGTCTTGCTCGCCGACGGGGCCGTGCGCGTGGTGGAGCGGGTGGCGGCCTGCTGGTCGGTGGAGCGGGTGGTGGTGCTCTTGGCGGGGGCGCTCTTGGTGGTCGCCGCCGGGGCCGAGCCGTTGTACGCGGCGCTCGACAGGCCCGTGCCGCAGACCGGCCAGGCGCCCTTGCCCTGGCCCGCGAGCACCTTCTCGGCGACGGCTATCTGCTGCGCCTTGGTGGCGAGGTCGGCGCGCGAGGCGTAGGCGGTGCCGCCGTACGCGGCCCAGGTGGAGTTGGTGAACTGCAGCCCGCCGTAGAAGCCGTTACCGGTGTTGATGGACCAGTTGCCGCCCGACTCGCACTGGGCGACCGCGTCCCACTCGGAGGCGGTGGCGGCGGAGGCGTTGCCGGCCGCCATCAGCGGGGCGGCGACGGCGGCGCCGGTGACACCGGCGAGCGTGATGGCGCGGACGGCCTTGGACGGGCGACGGTGCTTGCCCTTGCCGGAAAACAGCATGGATCGATCCCCTCACCGACGCCTGCGAGGTGAGCTGTCGGGTTCGGGCCGGTTGAGTTGCCCGGCCGCGCACTCGTTTTTCCGAGGCGCGGCTTCACCCCAAGCCGGTCCAGCGTCAACCGCTGGGCCCGGCGCTTACCTTGGGTCCCCCGCTCCTGCCTACGGCGCTTGACGCGACGACTGTTCCCGGGCAACCGCTGGCAGGATTCGGCGTTGCGGCTGCCGGGGCTCGTGGTGACGAGCGGTCCTGACCGTAGACATGCGATCGGCGGAATTTCAAAGACGATCAGGGCTTCTGAGACTCATCCCACACTTTCGCCAAACCGGACATCAGTGGCGAAGTGGGGCGTCAACTGCCGCTAGCCGTCGCCCTTTTCGGCAGGGACTTCCAGGGTCTGACCGGCGGCGATGTGGTTCGGGTCGGCGCCGATCACCTTCTCGTTGCCGACATAGAGGGCATGCCACCCGCCGTCGACGCCAAGGGAGTCGGCGATGGAGGCGAGCGAGTCGCCCTCGCGGACCGTGTAGGTGCCCGGTTCACGGCCGGCGTGACGGCCGGAAGGTGCGGCGTTCTGACCGTTTGTCACGTTTTCGTCCGCGCTCTCGCCGCGGTGACGTCCACCACTGCTGAGCGCGCCGGTGTCGACCAGGCTCCAAGAACCGCCACTCTGCTGGTAATTGTCCGAGTTGTCGGTACCCGGCGCCGCCACGGGAGAGCTGTCGCCTCCCTGCGGGCTTCCGCTGTCGCGTGAGCCCGGCTTGTCGGTCTTGTCGGACTTGGGGGTGCTGGTTCCGGCGGAGCCGTCGGCCGCGCCGGGAGTGCCGGTGGTGTCCTTGCTCGGACTCGGGCTCGGGGTCGGCGTAGCGCTCGAGTCCGAGGAGGAGCCGGAGGAGTCCGAACCGGAGGAGGAGCCGGAGTCCGAACCCGAGCCCGAATCGGAGCCCGAACCGGAGCCAGGCGAGGACGAATCCGGCAGACCGGACGAGTCGGAGCCCTGGGCCGAGCCGGACGCGCCGTGCGACCCGTCACCACCACCGGAGCCGCCGACGCCGGTGTCGACGTCGACCGAGGCGGAGTCGGAGGTCAGCCCGGAGAGCAGGGCACAGGTGGCCCACGGCTTGGTGCCCTGGTCGGCGAGGATCTTCTCGGCGACGGCTATCTGCTGGGAGCGGCTGGCCTGGTCGGCGGTCTCGGCGTACTGCGTGCCGCCGTACTTGGCCCAGTCGCCGAGCGAGATCTGCAGACCGCCGTAGTAGCCGTTCCCGGTGTCCGCACTCCAGGAACCGCCGCTCTCGCACTCGGCGACCTTGTCCCACGTGGTGCCGTCGGCCGCGTTGGCACTGGCGGCGCCGAGCAGAGGGATGGCGATGGCGGAGCCGGTCACGCCGGCCGCGACGAGGAGAGCCGGAGCCTGACGGGGGCGACGGTGACGACCGTTCCCGGAGAGCATGCGGAAGCCTTTCGTGCGACAGCAGGACCGGCGCGGCGACCGAAGCGGGGCCGCCACACTGATGGGTGAACGTATCGGCAGACGATCACTTGTCACAAGTTCATGCCGCGCAGATCACGTGAAGATCACGAAGTTGAAGGTTTGTCATTTCCGCCTGCGCGGCGGCCGTTCGTCCCCTCTTGCGCCCTTTGTCACCCGTCGGGAACGGCGGCGCCTCACGCCTGGCGCGCGATCGGGCCGGAACCATGGGCTCGCCCCGACCCGGGGGCTTCCCATCCAGTTCCCCTCCAGGAGGACACGATGCTGCGGCACACCCGGTTGCCCGGAGAGCCGGCGGACTACCTCGCCGCCCGCGAGGAGCTCCGCCGCGCCGAGATCGAACTCATGCGCCACCGCGAGAGGGTCGCGGCCCTGCGCAGGGCGCTGCCACAGGGCGCCGAGGTCGACGACTACGTCTTTCTCGAAGGCCCCGCCGACCTCGGCGCCGACGACACACCCGTCCGCGAGGTGCGGCTGAGCGAACTGTTCACCGCCCCGGACCGCCCGTTGATCGTCTACCACTTCATGTACGGCAAACGGCAGACCCACCCGTGTCCGATGTGCACCCTGTGGATCGACGGCTTCAACGGCGTCGCCCACCACGTCGCCCGGAACGCCGACCTCGTGGTCGCCGCGGCCGCCGACCTGCCCGCACTGCGGCAGCACGCCCGGAGCCGCGGCTGGTCCCGGCTGCGCCTGCTGAGCGCCGGGGACAGCACCTTCAAGTACGACCTCGGCAGCGAGGACGAGAACGGCGTGCAGGACTCGACCGTCTCCGTCTTCACCCGGGACGCGGACGGCACGGTCCGCCACTTCTACTCCGCCCATCCCCGCATGGCCGAGGACATCGACCAGCGCGGCATCGACCTCCTCAACCCGGTCTGGCACCTCCTCGACCTGACGCCGGGCGGCCGTGGCGACTGGTTCGCGGGACTGGACTACTGATAGCCGGTGCCTGGCAGGACCGGCGTGAACTCGACGGGCAGGGTGCGCAGGCCCCGCATGATGAGCCCGCCACGCCATCTCAGGTCGGCCGGATCGACGGCGAGCCGCAGGTCGGGCAGGCGGGTGAGCAGGGTGGCGAGCGCGGTCTGGCCCTCCAGCCGGGCGAGCGGCGCGCCGAGGCAGTAGTGGATGCCGTGGCCGTATCCGAGGTGCTGGTTGTCGCGGCGGGCGAGGTCCAGCACGTCCGGGCCGGCGAACCGCTGCGGGTCCCGGTCCGCCGCCGCGAGCACCACGAGCACCGGGTCCCCCGGCGCGATGTCCTGTCCGCCGATGGTGAGCGGCTCGGTGGCGAACCGCCAGGTGGCCAGCTCCACCGGACCGTCGTAGCGCAGGAGTTCCTCCACTCCGGTCTCCAGGAGGTCCCGTTCCCCCCTGGCCAGGGAGTCCTGGAGGCGCTCGCGCTGCCCCGGGTGCGTGAGCAGGGCGTAGGTGCCGTTGCCGATGAGGTTGACGGTGGTCTCGAAACCGGCGAACAGCAGGATGAAGGCCATGGCGGCGGCCTCGTTCTCGGTGAGGTGCTCGCCGTGATCGGAGGCGCGGATGAGGCCGGAGATCAGGTCCTCGCCGGGCGCGGGCTCGGCGGGCAGCGCCTCGCGCTTCTTGTGGATCAGCTCGGCGAGGTAGCCGCGCATCTTCTTCACCGACCGTGCGACCCCGCCCCGCGGCCCTCCGCCGTGCCGGATCATCATCCCGGCCCAGTCCCGGAAGTCGTCCTGGTCCTCGCGCGGGACGCCGAGCAGGTCGCAGATGGCGTAGATGGGCAGCGGGAAGGCGAACTCGTGGATGAGGTCGGCGGAGCCCTTCGCCGCGAACCGGTCGATGAGGTGGTCGGTCAGCTCCTGCACCCGGGGCGCGAACTCGGCGACCCGGCGCGGGGTGAACGCCTTGCTGACCAGCCGGCGCAGCCGGGTGTGGTCCGGCGGGTCGATGTTCAGCAGATGGGTCATCAGCTCGGCCTTGCGCTCGCCGGGAATGCCGGTCTTGCCCTTGGCGTGCGCGGGCTCGTCGTGATGCGCCGGGTTCTTGCTCAGCCGCTGGTCGGCGAGGGCCTGCTTGGCATCGGCGTACCGGGTGACCAGCCAGGCCTCCACACCGCTGGGCAGCCGCGTCCGGTGCACCGGCGCATGCTCGCGCAGCCAGGCGTAGGCGGGGTAGGGGTCGGTGGCGAACTCCCAGGTGAACAGGGCGGGAGCGGAGTCCGCGGCCGCGTCGGCAGCGGTCTGGCGGTGAGGCTGGTCGGTCACTCCTCGACGGTATCCGGATCCCGGTGAACCTCCGCGGCCCGGTGGCCGACGGGGGTGTGGGTATTGCCTCGGGGCGTCTGCCTCCGCAGGTCCCGGTGGCCGCCGGGGGGCCGCGGTCATCGCCTCGGGGCCTCTCCCTCCGCAGAGTCCCCGTGTGCCTCCGCGGCCCGGTGGCCGACGGGGGCCGCGGTCATCGCCTCGGGGCCTCTGCCCCCGCAGGGTCCCCGTGGACCTCCGCGGCCCGGTGGCCGACGGGGGCTGCGGTCATCTCCTCAGCGGCTGCTCCCTCCGCTCCCTCCGCAGGATCCCGATGGCCCTCCGCGGCCCGGTGGCCGACGGGGGCCGCGGTCATCGCCTCGGGGCCTCTCCCTCCGCAGAGTCCCCGTGAGCCACCGCGGCTCGGTGGCCGACGGGGGCGGGGCTGCGGCTATCGCCTCGGGGCGTCTTCCTGCGCAGGGTCCCGGTGAGCCTCCGCGTCCTGGTGGTCGCCGGAGGGTGTGGGTATTGCCTCGGGGGCTGCTCCCTCCGCCTGCCGGATGGCGTCCCGGTACGCACGCGCCGCCGCGCGCAGGGCCGCCTCCGGGTCCACGCCCTCCGCCTCGGCGCGGGCCGCCAGGGCCAGCAGCTCGTAGCCGATGCCCTCGCCCTGCGGGAGCGGCACGTCGAGACCGGCCGTGCGCGCGCGAGAGGCGAGCTTGGCGGCGAGGGCCAGGCCGGGCTGGCCCAGCGGGACGCCCTCCGTGACCGAGGTGCGCCGCTTCTCCTCGGCCTTGGTGCGCAGCCAGTGCTCCTTGACGTCCTCCGGCGTCTCGGCCTTCTCGTCGCCGAAGACATGCGGGTGCCGGTGAACGAGTTTGGCGACGATGCCGCCGGCCACGTCGTCGACGGAGAACGGCGCGTCGGGGTGCTCCTCGGCGATCCGGGAGTGGAAGACGACCTGGAGCAGGACGTCGCCCAGCTCCTCGCGCAGTTCCTCGCGGTCGCCGGCCTCGATCGCCTCGACCAGTTCGTACGCCTCCTCGATCCCGTACTTGGCCAGGCCCTCGTGGGTCTGCCGGGACGACCAGGGGCATTCGGCGCGGATGCGGTCCATGACCTGGACGAGGTCCAGCAGACGGGCGCCGGGCAGGTCGTAGGAGGCCGGGAGCAGCTCCAGCTCCGGCATCGCGACCCGGCCGGAGCCGGCCAGCCGGGCCAGGCCGTCGGTGAGCGCGGGCTCCCCCTCACCGGTGGCCACGACCACCACCGTCCGCCCGCCGGCGCAGGCGTCGACCAGCTCCTGCGCGATCGGGGACGCCTCCTCCACCGCTATCCCGGCCTCCCGCAGATACGGCAGCTGCGGATGCGCGCCGTCCGCGCACAGCACCGCGTCGGCGCCGTGCAGGGCCTGCCAGGCGGGCCAGGACAGCAGGCCGGGCGCGACGCGGTGGCTGGTGGTGAGCAGGACGATGCGACCGGGGTCGGCGGCGGGGGCGAGGTCGGGGCTGGATGCGTTCACGCTCCGAACGTAACCCACGGCGGCAGGGAGCGGATTCGGTTGTCCACAGGCCGGGGACGATCGTATGAACGTATGACCGGCTGCCCTATGCCGTCACCGGCTGCCCGCCCGACACCGTCGTGACCTCCCGCACCCACGGCGTCTTGGCGTCCACCCGGCTGCTCTTCTGCACGTCCCAGGCGCCGTAGCGCGGGTTGACGTCGATGCGGAGTTCCTGGGAGGCCTTGGACAGCGCCTTCCAGAAGGCGGGCTGGGTGGTGTCGGTGCCGAGCTGCTGGGCCAGTTTCTGCGCCTCCAGCTGGAGCCGGAGGTTGTCGTCGAGGTGGGCGGGGGCGATGCCGTACTTCTGCAGCCAGGCGGTCTGCAGCCCCTTGGCGCCGCCGGCCTGCTGCTCCAGCCCGGCGCGCATCTGCTCGACCTCCCTGCGGCTGACCGTGATGCCCGCGTCCTGCGCGGCGCGGTGCAGCACCCGGTCGAGAACCATGTTGTGCAGGGTGTCCCGGGTGAGGCTGCTGGTGGAGGCGAGGACCTGCTGGTACTGGGCCTCGTCCGGAACCGCGGCCCGCTGTGCCCTGCGGACCTCGTCGACCCGGCTCTCCAGCTGGGCGACGGTGATCCGCTGCCCTCCGACGACGGCCGCGGCACCCGCGTGCGCATCGTTTCCGCAGGCGGTCAGCAGGGGTGCCGCGGCGGCGATCGCGGCGGTGAGGACGAGCGCGGTGCGACGGCGGCGGTGCAAGGAAACCTCCAGAGGGGAGATTGTGCGACGGTGCACAAAGTCTTGCGATGATCGATGGTAGGCAGTGGGAAGGCCGGGGCCAACCCATTCGACCAACGATTCGTACGCGCTTCGGGCACCGTCGCGCCCCCGGCCGGAGCAGGCCCCGGCTCAGCCGGTGACGGCCACCGGCGCGTCCCACGCGTCACGGTCGACGGTGAGCGTGACCCCGCCGTGCGACTCCTTGCTGTTGACCAGGTACTGGTGGCCGCGGCTGTGGTTGGTGAACTGGGTGGAACCCCACGGCCAATCCGCCGTCGTCGTGTTGTTCTTGTCCCACAGCGCGTACCAGAGGTTGCCCGGCAGGTCCGTCCTGTCCGTCGCCGTGGCGATGGCCTTGGCGCTGGAACTGCTGAAGCCGTAGTAGCCGGCCCGGTACGTCTTGGCGTGCAGCCCCTTGTCGAAGGCGCGCACATATGTCAGCACGGCGTCGTTGCTCGACGTGTTCGTGGTGTCGTACGCCTCCATGTCGAGGTAGATCGCGCTGCCCGCCTTCATGCCCAGGGCGGAGGCCTTGGCCACGGCGTCGGCGGCGTCCGTCGCCCCGAGGGAGGCGGCGGTGGCGGAGGTCAGCTTCTCCGGGTTGGAACCGGACTGGCAGGGCGGCTGGGCGCCGACGTAGAGGGGGACGAGCTTCCAGCCCAGGGAGCTGACCGACTTCACCCAGGAGGCGGTGAGGTTGGGCTGTGCGCAACCCCGGTTCCTGCCGCCCACATAGACGGCGGCGGCACCGTAGAAGCCGGTGTGCCAGGCCTTCATCGCCGACAGCGAGGGCGCGGCACAGGTGTCGAACGCGCGCCCGGTGAAGGTGTTCTGCGCGGGCCACGCGGTGGCGGCCATGGAGGTCTGAGCGGCGATGCCGGCGCCGGCGACGACGGCCGCCCCGGCCACCGCCCATGTGATGTATCTGTGCTTCTTCGACTGCCGATGGCCGGCCATGAAACCCACCCCTGGTGCGTGTGTGCCCTACGTCGATACCGCGCCACGGGAGTTCACAGGAACCTCCCGGGGCAACGGCATATTTAACCGCGCACCTGTCCGAGCCATTGCAGGGTGCGCCGGATCTCCATGGCCATCGGGTAACCGGGGCCGTGCAGCCGCTCCACGTCCATCAGCAGCCGGGCGAGGGTGTCGTGGGCGGACGGCCGGTCGCCGAGGGCGAGCAGCAGAAGGCCGATGCGCCGGCGCACGTCGTGGGCGAGCTGCGGGTCGCCGGAGACGTACTGGTTCTCGTAGTACGGCAGCAGCGCGCGGTACTCGGCGAGCGCCGCCGCCGGCTGGCCCAGCTGCTCCAGGCACTGCGCGGCCTCGTAGCGGTAGCGCAGGGAGTGCGGGTCGGCCTGGCCGGCCTCGGCGGCGCGTTCGTCGGCGAGGCGGCGCAGTTCGGGCAGCGCGCGCCGGTACTGGCCGTCGTCCATGAGCGTGGCCGCGTACTGCTTACGCAGGGTGCGCACGACCGGGGAGTGCTCGCCGTGCTGCTCGGCGGCGGCGGGCAGGATCGCGCCCAGGATGTCCACGGCCTGGGTGATGCGCCCCTCCCCGAGCAGGCGCTTGACCTCGTCCACGGCGGCGGCGACATCGGGCTTCTCGGCCACCGGCGGCGCCGGCGCGACGGGGGCGGGCTGGGGCGCGGGAGTCCGCGCGCGGTCCGGCCAGGGGGCGTGCGGGCGCAGGAAGGGGCGCGTGGGGTCCAGGGGCGCCCCGGTGGGCGTCCCGCGCGCGGGCAGGAGCGCCGCCAGTTCCTCGTACACCTCCTGCGCGGAGCCCGGACGGTGCTGCGGGTCCTTGGCGAGCAGCCGCAGCACGAGCCTCTCCAGCGCCTCGGGGACCTCGGGGCGGATACGGCGCACGGGCAGCGGAGGCTCGTACAGGTGCCGGTGCAGCACGCCGAGCGCCGTCGAGCCCGCGAACGGCACGTCACCACTGAGGAGTTCGTGCATCAGCACACCGAGCGCGTACAGGTCGGTGTACGGGCCGACCGCGCCGCCCATCGCCTGTTCCGGCGCCATGTAGGCGGGCGAGCCGATCGGTGAGCCGGTGTGGGTCAGGCGGGTGGTGTCGGTGTCCATCACCGAGGCCACACCCAGGTCGAGCACGGTGACCGTGCCGTCCTGCTTCACCATCACGTTGCGCGGCTTGAGGTCGCGGTGCACGATCGGCACGGCGTGCACGGCGCTCAGCACGGCGCACAGTTGCGCGGCCACCGCGACCGCCCACTGCCACGGGTACGGATCGTGTTCGGCGAGGTGGTCGGACAGGTCGGCGCCGTCGACGTACTGCATGACGAGGAACAGTTCCTCGCCCTCGCTGCCCGCGTCGTGCACGGTCACCAGGCCGGGGTGGTCCACCTGGGCGGTCACCCGGCACTCGCGCATGAACCGGCGGCGCAGCTCGTCCGCCTCCTGACCCGCCACCTTGTCGGGGCGCAGCAGCTTCACCGCCACGCGCCGGTCGAGCCGCCGGTCGTACGCCGTCCACACCTGCCCCATGCCGCCCTGTCCGATGAGCGTGGACAGTTCATACCGGCCGGCGACGACACGCCCTGCCGCCACACTCACCGTCCGCTCTCGTGACCGTCGTGCCGTCCGTCGTGCAGGCCGTCAGGCCGGCCGTCGTGCCGGCGCAGGTAGTCGCTCAGCTCGTCCAGTTCGGCGCGGACCTGCTCGATGTGGCTGGGCGCCGGGCGCTGGGGCGGTGCGGGGACGTGCGGCTGGGGCGCGGGGATGTGGGGCATCGGGGCCGGCACGTACGGGGGTCGCGGCGTGCTCGGCCTGCTCGGCGCGGTCGTCGCGGTGAACGGCGAGACGGACTGGGGGTATGCGTAGCCCGGCCCCAGCGGCACCTGGCCGGCGTAAGCCTGGCGGAGCCGCTGGAAGTGGCGTATGTCCGCGTAGAGGTAGTAGGCGACACAGGCGACGGCGTTCAGCAGCAGCATGCTCATGCCCAGAGTGCCGTTCGGCGAGCTGAAGTCGTCGGTGTGGTCGGTGCTGAAGAGTGCGAAGCAGATGCCGAGGACGGTCACGGATCCGCCGAAGAACCACCACTCGGCGGGCCTGCGGGTCACGATCGCCGCGCGCAGCGGCGCCACCCACGCCAGGAATCCGATGCTGAAGAGCGCCACCGCCACGAAGATCACGCGCAACACGACCAGCACCCCGGTCGAGGGTGGCTGCGGCGGTGGCGGCGCGTAGCCGTGGCCTTGCATGGCTGCTCCTGGAGGCCTGATGCGTGCGGACGTGTGTGCTGAGTCCGAGCGTATAGGCCGCCGAGGACAGCCGGTCCCGGGTGTACCGAACCGTTGCCGCGCTCCGGGCCCTCAGTCCGGTGCCACCGTCCCGTCCGTCAGCCCGTCGTACATCCCGCGCACGAGTTGCTCCCCGAGCCGGCCCGCAAGCCGCAGCGCCCGCTCGAACTCGTCGAGTGCGCGGAAGCGCGCGCCGTAGCGCCGTTGTTCGTCCAGCGGGAGCCGGGGCAGCTGCAGACGGCGCACGTCCAGCCGGGTCGCGGTGGAGGCATAGCTGCTGGCCTGCCGGTTGTTGGCGGTGCCGCGCAGGAACCCGGCGAGGAACCACGGGTCGAGCGCCGTGCGATCGGGGCGCAGCAGCACAAGGTTGCGCCCCAGGGCGGCGCCCCCCGTCGCCTCGTCGATCACGCGCGCCACCGAGCCGCCGCCCAGCACCGGTACGACGACGTCGCCCGGCTCGGTCAGCACCGCCTCCTCTTCGCTCTCCGGAAGCGTCCCGGAGGGCGCCGTGCCGGCGAGGACGTCGTGGTCGGTGAGGACGGGCACGCGCGCGTGGCCGCCGTTTCCGCCGGTGCGCATCACCAGCGCGCCCCCGCGCGCGAGTTCACCGATGGTGGTGAGCGGCCAGCGCGCGTCCGGCGCGGGGGCGGCGGGCGGCGGAGTGAGCTCGGCGGTCAGGCGCAGGGTCGTGCCGAGGCGCTCGCGCACCTCCGTGAGCTGCTCCGCGCCGTCGGCCACGGCCGCCGGCGGCAGATGGCGGGCGGGGGCCAGGTCGACGTCGTCGTCGAGGAGTTCGATGACCGGCACGGAACGGGCGAGCCCCGGCCGCTCCGCCGGCCGCCCCGCGTGCTCGAAGGCACGCCAGGCGTCGAGGACGGCCTCGCGCACCGCCGGCCAGTCCGGCCCGCCGCGCCCCTCCCTGGCGAACCTGCCGGTGTCCACGAGCAGCACCTCGGGCGCCGCCGGCGTCCGGTCGGGCCGGCGCAGCACCCACACGTGCAGCGGGATGCTGTACGGCGGCGCCGCCCCGGCCGGCAGCGCGATCACGGCCCGGAGCGCGCCCCGGCGCAGCAGGTCGGCGCGGATCCGGCGCCCGGAACGGCGGGAGGCGGCGGCCGGCGGCATGAGCAGCACGGCGGAGCCGCCGTCGGCCAGCCGGGCCAGCGCGTGCTGCACCCAGGCCAGTTCGGACTCGGTGCGGGCCGGGAAGCCGTACTCCCAGCGGGGGTCGTAGGCGAGTTCGTCATGGCCCCAGTTACGCTCGTTGAACGGCGGATGGCACAGCACGGCGTCGGCGCGCAGCTCGGGGTAGGCGTCGGCGCGCAGGGTGTCGCCGGCAGCGCCGCGTACGCCGGCCCGGGAGTGCAGGGCGAGCCGCAGCGCGGTGAGCGCGGCCAGGTCGGGCGCGCTGTCCTGGGCGTACAGCTCCTGGTCGGGGCGGGTGTCGACGGCCCGCAGCAGGGCGCCTGTGCCGCAGGCGGGGTCCAGGACGGTGCGGGCGGGGCCGGCGAGGTCGGCCATGAGCCCGGCGAGTTCGGCCGGGGTGAGCGTGTACTGGCGGGGGTTGGCATCCAGGTGCCGGCCCAGCAGGAACTCGAAGGCCTGCCGTGCCCCGGTCTCGGCGGCCAGCTCGGCCACGCCGCGCAGGAGCGCTGCGGAGGGGAGGAGTTGGGGGCCGGTGGGGGTGCGGAGGGCGGGGGTGCGGGGGGTGCGGGGGGTGCCGTGAACGGCGGTGGCGTTGTGAACAGCTGGTGGGGCGTTCACAGCCTGCTCGGCGGTTGAGGAGTTCACAGCGGGGGGCGTGCGCGCTGCGTCCACAGCGGGCGCCGCGGAATCCGGGTTCACATCGGCTGTCCCAGAGGCGGCGTTCACACCGGGCACCCCGAAACCCGCGCTCACACCAGGCACCTCGGAACCTGAGTTCACACTCGACGCCCCCGAGCCGCCCCGCCCGGCCCGCCGCCCCCGCGCGGTGCCGAGACGCGCCGCCAGTACCTCCTCCAGCGCGCCCGGCAGCATCGCGGCGAGGCGTGCGTCGGAGCCGGCGCTCGCGTCGAGCCAGACGGTGGGGCGCTCGTGGATCAGGAGCAGGACGCAGCCGGCGTGCACCAGGGCGGTCAGCGGGCCCTCGGGATGTCCCACGAGCTGCTGCCAGACCCGTTCCCGCAGCGGGACCTCGGCGAGTTTGCCCTGCTTGCGCAGCCAGGCCTCGACCTCGGCGAGCGCGAAGGACGGGCTGGTCTCGGTGCCGCCGACCGGTTTGGGGAAATCGGCGTGCCGGCGGCGCCAGTTGCTGACGGCGGCCCGGCCCACTCCGGCGAGCCGGGCGATTCCGGCAGCGGTCACCTCTGTCGCGTTGTCCTGCACCGGCCCCACTCCCCCTCGTCCCGTGTGTGTGCCGAGCATACCGGCGTACACAAGATCCCTGCATTCACGCCGTGTACCCATCGGATGCTGTGAACCTTGTTGACTCGGTTCACAGGCTCTGCTCTTATTGACCCAGCGAACCAGCGGCCACCGGAGGGGGAGGCCGCCGTTTTGGGGAGGGATTCGCCATGGGCATGAAAGCCAAGGTCGCGCTGGGCGCCGTCGTGGGGGTCGTCGTCATCGGTGCCGTGTCGGCGAACGCCGGCAGCAGCGGCAAGGACGGCGGTCCCGGCGGCAGTGGCAAGGGCTCTTCCGCCTCCGCCGGGCACACGCCCGGCAGCACCAAGGACAAGAAGAAGGCCGCCGCGATCGCCGGCGACGGCGAGTACCAGGTCGGCTCGGACGTGAAGCCGGGCACCTACCGCACGACCGGCAACACCGACGACATGTGCTACTGGGAGCGCGCCAAGGACGCCAAGGGCGAGACGGAGTCGCTCCTCGCCAACGACAACGTCACCGGCACGAGTTACGTGACCATCAAGCCCACCGACAAGATCTTCAAGTCCACCGGCTGCAAGGACTGGGAGGCCGTCGGCCCCAGGACGAAAGGCACGCCCGCTTCCTCGATGAACGGCGACGGAGGCATGTTCAAGGTCGGTACCGACATCGCGCCGGGCACCTACAGGTCGAC
Source organism: Streptomyces sp. NPDC001153 (assembly GCF_053598315.1). NCBI lineage: Bacteria > Bacillati > Actinomycetota > Actinomycetes > Kitasatosporales > Streptomycetaceae > Streptomyces > Streptomyces sp. NPDC001153. Next base: position 112,333 of record NZ_JBSFJZ010000019.1, read on the forward strand.
CGGGAACACCGCCGACGACAACTGCTACTGGGAGCGCGCCAAGGACGCCGAGCACGGGCCGAACTCGCTGATCGCCAACGACAACGTGACCGGCACGGCCGTCGTCACCATCAGCCCGGGCGACGCCTACTTCAAGACCAGCGGCTGCGGCGACTGGAAGAAGGCGGCCTGAACCGGCCCGGCCGGTCCCACCGCCGCCCCCGCACACCGCTCGCCGGCCGCGCACCGCACGCACCCGCGCAGCGCACCCCCACCCCCCCCCCCCCCACCGCGCACACGCGCACCGCACCTGTCCCACCGGCTCCGGCTGCCCGGGCCCGACCCCGCGCTGCCGGACCGGACCGGACGCCGTACGGCACACCGTTCGGCGCGCCGTACACACATCCCCGTAACACCCAGCTCTCCTGAAGGACTGTCATGCGCCTCACCCCCCGTGTCGCCACGCTCCTCGCCGTCGCGGCGCTCCCGCTGGCCCTCACCGCCTGCTCGTCCGGTTCCTCCGCCGGCCACGAGGGCACCGGCGCCAAGCCGGCCGACGCGAAGGACCTGAACGCCGGTCTCGCCACCGGTACGCAGCTGAAGAAGGCGCTGGCGCCGGCGTCGGTCTTCCCGTCCGGGTTCGCCCCCGAGTCCGACGGTGCCTCCGACAGCGGCACCCAGTTCCTCTCCCCCGCCGCCCGGAGCACCGCGAAGCCGGACTGCACCCGGCTGGAGGGCACGTCCTGGATACAGGTGACCGGCTTCAAGGGAGGCGTGTCGTTCGCGCAGAACGACTACGTGAACCACGGCAAGACCGAGGAAGTGGCCCAGGAGATCGACACGTTCCAGGGCACCACGGCGAACACCGTGATGAAGCGGCTGCAGACCGTCGCCGGCGAGTGCGCCGCCTTCACGGACACCGACGCTCACGCCAAGGTGAAGCTCACGGGCACGTCCACGGCCGGGCTCGGTGACGAGGCCTACACGATGACGCTGACGAGCGGTGCGTGGCAGAACGGCTCGACACTCATCGCGGCGCGTACCGGCAACTCCGTGATCACCGTGCTGTCGACGGCGGGCACCGACAACGGAGCCGCCACCGCGAAGAAGGTGACGACGCAGATCCTGGGCAGCCTGAAGGGCCTGAAGACCGCCTGACCGGGGGAGTGGACGCGGCGCCCGCTCACAGCGGGTGCCGCATCCACACGTTGGGCTCGACGTAGACGGCGTATCCGCGCTGCGGTTCACAGCGGACCGGGACCAGTGCGCCGGGCACCTCGACGTCGGCCGCGGTGTCGAACGGCAGCCCGGTCCAGCGGCGCCACTCCTCCAGCGAGGCGCCCACGGTCATGGAGGCCGGCGCGATGGAGTCGATGGTGGCTCCGGCGCGCGCGTGGACGCGCAGCCACGGGTCCTCGGGCAGGTCGTCGGGGCGGACCCGGTGGACGTACTCGGTGATCGGGGTGTGTGGTTCGCGGTGCTTGGCGCTGGGACGGACGGGGGCGACGACCTCGCGGAAGCCGAGCGCGCGGGCGTTCTCCCGCATCGCCGAGAGCATCACCGCGGACAGGCCGTGGCCCTGGGCGTGCGGGGCGATGGTGACCGAGATCGCGCTCACCGTGTCGGGGCGGGTGCCGCGGCGCAGGTCGGCGAAGGCCCACAACAGGATCTGGTCCCAGCCGCGCGCGGGCAGGGCGCGCCGGCCGTCGGTGTCGAGGGCGAAGGGGACGCTGAAGGCGTGGGCGACGATGTCGCCGTGCTCGTCCTCGGCGAACAACGCATACTGCGGCAGTTCGGCGGGGATACGGCCGTAGTGGGCGTTGCCCACGGGGTCGTTGGTCACGAACTCGGGCCATGTGTCGGCCATCTCGAACAACACCGGCAGCCGGTCGGGCCGCTCGGCGATGCTGCTCACCCTGACGTGCATGGCGCTCACGGTAGGCGGCGCGCCCCCGGCCCGGGTAACGGTTTTCGCCGGTCAGCGGGGCGGGTGCGGCGGCGCACCGGCCGTGCGGGCCACGCGGTCGGTCAGCGGGTCGTATCCGAGGAACGGATGGCCGCAGGCGCCCTCGGGGTCCATCAGCACGGGCTTGTGCAGGTGCCGGCCGAGGGACCGCAGGAATCCGCAGAAGAGGTCCAGCCGTTCCTGGCCCTGCAGTTCCCGCAGGTCGACGTCGAAGTCGATCTCCTCGGCCCCGAGGAAGCGGAAGACGGCGAGCATTCCGGGCACCGGCCACACCCGCAGCTGCGGGCACTCGGCGCCGGGGGGCCGGCCGAGCACGTGCGCCGCCCGCGGCAGGGGCCGTACGGCGTCACCCTCCAGGTACTCGTGCCGCCAGCCGCTCGCCACGACCAGGTCGAGGAGAGCCTGCCAGTCCTCGGCCGAGGTACCGGGCACGCTCAGGTCGGGCAGCGCGCCCGTCTCCTCGGGGTCGAACCAGCCGGAGACGTCCTCCCACAGCAGATCGCGCATTCCGCCATGCTGCCCGCCGGCCCGGCCGTGGCGCATCCGTGTTTCCCCCGGTCCGCGGCTCAGCGGGCGCGGAAACGTTCCGGTGCCTTGGTGGGGTTGCCACCCGTGGGGAGTTTCTGGGCGGGGCAGCCGTCGAGGACCCTCTTCATGGCGGCCTTCTCGGCGGCGGTGACCCACAGGCCGTACTTCTTCTTCACGGCGACCTGGGCGGCCACATAGGTGCAGCGGTACTTGCCGTTGGGCGGGAGCCAGGTGGCGGCGTCGCCGTCGCCCTTGCCGCGGTTGGTGCTCGCGTCGACCGCGATGAGGTTGAGGGGGTCGTTGGCCAGCGCTATGCGCTTGCTTGCGTCCCAGTACTGGGCGCCCTTCTGCCAGGCGTCGGAGAGGGGGACGACGTGGTCGATGTCGACCTGGCTGCTGCCGCGCCGGTAGGTGATGTCCTTGCCGGAGTAGGGGTCGGGCTCGAGCAGGCCGTAGGAGACCTTGCAGGTGCCGCCGGTGAACCTCACGGCCTTCAGGTCGCGTTTGAGTATGTCGTCGCGGGTGTCGCAGGAGTTGGAGTCGGTGTCGGCCCACGCGGTGCCGAACCGGGCCCGCGAGTAACCGGTCTTGGGTGCCCGGCCCTTGACGGTCAGGGCGTCGACGGCGGCCAGGACCGCGCCGCTGCCCCCGGCACCGGCACCGGAGGTGCCCTTGCTCTGCCCGGACTTGCAGCCGGCCACGGCGACCAGTACGGCCACGGCGGCGACCACCGCACCCCTCGGACGCGCCACGGTGCGTCCCCCCTCACTCGCCCGGGTCCGCCCGTCGGACACAGGCGGAATCGTTCCGTCCCTTACGGTAACCGCCGCGAGGCCCACTTCAGATGGGGGCCAAGGCGGTTTTTCGGGCGACCGGTGGCCGAGTTGGGGCATGCCGGTGCCGTACGGGGGGAGCACGGCCGGCACGCGCATGAGCCCGCTCACAACGGGCCGCCGGGGAGCTTGCCCCTGACGTTGGCATCAGGGGGGGCGCCGGGGGCGATTGAGGCACCGATGGCCGGCCGCTCCGGGTACAGCCCCGAGCAGCGGGCCGTGGTCCGCGTGTGGCAGCCCGGCCACACCCCGCTCGTCCGGGTCGGCCGCCCCGACTGCGGTGTGCTCGGTAGCCGCTGGCGGCGCGTTGGGAGGTGATCAGGCCCGCCGGTTCGTGGTGGCGCAGGGCGCGCGGCGGCGCGCCGGTCGCCGCCGCCGGCTCACCGGTCCTCATGCCCCCCTTACGCAGGACCCCCCTAGCGACGCCTACGACCCCAGGATCGAGGCGAGGAACTCACCGACCCAGCCCAGCAGTTCACGGCCGACCAGCGGCTTGCCGCCGACCTTCGCGGTCTTCGGGCGCGGGACCAGCACCTGGTGCACGGCCGGCTTGATGACCGTGCCGGGGTAGAGGCGCTTGACCCGCAGCTCCTGCGACTCGCGCAACTCCACCGGCGCGAAGCGGATGTTGGTGCCCTGGAGCACGATCTCGCCGACGCCGCACGCGCGCGCGAGCATCCTGAGCCCGGCCACCAGCAGCAGGTTCTCCACCGGTTCGGGCAACTTGCCGTAGCGGTCGGTGAGTTCCTCACGGACGGCCTTGATGTCCTCCTCGGAGTTGGCGGAGGCGATGGAGCGGTAGGCCTGCAGGCGCAGCCGCTCGCCGGGCGCGTAGTCGTGCGGGACGTGCGCGTCGACGGGCAGCTCGATCTTGACCTCGAGCGGCGCCTCCTCCTCGATCTCGCCGGTCTCCAGCTGGCGCCGGTAGTCCGCGACCGCCTCGCCGACCATGCGGACGTACAGGTCGAAGCCGACGCCCGCGATGTGCCCGGACTGCTCGCCGCCGAGCAGGTTGCCCGCGCCGCGGATCTCCAGGTCCTTCATCGCCACGTACATGCCCGCGCCCATCTCGGTGTGCTGGGCGATGGTGGCCAGGCGCTCGTGCGCGGTCTCCGTCAGCGGCTTCTCCGGCGGGTAGAGGAAGTAGGCGTAACCGCGCTCACGGCCGCGGCCGACGCGGCCGCGCAGCTGGTGCAGCTGGGACAGGCCGAAGGTGTCGCCGCGCTCCACGATGAGGGTGTTGGCGTTGGAGATGTCGATGCCGGACTCGACGATCGTGGTCGAGACGAGCACGTCGGACTTCTTCTCCCAGAAGTCGACGACGACCTGCTCCAGCGTCGACTCCGACATCTGGCCGTGGGCCGTGGCGATGCGTGCCTCGGGGACGATCTCGCGCAGTCTCGCCGCAGCGCGGTCGATGGACTCGACGCGGTTGTGGATGTAGAAGACCTGGCCCTCGCGCAGCAGTTCGCGGCGGATGGCGGCGCCGATCTGCTTCTCCTCGTACGGTCCGACGAAGGTGAGCACCGGGTGGCGCTCCTCCGGGGGCGTGGTGATCGTGGACATCTCGCGGATGCCGGTCACGGCCATCTCGAGGGTCCGGGGGATCGGGGTCGCGGACATCGTCAGCACGTCGACATTGGCGCGCAGCTTCTTCAGCTGCTCCTTGTGCTCGACGCCGAAGCGCTGCTCCTCGTCGACGATGACCAGGCCCAGGTCCTTGAACCTGGTCTCGGAGGAGAACAGCCGGTGGGTGCCGATGACGATGTCCACCGAGCCCTCCTTCAGGCCCTCCAGGACGGCCTTGGCCTCGGTGTCGGTCTGGAAGCGGGACAGCGCCTTCACGCTCACCGGGAACTGCGCGTACCGCTCGGAGAACGTCCCGAAGTGCTGCTGCACCAGCAGGGTCGTCGGCACCAGGACCGCGACCTGCTTTCCGTCCTGTACGGCCTTGAAGGCGGCCCGTACCGCGATCTCGGTCTTGCCGTAGCCGACGTCGCCGCAGATCAGGCGGTCCATGGGGACGGACTTCTCCATGTCCTCCTTGACCTCGGCGATGGTGGTGAGCTGGTCGGGGGTCTCGGCGTAGGGGAAGGCGTCCTCCAGCTCGCGCTGCCAGGGCGTGTCGGCGCCGAAGGAGTGGCCGGGGGCGGCCATGCGCGCGCTGTAGAGCTTGATCAGGTCGGCGGCGATCTCCTTGACCGCCTTCTTCGCGCGTGCCTTGGTCTTCGTCCAGTCGGCGCCGCCCAGGCGGTGCAGGGTGGGTGCCTCGCCGCCGACGTACTTGGTGATCTGCTCCAGCTGGTCGGTGGGGATGTAGAGGCGGTCGCCGGGCTGGCCGCGCTTGGCGGGCGCGTACTCGACCACCAGGTACTCGCGGGTGGCGCCCTGCACCGTGCGCTGCACCATCTCGATGTAGCGGCCGACGCCGTGCTGTTCGTGGACGATGTAGTCGCCCGGCTCCAGGGTGAGCGGGTCGATGGTCTTGCGGCGGCGGGCCGGCATCCGGGCGCCCTCGCGGCCGGTCGCGCGCTGGCCGGACAGGTCGGTCTCGGTGAGCACGGCGAGCTTCAGTGCCGGGTCCACGAAGCCGTACTCGATCGAGCCGCAGGAGACGTGCACGACGGAGGGGCTGAGGTCGCCGAGGTCGGCGTCCAGGCGGGCGGGGATGCCCTCGCCGCCGAGCACCTCCGCCGTACGGGCGGCCGGGCCGTGGCCCTCGGTGACGAAGACCGCGCGCCAGCCGTCGGCGAGCCAGCCCTTGGTGTCGGCGAGGGCCCGCGCGGTGTCGCCGCGGTAGGCCTCGGGTGCGTGCATGCCGAGCTTGAGGGTGTCCGCGTCGAGCTCTTCGTCGGCGGCGAAGGGGGACACCGACCACCACATCATGTCCAGCTCGCGCGCGCGGTCGCGGACGTCGGCGATGGACCACAGGGAGGCGGCGCCGACGTCGATCGGGGCCTCGCCGCCGCCTGCGGTGGCCGCCCAGGAGGCCTGCAGGAACTCCTGGGAGGTGGCCACGAGGTCGGCGGCACGCGTGCGTACCCGCTCGGGGTCGCAGACCACGGCCATCGCGCCCTTGGGGAGGACGTCGAGCAGCAGCTCCATGTCGTCCACCAGGACGGGGGCGAGGGACTCCATGCCCTCGACCGCGATGCCCTCGGCGATCTTGTTCAGGAGTTCGCCCAGCTCCGGGTGCTCCTCGGCGAGGGCACGCGCGCGTGCGCGGACGTCGTCGGTGAGCAGCAGCTCGCGGCACGGGGGTGCCCACAGGCCGTGCTCGGCGACTTCGAGGGAGCGCTGGTCGGCGACCTTGAAGTAGCGGATCTCCTCGACGTCGTCGCCCCAGAACTCCACGCGCAGCGGGTGTTCCTCGGTGGGCGGGAAGACGTCCAGGATGCCGCCGCGCACGGCGAACTCGCCGCGCTTCTCGACGAGCTCCACGCGCGCGTAGGCGGCGGCCGCGAGGGCTTCCACGACGTCGTTCAGGTCGGCGGTCCGGCCGGTCCTCAGGGACACCGGCTCCAGGTCGCCGAGGCCCTTGACCTGGGGCTGCAGCACGGAGCGCACGGGTGCGACGACGACGGAGACGGGGCCGGTCCCGGGGTCGTCCGGGCTGGGGTGGGCCAGGCGGCGCAGGACGGCGAGGCGGCGGCCGACGGTGTCGCTGCGCGGGCTGAGCCGCTCGTGCGGGAGGGTCTCCCAGGAGGGGTACTCCACGACGCCCTCGGCGGGCAGCAGGGAGCGCAGGGACGCCGCCAGGTCCTCGGCCTCTCGGCCCGTGGCCGTGACCGCGAGCACCGGGCGGCCCGCCGTGCGGGCGAGGGCGGCGACCGTGAAGGGACGGGCCGCCGGGGGCCCGACGAGGTCGATGTGCATGCGGTTGCCGTCCGCGGCCGCCTGAATCGCTTCCGCGAGGGCGGGGTCCTTGACGACGGCGTCGAGCAGACCGTGCAGGCTCATGGAGGGGCTTTCCGTCCGGTGGTGGGCAACGCGAATAACCCGACGCGTGTGACGGCCGGGGGTGTCCAGCGTACGACTCCGCCGGGGTTGGTGCCGGGCCTGTGGACAACCCCTGTTTCCCTTGAGGACAAAAGAACCCGGTGCCGGGAAGTCCTCGAAGACTTCCCGGCACCGGGCCTTTCCCCCGCAACCCCCGTATGCGGTGGTCGTGGCGTCGGTCCAGCCTGAGCGGCTAGTCCGTCGCGATGGCGTTCAGGACGTTCATGCGGCCCGCCCGGAACGCCGGGATCAGCGCGGCGAACAGGCCCACGAAGGCCGAGGCGATGAAGACCGTGATGATCGTCGGCCAGGGGATGTCGAGGACCTTCAGGCCCTGGAGCGCCAGGAGCTTCTGGGCGGTCGCGCCCCAGCCCATGCCCAGGCCGAGGCCGAGCAGGGCACCGAAGACGGCGATCACCACGGACTCCAGGCGGATCATGCGGCGCAGCTGGCGGCGGGAGAGGCCGATGGCCCGCATGAGGCCGATCTCCCGGGTCCGCTCGACCACCGACAGGGCCAGGGTGTTCACCACACCCAGGACCGCGACGATGATCGCCAGGGCCAGCAGGCCGTAGATCATGTTCAGCAGCTGGCCGATCTGGTCCTTCAGCGCCTTCTTGTAGTCGGTCTGGTCGCGCACGGTCAGCTCCGGATACCTGTGCAGCGCGGTCTTGAGCGCCTTGTAGGCGGCGGCCTGCTGTCCGTCCTTGGCGGAGGCGAAGACCAGCTCGTCCAGCGGCATCCTGTCGGCGGGGATGTACTTGGCCATGGTGGCCAGGGAGGTGTACATCGCGCCCTTGTCGATGACGGTGTCGTCGCTGGTGATCGCGCGCACCGTCAGGTGGGCCGTGGAGCCGTCCTGGAAGGCCACGGTGATCCTGGAGCCGAGGTGGATGCCGTGGTCCTCGGCGAACTTCTGGTGGACCGACATCGAGTCGGGCCGGTAGGCGTCCTTGAGGTCACCGGCGACCGTCTTGGTGCGCAGGTCGGTCGCGTAGGTCGGGTCGGCACCCGTGATGGCGGTGTCCTTGAGGGTCCTGCCGTCCGGGGTGGTGAAGTCGGCCTGGGCCGGCCGGTACTCGGTGACCCGCGCCAGGCCCGGGGCGGACTTGACGGCCTGGACCTCCTGCGGCTTGATCAGCTGCTGGTTGTCGGGCGAGATGATGAAGTCCGTCCCGACGGTCTTGTCGAGCTGGTCGGTGGCGGAGGCCACCATGGAGGAGCCGACCACCGACAGGCAGGCCACCAGGGCCAGGCCGATCATCAGGGCCGCGCCGGTGGCGCCGGTGCGGCGCGGGTTGCGCAGCGCGTTGCGCTCGGCCATCCGGCCCACGGGACCGAACATCCGCAGCATGACCGCGCCGAGGACCCGGACCAGTCCGGCGGCCAGCAGCGGGCCGATGACGACGAAGCCGATCAGCGTGGCGACCACGCCCAGGCCCAGCCAGCCCGAGCCGGCCTTGGCCTTGTCGGCGGTCGCGGCGACGTACAGGCTCCAGCCGCCGGCGGCGGTGAGGAGCAGTCCGATCACGGCGCGGACGGTGCCGGCCTTGGCGTCGGCCGGGGCGCCGGCGTCGCGCAGGGCGGCCATCGGGGAGACCTTGCCGGCGCGCCGGGCGGGCAGGTAGGCGGCCAGGACGGTGACCACGACGCCGAGGAGCAGGCCGACGGCCGGGGTCGTCCAGGCGACGGTCAGGTCGTCCGTGGACAGATGCATGCCCATCGTGCCCATGAGCTTCATCAGGCCGACCGCGATGCCGACGCCCGCGCCGACGCCGAGCACGGAGCCGATCGCGCCGAGCAGCAGCGCCTCGATCAGCACGGACCGGTTGACCTGCTTGCGGGAGGAGCCGATGGCGCGCATCAGGCCGATCTCGCGGGTGCGCTGGGCGACCAGCATGGAGAAGGTGTTGATGATCAGGAAGATGCCGACGAGGAAGGCGATCCCGGCGAAGCCGAGCATCGCGTACTTCATGACCTTCAGGAAGCTCTCGACGCTCTTCTGGTTGGCGTCGGCGACCTCCTTGGCGGTCTGCACCTTGTAGCCGTGGCCGAGGGCGGCCGAGACGTTCTTCTTCAGCTGGTCGTTCGTCACGCCCTGGGCGGCGGTGACGTTGACGTTGGTGTAGACACCGGTCCGGCCGACCAGGATCTGCTGGGCGGTCTTCGTGTCCAGGTAGAAGATCGCCGCGCCGGGGTTGGTGACCTTGAAGGCGGCGATGCCGGACACGCGCGCGTGGTGCGTGCCGACGACCGAGATCACGCCGATGTCGTCACCGAGCTTCAGGTGGTGCTTGGAAGCGGTGTCCTCGTCGACCATGACCTGGTCCGGGCCCCTGGGCGCCGTACCGGAGGTGATCTTCATGGTGCGGGCGTCGTTGCCGTTCCAGCTGCCGACGATGGTGGGCGCGCCGCTGCTCGGCGACAGCTTGTCCTTCTTGGCGTCGATGACGGTCACCGAGGTGGAGAACACCGTGCCCTCGGCCTTCCGCACGCCCTGGGCCCCGCGGACCTTGCCGACCACGGAGGCCGGCATGACCGGCGGCCTGCCGGTGCGGGAGGTGGTCTCACCGGTGTCGGAGGAGCCCTTCGCGCTGACCGTCACGTCCGAGGCCGTGGCCTGGAACAGCTTGTCGAAGGTGGTGTTCATCGTGTCGGTGAAGACGAGGGTCCCGCTCACGAAGGCCACCGACAGCAGGACCGCGATCGCCGAGAGCGCCATGCGGCCCTTGTGCGCGAAGAAGTTGCGCAGGGAGGTCTTCAGGACGGTCATGACGTGCGCCCCCGGGCGTCGAAGTCCTTCATGCGGTCCAGGACCTGATCGGCCGTCGGCTGGTACATCTCGTCGACGATCCGGCCGTCGGCGAGGTAGAGCACGCGGTCGGCGTAGGAGGCGGCGACGGGGTCGTGGGTGACCATCACGATGGTCTGGCCGAGTTCGTCCACCGAGCGGCGCAGGAAGCCGAGGACTTCGGCGCCGGCGCGCGAGTCGAGGTTTCCGGTCGGCTCGTCCCCGAAGATGATCTCCGGGCGGGCGGCGAGGGCGCGGGCCACGGCGACGCGCTGCTGCTGACCGCCGGAGAGCTGGGCCGGCCGGTGCTTGAGGCGTCCGGCGAGCCCGACGGTCTCCACCACGCGGTCCAGCCAGGCCTTGTCCGGCCTGCGCCCCGCGATGTCCATGGGCAGCGTGATGTTCTCGAGGGCGTTCAGCGTCGGCAGCAGGTTGAACGCCTGGAAGATGAAGCCGATCCGGTCCCGGCGCAGCTGGGTGAGCTTCTTGTCCTTCAGGCCGGTGATCTCGGTCTCGTCCAGGTAGATCTTGCCGCTGGTGACGGTGTCGAGCCCGGCGAGGCAGTGCATGAGCGTGGACTTGCCGGACCCCGAGGGGCCCATGATGGCGGTGAACTGGCCCCGCGCGATGTCCACGTCGACGTGGTCGAGGGCGACGACACGGGTCTCGCCGGCCCCGTACGCCTTCACGACCTGCCGCGCCCGCGCGGCAACGGCCGTACGCCCTCCAGTGCCCCCGTGCCTGGGAATGGTCACAGCCGATGTCACGGTATGTCTCCTATGTCGGTCGGCAAATCGGTGAGTGGTGCCCCGGCGTGCCAGGGCGTCGTCTCGGGTACGTCGTCGAGTCTCGCGGTCGGCGGGGCCCTCGCGCGCTGGTGCGAAGCCCCCTCTTTCCCGGGGGAGAACCCCACCCCGCCGGTGCGGTCAGCCGCCCCCCAGCGGCGTAAAGCCAGGTTAAGGACCGGGCCCCGCCCCTCTCGTCCTCCGGGGGGACGAACCCTCCCCGGGCCGTAGTACGGAGGTACCCCTAGGGGTGCTCCACCCCCGGGCGGAGCCCTCCTCGGGGTCGTCTCCACCCTTCGGCGCGAAAAGCCTCCACCCTGCCCTTGCGTCAGGGTCAAGTTCCGGCTGCCGTGGGAAGCTGTCGTACCGGAAATAGGTGCAAGGGGCACGGGAGGGGATCCGGTGGGGGGTACGACACCCGCGATACGCGGCGGCAGGCTCCGCGAGCAGGACACCCGGCGCCGAGGCGCCGTCGTCGCCGCGCTGATGCTGGCGATGGCGCTGGCCGCGCTCGACGCCACCGTCGTCTCCACGGCCGTACCGCAGATCGTCGGCGACCTCGGCGGGTTCTCCGTCTTCTCCTGGTTGTTCTCCGGCTATCTGCTCGCCGTGACCGTCACGCTCCCCCTCTACGGCAAGCTGTCCGACACCTTCGGCCGCAAGCCGGTGCTGGTGACGGGCGCGGCCGTGTTCCTGCTGGGCTCGCTGCTGTGCGCGGGCGCCTGGAACATGGCCGCGCTGATCGCGTTCCGGATCGTGCAGGGGCTGGGCGGCGGGGCGTTGCAGGGCACCGTGCAGACGCTCGCCGCCGATCTGTACCCGCTCGCGGAGCGCCCGAAGATCCAGTCCAAGCTGTCCACCGTGTGGGCGGTGTCGGCGGTGGCGGGGCCGGGGCTCGGCGGGCTGCTCGCCGCGTACGCCGACTGGCGCTGGATCTTCCTGGTCAACCTGCCGATCGGCGCGGCCGCGCTGTGGCTGATCGTCCGTCATCTGCACGAGCCCGAGCGGGAGACACCGGAAGACGGCGGCCACGCGCGCGTGGACTGGGCCGGGGCGCTCGCGGTGTTCGCGTGCGGCGGCGTGCTGCTGACCGCGCTGGTGCAGGGCGGGGTCGCCTGGCCGTGGCTGTCGGCGCCGTCGCTCACGCTCTTCGGCACGGGCCTGGCACTGGCCGGAGTGGTGGTCGTGGTGGAGCGGCGGGCGGCGCAGCCGATCATCCCGGGGTGGGTGTGGCGGCGCCGGACGATCGCGGCCGTCAACCTGGCGCTCGGCGCGCTGGGGCTGCTGATGGTGGCGCCGAGCGTGTTCCTGCCGACGTACGCGCAGTCGGTGCTCGGACTCGCGCCCGTGGCCGCCGGTTTCGTGCTGTCGGTGTGGACGCTCAGCTGGCCGGTGTCGGCGGCGCTCAGCCAGCACGTCTACCGCCGCATCGGCTTCCGCGACACCGCGCTGCTCGGCATCGGTGTGGCCGCGCTGATCCTGTGCGCGTTCCCGTTCCTGCCCTACCCCGGCTCGTGGTGGCAGCCGACGCTGCTGATGCTCCTGCTGGGCGCGGCGCTCGGGCTGTTCCAGCTGCCGCTGATCGTCGGGGTGCAGTCGACGGTGGGCTGGTCGGAGCGGGGCACCACGACCGCGTCCGTGCTGTTCTGCCGGCAGACCGGACAGACCGTGGGCGCCTCGCTGTTCGGCGCCGTCGCCAACGGGGTGCTCGCCGCGCGGCTGGGCGGGGCGGGCGATCTGGACACCGTCACGCGCGCGTTGGACGCCGGCAGGGCCCCCGAGGCGACCCGGCGCGCGATCGCCGACGCGGTGCACGCGGTGTACCTCGGCGCGGCGGCCGCGGCGGCACTGGCCTTCCTGGTGCTGCTTCTGGTGGCGCCGCGGCGGTTCCCGGTGCGCGACGAGTGACCCCGCCCGCCGGCGTCCGCCGCAAGAACGCAGGTTAACGCCGGTAACAGGCCCCCTCGGCGCGCGTCTTCCGTAGTAAGCGCATACCGACTGGCCAGTTTGGTGAAAACGTCACGCGGCCCGGAACTCGCGAGTAGCGTGCGTGGCTCCACGCCCCCCACCTCCCTGCGGTCCGCCGCCACGGACCCGAGCCACGCAAGGAGCCCCGGGATGTCCTACGACCCGCCGCGCCCGTCGTACACCCCGCCCCATCCGCCCTACGAGCCGCCCCGCCCTCCGTACCGACCGCCCCACCCCGCCTACGGCCCACCCTCCCCCTACGACTCACCGCCCTCCTCCTACGACCCACCACCCTCCGCCTCCCTCACCTACCCCTGGCAGCCCCCACCCCCGCAGCCGACCCGCCCGGACCGCCGACCGCCCCGTGAAGCCCTCGGCCACCACAGCGACCTGCGGGTGCTGCGCAGCGCCTACCGCTGGCAGCGGCGTACGGCCACGCTCACCGCGCTGGGCTACTTCACGCTGTTCCTGGTGCTGTCCGCCGCCGCACCCGGCGTGATGACGCGCACGGTCGCCGACGGCATCCCCGCCGGTCTCCTGCTCGCCGCGATCCAGGTCCCGGTCACCTGGCTCGCGATCGCGCTGTACGAGCACACCGCACGCCGGCACGTCGATCCGCTCGCGGACCGCATCCGCAAGGAGGCCGAACTGAACGCACGCCGAGGAGCCGCCCGATGACCGCCGCCGCCGGCACTCCGGCCGTGGGGGGCTTCGCCGGTTTCAGCGGCACGGCCCAGTCCATGTCCCTGGTCGCCTTCTCCACCGTCGCCACGGTGACCCTGCTGCTGTGCGTGATGACCGGCCCCGACCGCGACGACCTCGACGAGTTCTACACCGGCTACAACTCCCTGTCCCCGCTGCGCAACGGCCTCGCCATCGCGGGGGACTACATCTCCGCGGCCACCGTCCTCGGCACCGGCGGAGTGATCGCCCTGTGCGGCTACGACGGAGTCGTCCTCGCCCTGAGCACCGCGCTGTCGCTGATGCTGCTGATGTTCCTGCTCGCCGAACCGCTGCGCAACGCGGGCCGGTTCACCATGGGCGACGCGCTCGCCCGCCGGCTGCCGGGACGCTGCGTGCGCATCACGGCCTGCGCGGTGACGATCGCCGCGCTGCTGCCGCTGATGCTGGTCCAACTCGCCGGAACCGGGCAGCTGATGGCGTTCATCCTGGGCTTCACCGACGAGTCGCTGAAGACCGCGTGCGTCGTCGGGCTGGGCGCCCTGATGATCGCCTATGCGGCGATCGGCGGCATGAAGGGCACCGCGCTCATCCAGATCCTGAAGATCGTGATGCTGGTCGGGTCCGGCGCCGTGGTGGCCGTGCTGATCCTGCGCCACTTCGACTGGGATCCGGGGGCGCTGTTCGCCGCGGCCTCGCGGCAGAGCGGCGCCGGGCCCGCCTTCCTGCGCTCCGGGCTGCAGTTCGGCACATCGGGCAGGTCCCGCCTCGACATGATCGCCTCCGAGCTGACGGTGGTGCTCGGCGGTGCCGTCCTGCCGCACATCACCATGCGCATGTACACCGCCTCCAGCGCCCGCCAGGTGCGCCGCTCGATGTCCTGGGCGGTGTCGATCGTCGCCCTGTTCGTGCTGATCATCACGGTGGTCGGGTTCGGCGCCACGGCGCTGGTCGGCCGAGCCGTGATCGCCGGCGCCGACCCGCAGGGCAACACCGCGTATCTGCTGGGCTCGCGGGCGGTGTTCGGCGCGGACGTGTCCACGGCGGAGACCTTCCTGTTCACCATGGTGACGACGGCGATCTTCCTGACCCTGCTCGCCTCGGTCGCCGGGATGATCCTCGCCTGCGCCAACTCCCTCGCCCACGACGTGTTCGCGGCCCGCGTGCAGGAGATGCCGGCCCCGCGCGAGATGGCCCTCGCCCGCGTCTCGGCGCTCGCCATAGGCGTGCCCACGATCCTGCTCGCCACGATGGTGCAGCACCACAGCCTGCAGCCCCTGGTGACGCTCTCCTTCTGCCTGGGCGCCTCGGCCATCGCGCCCGCCCTGGTGTACGGGCTGTTCTGGCGCCGCTACACCCGCAGCGGGCTGCTGGCGACGCTGATCGGGGGCACGCTGACCGTGCTGCTGCTCATGCCGGGCACCAATCTGGTCTCCGGCTCACCGGTCTCGGCCTTCCCGCACGCCGACTTCAACTGGTTCCCGTTCACCACAACCGGCATCGTCTCCATCCCCGCCGGCTTCCTCTTCGGCTGGCTCGGCACGATCGCCTCGGGCCGCACCAAGGCAGAACAACAGCGGCACCAGTACGAGGCGGTGGAGGGCTGGATCCTGGCCGGGGCGGTGCGGAAGAGCGGGTAGCGGGGGTGCGGGAGGCTTGTGGCTGGGCGCGGGGACTCGGCTGGGCCGGGGCTTGCCAGTGGCTCCAGGACGGGGTGGGGGCTCTTCGCCGGGCGCCGGGGACTCGCGGCCGGCGCGGGCGCACGCCCCCGGCGCACCGGCGTCCGCCGACGGGCTCGGCGCATGGGCCCGCATGCACTACCCCTACGCACTACCCGGCGCCCACGGGTACGACCCGGTGCGCACGCCCCAGGCGCACGGCCCAAGCGCACAACCCCGGGCACGGCACCAGCGCACAACTCGGGGCGCACGAAGCCGGACGGCTCGGACTCGATGCCGGCCGGAGCCGGAGGACGGAGGGGCGACGCTATTCCAGGACCGCTCCGCCGGTCAGGGAGATCAGGCTGCTGCGGACCTCGTCCATGGTCGCCTGGACGACGTCCCAGGTCTCGCCGTGCTCGCGCAGCACCTGTTCCGTCTGCCGGGCGATGCGCTCCTCACGCACGCGCGCGTCGGCGATGATCTCGGCGGCACGCGCGTGTGCCTCTTCCTGGCTGCGCCGCGCGTACTCCTCGGCCTCCCCGAGGGCCCGCTCGGCGTCGGACAGTGCGGCCTCGGCCCGGCTCACCCGCTCGGCGTACCGAGCGTCCAGTGCGGCGATCCGCTCCGCCTCCTCGCGCTCGGCCTCGGCCCACCGCTCGGCGTACCCCCGGGACTGCTCGGCGAGCATGCCGGTGGTGCGCTGCCGTGCCTCGCGCAACGCGGTGAGCGCCTCCGAGCGCTCTTCCTTCACCGCACGCCGGGCGCCGACGCGGATGTCGTCGGCCTCGGTGCGCGCGGCGAGGAGCAGTCGGTGGGCGCATTCGTCGGCTTCCGCGCAGAGCGCGTCCGCCGCTTCCTGCGCCTCCCGGCGTACGCTCTCGGCGCGCGCTTCGGCCTGCGCGATGTGCTCGTGCGCTGCACGCCGCGTGCGCTCACGAAGGTCCTCCGCCTCCTCCAGCACGAACTGGAACAAACGCCGTGCGCCCTCCCCGAGCGACTCGTAATCCTGCGGTGGGAGCTGGGCGACGGCCTCGCGCATCCGAGCGGCCTCCGCCTCCATGTCCTTGGCGAGCACGGTCAGCCGCGCGGCCCGTTCCCACGCGGCGTCGCGGTCGTACGACAACTCCTCCATGTACGCGTCGACCTGACCGGGGCGGTAGCCGCGCCCCCGGACGGTCACGAAGCCGTGCGGCGGCATCGATGCGCTGCTCACCGTGGGAACCCCTCTCCACCGGACATACACGACAGGATGATTTCGCGCACATCTTGATGGATCGGGCGTAAGCGTGCATAACGCGACACTCCGCAGTCACGTCACGCTCTGCATCCCGCACTTCGCGATCGGCGCGGCGGGCGGGGCCGGCTGCAGCACGTCCTCCTCAAGGGTGAGGATCAGGCTGTGGACGGGCGCCAGCTCCGCCAGACGCGCCGCGTCCGCCGCCGTCGCGCGCCCCTCGGGCGAGGCGAACGCCGCGCGCAACTCCGCCGCCGAGTCCCACTCCAGCGTCGCGACCAGGTAGTACGGCGCACCCCCGCGCACCGGTGCCGTCTCCCGGCCGACCGTGTAGCGGCGCAGACCGGGCAGCCGTCGGCCGAGCGGGATGTGCACCTCGCGGTAGTGCCGGTCGAATGCCTCGGGGTCGGCAGGGGTCTCGTACAGGGCGAGGAAACGAACCGTCACCGTGCCGCCCTCCCATGGCGGGTGAGGACGGCGGCGCCCACCCGTTCGGCCGACAGGCACTCCAACCCGGCAGGCTCACTCCCGGCAGGGAACAGCCGCCGGCCCTGCCCCAGCACCACCGGGAAGGTCAGCAGCCGGTACTCGTCCACCAGGTCCTGCTCCCGCAACGCGGCCACGACGGCGAGGCTGCCGGTGACAACCACGTCCCGCCGCTCGGCGCGTACGACGTCAGTCAACTCCTCCTTCGTCAGGCGCGAGTTGGCCCATGCGGACACGTCCGGGGTGCCGCGGGAGACCACCAGCTTCGGTACGGCGTTCATCCGCGCGGCGAAGGGGTCGTCCCGTCCCGGCCACAGCCGCGCGAACAGCTCCCAGGTGGTACGGCCCAGCAGCAGGACCCCTTCGTCCAGCACACGGCCGAGGCGGAACTTGTCCCCGGCGACCGCCTCCGGGCCGTGCCGGAAGGCCCAGCCTCCGTAGGGCGTACCCGCGGACCCGTCCGGGTCGGACACGATCCCGTCCAGGGTGATGAACTCGATGACGACGACACTCACGACGACGGTCCCTTCGCTCGGTTGCTCACGGGTACCTACCGGCGGCACCGGCCGGACTCATCGCTCCCACCGGAAAGGACCGCACAGGGGCGTGGTGCCGGGAGGCAGCTCCGTATCAGCGTCGTGTCAGGGGGCGCCGGCGCCGGTGGGCGCGGGCGGCGCGAACGCGGTCAGGACGCGCGGGTCGGCGAACACCACGTTCCGGGCGACCCGGCCGCCGGTGACCGTCAGAACCTGCACGGTGTGGAGCGCGTGGCCGCCACCGGGCTCCGGCGCGTACGCCGCGAGCGCCGGCTGCCCGTTCGCCGCCACACACTCCACCCGCCAGCCCGTGCCGCGCAGCGCGAACACCCGCTCCATGAACAGCCCGTAGTCCCGCCTGCCCCGGTACCACAGCGGCACCGGGGGCATCTCCAGGACCGCGTCCTCGGTGAGCAGCCGCACCAGCGCCGGCACGTCGGCCGCCTCGAAGGCGCGCATGTAGCGCCGCACCACCGCCCGCACCTCGGGATCCTCCGGCTCACCGACCTCGTCGATCACGCCGGCCGCGTCGCCGCGCGCGAGGGCGGCGCGCGCCCGCTGCAACGCGCTGTTGACCGCGGCCACCGACGTCTCCAGCTGCCCGGCGACCTCGGCGGCGGAGAACTCCAGCACCTCGCGCAGCACCAGCACGGCCCGCTGCCGCGCCGGCAGCAACTGCAGCGCCGCCACCAACGCCAGCCGCAGGTCCGCGCGCGCCTCCACGTCGTACCGCGCCTCGGGGAACGGCTCCAGTCACGGCACCTCCGGCGCGGGCGTCAGCGGCGCGCCGGGATCGTCGGAGGGCGCTCCCAGCCCGGACGGCAGGGGGCGGCGCGAACGGCTCTCCAGCGCGCTCAGGCAGGCGTTGGTCGCGATGCGGTACAGCCAGGTCCGCACGGACGCGCGCGTGGCGTCGTAGCGGTCCCGCGCCTTCCAGGCCCGCAGCATCGTCTCCTGCGTCAGATCCTCGGCCTCGTGGAACGAACCGAGCATGCGGTAGCAGTACGCCACCAGCTCGCCCCGGTACGGCTCGAAGTCCACCGGCCCATCATGCCCTCCACGCGCGCGTGAAGGGCATGATCCGCGAACCTCCGAGCGACGTACCTACAGCAGCCCGTCCCACATCTGCTCCAGCAGCACCGACCACCAGCTCTCCGGCGAACCGAGTGCCGCCGGGTCCAGGGCGGCCAGCTGCGCCTGGAAGTCGACGGTCCAGCGGCCCGCCTGCTCCTGGTTCAGCCCGAACCGCAGGCGCCACATGCGGCCCAGCAGCGCCAGGCAGCGCGCGAACTCCGGCAGCCCGGTGTTCACGAACTGCGGCGGCACCGGGGCCCCGCCCGGCCCCGCCTCGACCGGCACGGCCACGATGTTCGCCGTGCCGTACTGCACACAGATCGCCTTGCCGAAGTCGGTGCCCATGACGAGGTACGAGCCCGCGTCCGAGGCCGACTGCACCCCGCGCTCGGCCGCCAGCTCCGCCAGCGTCGGCACCGGGCGGCCCGGCTGGGCCTGCGCCCAGAAGAACGGGCCCATGTCCACCGGCAGACCGGCCACCACCAGCGTGTGCGCCACGATCGGCGGCACACCCTGCCGGGACACCGCCTGCTGCTCGAACCGGAAGACGCCCGGCCCGAACGCCGCCGCCAGCTCCTGCCCGATGCCCTCCGGCGGGACGGGCGGCGCGGCTTGCACCGGCGGCAGCGGCGCCCGCACCGGCGCGGGCCGCGCCGGCCCGTCCGCCACCTGGTGCAACTCGCCCTGGTGCGCCAGCAGTTGCTGCATGCCCTGCTGCCGGCTCCCGTGATCCGTGCCGTACGGCGCAATGCTCGTGATCCGCGCCTGCGGCCACTGCTCGCGGATCATCCGCGCGCAGTAGGCACCCGGCAGCTCGCACGACTCCAGCTCCGTGTGCAGCTCCAGCACCTGGTCCGCCGGCACGTTCATCGCGCGCAGCTCGTGGAAGATCTGCCACTCCGGGTGCGGCGTACCCGGCGCCGAACGCCGGATCAGCTGCTGCTCCGAACCGTCCTGCGCGCGATAGCGCAGCACGGCCTGATAGCCGGGGCCCACGGTCGGCTGCGCCTGCTGCGGATACCCGTACGCCGGCGGCTGCCCAGGCGCGCCCGGAGGCATCGGCTGCGGGGCGCCCGGAGCACCCGGGGGCATGCCGGGGGCGGGCGGCGGCGGGGGTGCGCCCGGACCGGCCACCGGGGGCGCGGCCAGCACGGTCTCCGCGTGGTGCACGGCCCCGCGCCCGCCACCAGGCGCACCAGGCATGCCGGGACCGGCAGGGGCGCCTGGAGCCTGCGGCGCACCGGGGGCTCCGGGAGCCGAGGGGACGCCCGGAGGCTGCGGCGCGCCAGGCATGCCCGGGGCGCCCGGAGCCGCCTGGGCGCCGGGCGGATACGGCATGCCCGGGGCGCCCGGAACTCCCTGCGCGCCCGGCATACCCGGAACCCCCGGAGCGCCCGGAGGCTGCTGCGCACCCCCGCCCAGCCGGCTGGGGTCGGCCAGCACCGTGGCCGCGTGATGCACGTTGCCCGGAGGCGCAGCAGGCGGGTTAGGGGCGCCCGGAGGCTGCGGCGCACCCGGCGCCTGCGCCCCGTCCGCACCACCCTGACCCCCGGGCCCCTCCGGCCCGAGCGCCGACACCAGCCGCGTCGGCACATACCCACCGGCAGGCGCACCCGGCGCGGGAGGCGCCGCCGCACCGCCCGGGCGCGCGCCCGGCGTACCAGGGGCACCCGGCGGCGGAGGCGGCGCACCCACACCACCGCGCGCCTTCTTCGGTGGCGGCGCGGCCTTGCTCGTCGCGGCATCCGCGATGTCCCCGGCGTTCGGCGCGAGCCGCCGCGCCGAGGCGCCCGCGTCGGCCGGAGGCTGCGGCACACCCGCCGCACCACCCGGCGCAGGCGCCGGCGCCTGCGGATAGCCGTAACCAGGAGCGCCCTGCGGAACGCCGGGACCCTGCGGATAGCCGTAGGTGGGCGCGCCCGGGGGCGGCGGAGGCGTGCTGCCCTGCGGGGCGCCCGGGGCACCGGGAGGGGCAGGGGGCGCGAGCGGAGTGCCGGGCGCCGGCGGGTACGCGGGTGCGCCCGGCGCAGGTGTGCCGGGAACCGCCGGCGGCTGCGGGTAGCCGTACGGCGGCGTACCGGGCGGCGGCGGGGGCGTACTGCCCTGCGGAGCCCCCGGCGCACCAGGAGCACCGGGCGCCACGGGCACACCAGGTGCGCCCGGCGCACCGCCAGGGGCGGACGGGCCACCCGGCGCGCCCGGCGGGAAGCCCTGCGCACCTGGCGGGAAGCCCTGCGCGCCCGGCGTGTTCGAAGGATCGAGCGCCGGCGCGACCGCCGTCGGCGGCAGCTGGCTGCCCCCCGACATCAACGCCGTCTTCGCATCCGGCGCACTCACCGGCGGCCGCGGAACCTCGTCGTCGGAATCGCTCAACGGCGGCGCGAACACCGTCGCGGGCAACGGCACCGAACGGTCGTCCTCACCGGAGTCCGCGTTCGTGTCCGTACCGGCCCAGGGCGTGGCCCCCACCGGCACATCCGCGGAAGGCGCGCCCACAGGAGCGGGCGCCCCGGACGCACCCGCCGGCACCCCTGCCTGCGTTTCCGCCGGCCCAGCCCCACCGGACGAAGTCCCACCGACACCGGAACCGGAACCCACACCGGAACCGGCACCCGAACCGGCCCCCGAAGCACCCCCGCCCCCCGGCCGCCGCTCCCCGATGCCCAGCTTGTCCGCCGCCTCCTGCAACCACTCCGGAGGAGTCAGCAGGAACGACGTCTGATTCAGATCCACCCGCGCGGCAGCCGGCGCCGGAACCGCGTCCCGCGGCTCGTCGCCACGGCCGTACTCCTCCTCGTACCGGCGGATCACCTCACCCACCGGCAACCCCGGCCACAGCGTCGCCTCCCCGCTGTCCCGGGCGATCACCAGCCGCTGCGCACCCGCGTCCGAACGCGGCCCCTCCGCCCGGTCCTCGCCCCACACGACGAAACCCAGCTCGAACTCCCGCACCCGCACCTCACGATGCTGGTACGCGGGCACGTCACCGTTGATCCACTCCTCGGCGCGCTCCTGCGCCTGCGCGTAGGTCACCATCGTCTGAAGCTCACTCCCCCACCGGACCGGAAGACACCGCACCGGAAGAACCGGAAGACACCGGGACGACACGCGCGAAACCGCCGTCGACCATCAGATCCGCCACCGTCTCCAACTCCGGCGGACTGCCCGCCAGCCGCGACAGAAAGGCGTCGAAATCATCACCGCACGGCAGCAGCAGACGCTCCACCCGCTCCGCCGGCGACCACGACGGATCCACATCACGCACATCGTCGTACGCGCAGAACCACACCGAACCGGGCCGCTCGCCCCTCACCTTCACCGCGAGCAACCCGCCCTGCACGAACACCACCGCGAGGTAATCCTTCGTCAGATGGTCGCGCAGACATTTGTTCACATACACCAGGTCATTGACGGCCGCCTCCTCACGCACCGTGAAGAACGGCTGGTCCAGCAACAGACCCAGTTCCGCGTCCAGAGCCGTGCCCACCGGCGCACACCCACCCGCAGCCTTCAGGAACGAGCGGTACGCGCCCGGAAGCCGGTAGCCCAGGTCCTCCTCGACACCCTGAACCTGCGCCTCCGACACCGCCACACCCGACTTCGGCAGCCCGAAATGCGCCGGCCGGGTCTCCTGCAACGGCCGCGTCCCCCGCTTGGCGTGGTCCACCGCCGCCGTCGCCACCCCACCGTGATGCCGCAGCAACGCCTTCACCTCGACCGGAACCAGCTCCAGCCGCCGCGTCCCCGCCACGTGATGCCACGTCCAGCCGTGCGGCGTCGCCACATCCGGCACCGTGTCCCACAACTCGTGCCGCTCCGCCGCCAACGCCGCGTTCGCCGACACATAGTCCGTCAGCCGCAACTCGTCGACACCGAAACCCTCCGGCGGCTCGGCGATCTCCACCGCCACACGCGCGTACGGAGAGAAATCCGGGTAACCACGCTCATCGACCCGTACCCCTCTCGGGTGACGTGCCGCCCGGACCGGATCCGGAAAGTGCACGACCTGCCCGGCGTAGGCCGCGTTCGGCGGCGCGGCTTGCTGCCCGAGCCGACCTGTCGTCATGGCGGTAGCCCCCTGCGGCGTTCTCTCTGGCCTTGATACGGCGCTGTCGATCGCGGATGCCGACAGCCTATGCGGTACGCGAACCCCGGTCACCGGCCCACCACACCCCGGGGGAACCACCCCTCCACATCCCCGGAAAAACCACCCACCGCATCCGTGACCAGCCGTCACCCCACCGTGACGACCTGCCCCGACCCGGGCGTGTCGCACCGCCCCAGCTTCCGCAGCCGCCACGGCATTTGGCACCCTGTGTCCTTCGGGGGATGCCGGGGAACGCCCGGGGAGGGGAAAACGATCATGAATATCTTGCGAACCGGAGGTACCGACGTGCGGGCCGGCGACCCACGCATCGGCTGGAGCGGCACCGACACACCCCCCGCCCCCACCCTCCGCCACCGCCGCGACGGCATCCTGCCCACCATCGCCGCCGCCCTCTCCGTCCGCGGCGCCACCCTCACCGGCACCGCCGCCCGCGGCGACCAGCCCCCACCCCTGCACCCCCTCGTCCAGGACTTCCTCGACACCCTCACCAGCGGCGAACGCGACCGCTTCACCGGACGCTGCGCCGAAACCATCCTCATCTCCCGCCACCTCACCACCGCCGACGCCGCACGCAGCAAACGCGCCGCCCGCAAACCCATGACCAACGGCGAAGCCCGCAAAGCCCTCAAGAACGCCAAACTCACCGCCCGCCGCATACGCGAGGACGGCGACCCTCTCCACGGCAGCTTCGCCGCCCCCTGCCGCGCCTGCACCGCCCTCAGCGCCCACTTCGGCATCCGCGTCGTCGACCCCACGGCAACCGACGGCTGACAGCCCCCGTCAACACCAGTAGCACCAGCAAGCTCGACGAACGAAGGGCCGATGCACGCCGACCGCACGTCCACCACACGCTTCCCCGTACTCGTCGACGCCGCTCTGCGCGCCGCCGGCTGGCAACCCGGACGCTGGGACATAAAGCAGGCAGAGATCTGGGCCGACGCCCTGCGCGAACACACCTCACCCGCCGGACACCGGCACACCGTCTTCCCCGCCGCCGTCGAAGCCTGGGCCGAATTCGGCGGCCTGACCATCACCCCGGGCGGCCCCGGCCGCCAGATCGCCCCCGCCACCCTGCACCTCGACCCCCTCCACGGCCTCCACCACGCCCGCACCCTCGGCGACCTCGGCCGCGCCCTCGGCACCGAACTCTGCCCCCTCGGCCAGGAGACCGAGACCGCCGCCGTCCTCACCATCGACACCGAAGGCCGCGTCTACACCCTCGACCACACCGGCGACTGGTACGTCGGCCCCGACATCGACCACGCCCTCACCACCCTCGTCACCGGCATCGAACCCGTACGCCTCACCGCCGGCTGACCCCCGCAGAAGACACACGCGCAGCGGACACACACGCAGAGGGCACACGCGCAGAGGGCACGTCTACGCCGCCGGAATCACCGCCGACACCCGGAAACCCCCCGCATCCGTCGGCCCCGACACAAACACACCGCCCAGCGCCACAACCCGCTCACGCATCCCCACCAGGCCGTTCCCGCCCGACGGCAACCCCGCCGCCGACGCCGACCCCGGCTCCGGCGGCGGCTCGTTCTCCACCTGCATCGCGATCTCCGACACCCGATGCGCGAGCCGCACATGCGTCTTCGCACCCGCCGCATGCTTGTGCACGTTCGTCAACGCCTCCTGCACCACCCGGTACGCCGTCTGCTCCACCTCCGCCGCATACGACCGCGCCTCCCCCTCCACCGACAGACGCACCACCATCCCCGCAGCCGCCGACTGCCCGACCAACTCCTCCAGCTCCGACAGACACGGCCCGTCCACCACGCCGTCCGACTCCGCCACCCGGGAAGCCGCAGCCGCAGCCGCCACCCCCACCGCCGCCAACGGCACCGCGGAGGCACGCCGCCCCGGCTCCTCCCCCGCCCGCAGCACCCCCAGCATCTCCCGCAACTCGGTCAACGCCTGCCGCCCCATGTCCCCCACCAGCGCCGCATTCCGCACGGCCTTCTCCGGATCCTTCCGGGCCACCGCCTGCAACGCCGCCGCATGCACCACCATCAGACTCACCCGATGCGCGACCACGTCATGCATCTCACGCGCGATCCGGGTCCGCTCCTCGTTCCGCGCCCACTCGGCCCGCTCCTCCGCCCGCTCGGCCAGCAACTGCAGCTCCCGCTCCAGACTGTCCGCCCGCTCCCTGAGACTCTCCATCAACCGCCGCCGCGCCCCCACATACAAACCCAGCAGCACCGGCGGAGCCGTCAGCCCCAACGCCGTCGTCACCGCCGCGAACGGCACGAACCAGTCACCCAGCGTCAGATCGCCCCGCGCCATGTCCTGCCGCACCCGCACGAACGTCACCACTGCCGTACCCACCAGCGACATCCCCGCCAGCGCCCCGATGATCCGGCGCGGCAACTCACACGCGGCCAGCGTGTACAGGCCGACGACACCCAGCAGGAACCCCATCTGCGCGGGCGTGATCGCGATCGCTACGAGTACGACGGCAATGGGCCACTTCCGCCGCACGAGCAACACGGACCCGGCGATCACACCGAAGACGATCCCCACCGCCGGCGGGATCCCCGCGTCCCGGGCGAACGGAACCCCCTCGGCTCCGCACTCCACGGCCGACACCAGCGCGAGACTCCCGTCGAGCACCGCACTGCGCCACCTGGTCCACCACCACGGCCCCGTCCGGGCCCTGGCGTTCTCTTCCCCCGTCGTGGTCATGCCTCCAGCCTACGGGCGACGGCTGCGGCTTTTCCGGTGACTTTCACCGGCCTCCACACACCACGCCCCGTAACCGGACGACCTCGAAACCCACCGGTATCACTCGAACTGGTGAACCCTTCCTGTTCAATCCCGGAACGCTCCATTCCGGCCGGACGGTATGCCCATGGCACATTCGATCAGCAAATACGCCGACTTCGAGGACTTACGGGAACGGGCGGTCGCCCTGCGGCGAGCCGGCTACAGCCTCCGGCAGATCCGGGACGAGCTCCGCGTCCACAACAAGGAGATCCTTCAACGCCTCGTTGAGGGCGAGCCGCCGCCGGAGTGGACCAAGCGCCCGCGAGCCAAGGACGAGCTACGCGAGAGGGCGCGAGAGCTACGACTGCAGGGCCGGACGTACAACGAGATCCAGGCGGAACTCGGTTGCTCCAAGAGTTCAGTCTCACTATGGGTGCGCGATCTGCCGCACCCCGAACCCAAGTGCACCCCCGAGGAACAGCGGGCACGCATGAACGCTGGGTTGGCAAGGTTGCGGGCATCGCAGGACCGCGAGCGAACGGCGACCAAGCAGGCAGCGGCAGCAGTGATCGGCAATCTCACGGATCGGGAGCTCTTCATCACGGGCGTCGCCCTGTATTGGGCCGAGGGGACGAAGGACAAGCCGCACGCTCGTCGCGAGAGCGTGGAGTTCGTCAACAGCGACCCAGGAATGATCTCGGTCTTCCTCGCCTGGCTGGACCTGCTGGACGTGGGACGCGATCGCCTGCACTGCCGAGTCATGATCCATGAAACCGCAGACGTTGACGCCGCCGAGCACTATTGGGCCGACCTCGTCGGCATCGACAGGGCGCTCCTCGGCAAGACCATCCTCAAGAAACACAACCCCGCGACCGTGCGCAAGAACACCGGCGCCACCTATCGGGGGTGCCTCGGAATCAAAGTGCGACAGGGGGCGGATCTGTACCGTCGCATCGAAGGCGCTTGGTACGGCATAGTAGGTGCTGTCCTTCCGGGCGATCTATCGAACCGGACATAAGGGCTATCCCGGGTCGTCTAAGGGCAAGACGGTGTCTTTTGGTGTCACTTATGGGGGTTCGAGTCCTCCCCCGGGAGCCCAGTAAGTGCGGGCCCTGACCACCAGGTCAGGGCCCGCTCTCACCTCCCCCCAGAAGCACCCCGGTATCCTGCGGCTGTCACCCCACCACCCACAGCCGAAGGGCAACCCCGTGAGCGCCATTCGCCCGGCAGCCGTCGTCGTTCTCGCAGCGGGTGAGGGCACCCGTATGAAGTCGGCCACACCCAAGGTCCTGCACGAGATCTGTGGCCGTTCCCTGGTGGGCCATGTGCTGGCCGCCGCCCGTGAGTTGGACCCGGAGCACCTGGTCGTCGTCGTGGGGCACGCCCGGGAGCAGGTCGCCGCCCATCTGAGCGAGATCGACCCGGGCGTGCGCACCGCCGTGCAGGCGGAGCAGAACGGGACCGGGCACGCCGTGCGCATGGGTCTGGAGGAGTTGGGCGGGGCGGTCGCCGGGACTGTTGTGGTCGTGTGCGGGGACACGCCGCTGCTCACCGCCGAGACGCTCGGGCGGCTCGCCGGGACGCACGCCGCCGACGGCAACGCCGTGACCGTGCTGACGGCGGAGGTGCCGGACGCCACCGGGTACGGGCGGATCATCCGTGACGAGGCGACGGGTGCTGTCACCGCGATCGTGGAGCACAAGGACGCGTCCGAGGTCCAGCGGGTGATCCGGGAGATCAACTCCGGGGTGTTCGCGTTCGACGGGCAGTTGCTGGCGGACGCGCTGAAGAAGGTGCGGACGGACAACAGCCAGGGTGAGGAGTACCTCACGGACGTGCTGGGGATCCTGCGGGAGGCCGGTCACCGGGTCGGTGCGTGCGTGGCCGGCGATCACCGGGAGATCGCCGGGATCAACAACCGGGTGCAGCTGGCCGAGGCGCGCCGGATCCTGAACGACCGGCTGCTGACCGCTGCCATGCTGGACGGGGTCACCGTCGTGGACCCGGCCTCGACCTGGGTCGATGTGACCGTGTCCTTCGGGCGGGATGTCGTCGTTCATCCGAACACGCTGCTCACCGGGTCGACGCATGTCGGTGAGGGTGCGGAGGTCGGTCCGAACAGCCGGCTGAAGGACACGCGGGTGGGTGCGGGGGCGCGGGTGGACAACACCGTGTCGGAGGGGGCTGTGGTCGGGGCGGGGGCGTCCGTGGGGCCGTACGCGTATCTGCGGCCGGGGACGCGGCTGGGGGCCAAGGGGAAGATCGGGACGTACGTCGAGACGAAGAACGCCTCGATCGGTGAGGGCACGAAGGTGCCGCATCTGTCGTATGTCGGTGACGCGACGATCGGTGAGTACACGAACATCGGCGCGGCGAGTGTGTTTGTGAACTACGACGGTGAGAGCAAGCACCACACGACCGTCGGGTCGCATTGCAAGACGGGTTCGGACAACATGTTTGTGGCTCCTGTCACGGTCGGGGACGGTGCTTACACCGCCGCCGGGTCTGTGATCACGAAGGATGTGCCGCCCGGTTCGCTGGCCGTGGCCCGTGGTCAGCAGCGGAATATCGAGGGTTGGGTGGCTCGGAAGCGTCCGGGGAGCGCGGCGGCGAAGGCGGCCGAGGCGGCGTCCCGGAGGGGTGAGAGCGAGGACTGACCGGAAACGGGTGCGCCGGACACGGCGTACCGTGATAAGTGCACATCCGCACACGTGCACCCGCACCCCTACCAGCTGATTCGGCCTCTCATGCCCAGGCGGGAGGTCGGGGTAGCAGTCGGCTGGCTGAGACAACCTCTGAGGAGACTGTGCTGTGACCGGGTTCAAGACGACCGGCGAGAAGAAGATGATGTTCTTCTCCGGCCGCGCCCACCCCGAGCTTGCCGAGGAGGTCGCCCACGAGTTGGGTGTCGGGGTTGTCCCGACGAAGGCCTTCGACTTCGCGAACGGTGAGATCTACGTCCGTTACCAGGAGTCGGCGCGTGGTGCGGACTGCTTTGTGATCCAGAGCCACACGACTCCGATCAACCAGTGGATCATGGAGCAGTTGATCATGATCGACGCGCTGAAGCGTGCGTCGGCTCGCTCCATCACGGTGATCGTGCCGTTCTACGGTTACGCGCGGCAGGACAAGAAGCACCGGGGTCGTGAACCTATTTCGGCGCGTCTGATCGCGGATCTGATGAAGACGGCGGGTGCCGACCGGATTCTGACCGTGGATCTGCACACGGACCAGATCCAGGGTTTCTTCGACGGGCCGGTGGATCATCTGTTCGCGCTGCCGCTGCTCGCCGACTATGTGGGCGAGAAGGTGGACCGGGACAAGCTGACGGTCGTGTCGCCGGACGCGGGCCGGGTGCGTGTGGCCGACCGGTGGTGTGACCGGCTGGGTGCGCCGCTCGCGATCGTGCACAAGCGGCGTGACAAGGATGTGGCGAACCAGGTGACCGTCCACGAGGTCGTGGGTGAGGTCAAGGGCCGGGTGTGTGTGCTGGTCGACGACATGATCGACACCGGTGGGACGATCTGTGCCGCTGCCGATGCGCTGTTCGCGCACGGTGCGGAGGATGTGATCGTCACGGCGACGCACGGTGTGCTGTCCGGGCCCGCGGCGGACCGGCTGAAGAACTCGCGGGTGAGTGAGTTCGTGTTCACGAACACGCTGCCGACGCCGGCGGAGCTGGGCCGGGATCTGGACAAGATCACGGTGCTGTCGATCGCTCCGACGATTGCGAGCGCGGTGCGTGAGGTGTTCGAGGACGGCTCGGTGACCAGCCTCTTCGACGAGCAGTGAGGTTTCTGCGACCCCGCTGCGCGAGGTAGCCGGAGATCCTTTTGGTGCGGCCTCCCGGTCCGAGTAGACTGCTGCAGTTGCTCGGCGAGGGAGGCCGTTCTCCGTTTCTGACGGGGTACGGCGGTCCGTTATCGACGCGCTCTTCGTAGCAGGCCGTTCGTGGCCGGGTGACCACGTCCGTTCCGAGTTCTACGAGGAGTGATCATCATGTCCGAGGTGAAGCTCACCGCCGAGACCCGTACCGAGTTCGGCAAGGGTGCCGCCCGTCGCCTCCGCCGTGCCAGCAAGGTTCCGGTTGTTCTCTACGGCCACGGCACCGAGCCGCTGCACCTGACCCTGCCGGGTCACGACCTGCTGCTGGCGCTGCGTACGCCGAACGTCCTGATCTCCCTGGACATCGACGGCAAGACCAGCGAGCTGGCGATCCCGAAGGCCGTGCAGCGCGACGCGATCAAGGGCTTCCTGGAGCACGTCGACCTGCTGCTGGTCAAGCGTGGCGAGAAGGTCACGGTCGAGATCCCGGTCCACACCGAGGGCGAGCTGGCCGCCGGTGGCAACCTGCTGGAGCACGTCCTGAACGCGCTGCCGGTCGAGGCCGAGGCGACGCACATCCCCGAGGCCGTCACCGTCTCCGTCGAGGGTCTGGAGGCCGGTGCCTCGGTCCACGCCAAGGACATCACCCTGCCGAGCGGTGTCTCGCTGGCCGTGGACGAGGACGCCGTCGTTCTCCAGGTGCTGCAGGCCCAGGTCGAGGTGACCGAGGGCGAGGCCGCCGAGGAGGGCGAGGAGGCGGCCGAGGCCTGAGCCTCGCCGTAGTCGTCAGTTGTTCAGCCGCCGCTTCCCTCGCGGGGAGCGGCGGCTGGCGCGTATCAAGGAGACATGGACGTGACCACTCCCGCCAGCACTGATCCCTGGCTGATCGTCGGGCTCGGGAATCCCGGGCCGGACTACGCCATGAACCGGCACAACGTCGGTTTCATGGTGGCGGACCTTCTCGCGCAGCGGATCGGGGGGAAGTTCAAGCGGGCGGGCAAGGCGCAGGCGCAGGTGCTGGAGGGCCGGATCGGTCCGGCGGGGCCGGCGAACCGGCGGGTGATCCTGGCGAAGCCGATGTCGTACATGAACCTGTCCGGTGGTCCGGTGAACGCGCTGAAGGACTTCTACAAGGTGCCGGTGGCGAACATCGTGGCCGTGCATGACGAGCTGGACATCGACTACGGCACGCTGCGGCTGAAGCTGGGCGGTGGGGACAACGGGCACAACGGTCTGAAGTCGATGACGAAGGCGATGGGTTCGGACTATCACCGGGTGCGGTTCGGGATCGGGCGGCCTCCGGGTCGTATGCAGGTGGCGGACTTCGTGCTGAAGGACTTCTCGTCGTCGGAGCGCAAGGAGCTGGACTACTTCGTGGACCGTGCGGCGGACGCGGTGGAGTGTCTGGTGATCGAGGGGCTGGAGCGGGCGCAGAGCGCGTACAACTCCTGACATGTGCTTGTACGGCGGACAGCGAGGTTGACCTCCCGTACGGGTATGGCCAATGATCCCGGCCATGTCTGCCACAGCCAGCACTGCTCGCCAGGCCTCCGTGACCGCGTTGCGGTGGGGGCGGGTCGGGGCGATGGGTGCGGTCGCCGCGTTGATTCTGTTCGCCGGGGTGTGGGGTTCCTGGGGGACCGCGCAGCAGGTGATGCTGTCCAAGGGGCGGGAGCAGGGCACGGTGCGGGTGACGTCGTGTTCGGGTGACACCTGCAGCGGTCCGTTCTCGCCGACGTCGGCGGGGGCGCAGGCACGCGCGCGTGTGGAGATCGCGCAGCCGGTGGCGGTGCGCAGGGGGCGGACGTACGACGTCGTGCTGAAGCCGGGTACGGCGGACGCGGTGCGGTCGGGTCCGGCGGGGATCCTGTACGCCTGGGTGCCGTTGGGCGGGGCGTTGCTGCTGGCCTCGGTGGTGGTGGCGGGCGGGATGCGGCTGACGCGGGCGGCGTGGGTGCTGGCGGGGTGCGGGACGGCCTTGCTGACGGGCGCTTTCCTGGCGGTGTCCGCCGGTTCGTGAGTCCGCGCGCCGGTCGTGGCGCGCGGGTGGAGCGGCGTGCGCCGCGGGCGCGGGCGCGGGCGCGGGAAACAGCGCTGCCGGGTGTTCCGGCGGGTGCGCTGTCGGTGTCGCGGCCGTGCTGGTCGGCGCGCCGGGCGGCTACCTGGTGGTGCGGCGCCGGAGGGCGCGCCCCTGACCTGAGCCGCGTACAAGGGTGCCCCCGGGGTCGTACGGCCTCGGGGGCACCCTGGTGTGTGGTGGCGGTCAGCCGGTGTTGCGCAGGCCGGCTGCCACACCGTTGACGGTGAGGAGCAGGGCGCGGGAGAGCAGCGGGTCGGGGGTGAGGCCGGCCGCGGCGGCGTCGCGCTGGCGCTTGAGCAGGGTGACCTGGAGGTAGGAGATGGGGTCCAGGTAGGCGTCGCGGATGGCGAAGGTCTGCTTCAGGACGGGCTGGGCGTCCAGGAGTTCGCTCTCGCCGGTGACCCGCAGGACCTCGCGAACGGTCAGCTCGTGTTCGGCCTTGATGGTGTCGAAGACGTGCTTGAGCTCGTCGGGGACGAGGGTGTCTACGTAGTGCTGAGCGATGCGCAGGTCGGTCTTCGCGAGGGTCATCTCGACGTTGGAGATGAAGTTGCGGAAGAAGTGCCACTGCTGGTGCATCTCGTCGAGGACAGTGTCCAGGCCGGCCTCGCGCAGGGCCTTGAGGCCGGAGCCGACGCCGAACCAGCCGGGGACGATCTGCCGGGACTGGGTCCAGCCGAAGACCCACGGGATGGCGCGCAGGCCGTCGAGCGAGACGCCAGAGCCGGGGCGGCGGGAGGGCCGGGAGCCCAGGTGCAGGTCGGCGAGCTGGTCCACCGGCGTCGACGCGAGGAAGTACGTCGGCAGGTCCGGGTCCTCGACGAGGGCGCGGTAGGCCGCGTGCGCCGCGTCCGACACCACGTCCATGGCGGCGTCCCAGCGGGCGAGGGCCTCGTCGGACTGGCGGGGGGCGGTGTGCAGGGCGGAGGCCTGGAGGGTGGCGGCGACGGTGAGTTCCAGGTTCTCCCGGGCCAGGGAGGGGATGAGGTACTTGTCGGAGATGACCTCGCCCTGCTCGGTGACCTTGATCTCGCCCTCCAGGGTGCCCCAGGGCTGGGCGAGGATGGCGTCGTGGGAGGGGCCGCCGCCGCGGCCGACGGTTCCGCCGCGGCCGTGGAAGAGCCGGAGGCGTACGCCGTACCGGTGGGCGACGTCTCGCAGGCGCCGCTGGGCGCGGTGGATCTCCCACTGGCTGGTGGTGATGCCGCCGAACTTGGAGGAGTCGGAGTAGCCGAGCATGACCTCCTGGACGTCGCCGCGCAGCGCGACCAGGCGCCGGTAGGACGGGTCGGAGAGCATGTCCTCGAGGATGGTGTCGGCGGCCTTGAGTTCGTCGGTGGTCTCCAGGAGGGGGACGATGCCGATCTTCGCCCAGCCGGCGTGGAGGTCGATCAGGCCGGCCTCCCGGGCGAGGACGGCGGCGGCGAAGACGTCGTCGGCGCCCTGGCACATGGAGATGATGTAGGACTCGATGACCTCGGGGCCGAAGACCTCGAGGGCCTTCTTGACGGTCCCGAAGACGCCGAGGGTCTTCTGCCCGGCCGCGTCGACGGGTGCCGGGGTGGGGGCGAGCGGCCTGCGCGAGCGCAGCTCCTTGGCGAGGAGCTTGGCGCGGTACTCGCGGGGCATGTCGGCGTAGCGCCAGGACTCCTCGCCGAGGCGGTCGAAGAGCTGGCCGAGGGCGTGGTGGTGGGCGTCGGCGTGTTCGCGGACGTCCATGGTGGCGAGCTGGAGGCCGAAGGCGGCCAGGGTGCGGATGGTGCGGGCCAGGCGGCCGTCGGCGAGGAGGCCGCCGCGGTGCTCGCGCAGCGAGACCTGGATGAGGCGGAGGTCGGTGAGCAGCTCGCTGGTGCCGAGGTAGTCGCGGCCCGCCTCGTGCGGGGTGCCCTTGGCGAGGCGCTGCTTGGTGTTCTGCAGCTTCTGCCGGATGCAGGTGGCCTTGAGCCGGTAGGGCTCCTCGGCGTTGAGGCGCTTGTAGCGGGGGCTGATCTCGGGGAGGAGTTCGAGGTCTGTGTTCAGGGACTGGAGGAGCTCTTCGGTGGCGCCGGTGTAGCGGATGGAGTTGGAGAGCAGTCCGCGCAGCTCGTCGATCATCTCCAGGGCGTCGTTGATGCCGTGCTCGTGCTGGAGGATGAGGACGTCCCAGGTGACCTGGGGGGTGACGTTGGGGTTGCCGTCGCGGTCGCCGCCGATCCAGGTGCCGAAGGTCAGCGGGCGGGTGTCGTCGGGGAGCCTGACGCCGACCCGCTCGAGTTCCGCGGTGAGGTCCTCCAGGACGTCGCCGACGGCGTTCGCGTGCAGCTCGTCGAGGTAGTAGATGGCGTTGCGGGCCTCGTCGGCGGGCTCGGGGCGTACGACGCGCAGCTCGTCGGTCTGCCACACCAGGTCGATGTTCTCGGCGAGGCGGACGTCGTGGCGGCGGCGGTCGGAGCCCTGGACGGGGGCCTCCAGGAGCGCGGCGATGCGCCGGAGCTTGTTCAGCACCGAGCGGCGCGCGGCCTCGGTGGGGTGTGCGGTGAACACCGGGCGAACGTTGAGGTGCCGGACGGTCTGCTTGAGGTGTTCGGGGTCGGCGTCCTTGAGCCGGTCGGCGGTGCGGGCGAGGAGGCCGCCCTCGGCGGCGCGCCGGGCGCGCAGTTCGCGGCCGCGGTGCACCTGCTCGGTGACGTTGGCGAGGTGGAAGTAGGTGGAGAAGGCGCGCACCAGCTTGGCGGCGGTCTCCAGTTCGGTGCCGCGCAGCAGCTCGGCGGCGGCCTCGCCGTCCTCGCGGGTGAGGCGGCGGACCTTCTCGACCAGGTCGAGGAGCTCGGGGCCTTCCTGCCGTACGAGGGTCTCGCCCAGGAGGTCACCCAGCCGGCGGATGTCGGCGCGCAGCTCGCTGCTGGTCGTGGTGGTCTGGTCGTCGGCACTGCTCACAGGTGCGGCTCCTTGCAGTGTGGAAGCTCGTCTGGAGGGAACCCGGGCGGCTGCCGCGCGGCGGGCGCCGCATACGGGCCTCAGCGTCCGGGAAGGAAACTTCAGCGGACCGCGCTGTCCGACCGAGTTCAAGGATAGGTGTCGATGGGGACGCGCAGGCTCTGGGGCTCTTGCCGCCGCTCGACACGCTGCCATACTTACGACGCCGTAGGTTACGGAACCGTAGGGAAGTACCGTCGCCTTCCGTCCGGTCCCGGCGGCCCGGCACCTGCCTCGACCCTCGACCCCACAGGGGACGCGCATGACCTCAAGTTCCGATGTGATCGAAGAAGCCCTTACGGCCGACGACAATCCGATCCCGTCCGCCACGCTGGGTGGCGAGCAGAAGCATTCGATCGAGCAGATCACGCTGCTTTTGTTCATCACCGTGCCGTTCCTGGCGCTCGTGGCGGCGGTGCCGCTGGCCTGGGGCTGGGGGGTGAGCTGGCTCGATCTGAGCCTGCTGGTGTTCTTCTACTTCCTGGGGTGCCACGGCATCACGATCGGTTTCCACCGGTACTTCACCCATGGTTCGTTCAAGGCCAAGCGGCCCCTGAGGATTGCGCTGGCGATCATGGGTTCGCTGGCGGTCGAGGGGCCCCTGGTGCGCTGGGTGGCCGATCACCGCAAGCACCACAAGTTCTCCGACGCGGAGGGCGACCCGCACTCTCCGTGGCGGTTCGGCGAGACGGTTCCGGCGCTGATGAAGGGCCTGTGGTGGGCTCACATCGGCTGGATGTTCGACGAGGAGCAGACTCCGCAGGACAAGTACGCGCCGGATCTGATCAAGGACCCGGCGATCCGGGCGATCTCCCGTCAGTTCGTGTACTGGACGGCCCTCTCCCTCGCCCTGCCGCCGCTGGTCGGCGGTCTGGTGACGATGTCCTGGTGGGGCGCGTGCACGGCGTTCTTCTGGGGTTCACTCGTCCGAGTGGCGTTGCTGCACCATGTGACGTGGTCGATCAACTCGATCTGTCACGCGGTGGGCAAGCGGCCGTTCAAGTCGCGGGACCGTTCGG
This sequence comes from Streptomyces sp. NPDC001153, assembly GCF_053598315.1. Lineage (NCBI taxonomy): Bacteria > Bacillati > Actinomycetota > Actinomycetes > Kitasatosporales > Streptomycetaceae > Streptomyces > Streptomyces sp. NPDC001153. Next base: position 147,556 of record NZ_JBSFJZ010000019.1, read on the forward strand.
GCAACGTGTGGTGGCTGGCGGTGCTGTCGTGCGGTGAGTCCTGGCACAACCTGCACCACGCCGACCCGACCTCGGCGCGGCACGGTGTGCTGCGCGGCCAGATCGACTCCTCGGCGCGGTTCATCCGCATCTTCGAGCTGCTCGGCTGGGCGCATGACGTGCGCTGGCCGTCACGCTCACGTATCGATTCGCGCCGGAACACCGGGGAAGACGGCTCCGAGCACCGGAGGGAGACCGCGAAGGCGGCATGATTGACGCCGTGGCGACCGACTCCAGCAGCACCTCCAGCAACGACAAACCGCGGCGGACCCGCCGGACCCGTATGACCGGTGCCGAGCGCCGCCAGCAGCTGCTGGAGATCGGTCGCACCCTCTTCGCCGCCAAGGGTTTCGAGGGCACCTCGGTGGAGGAGATCGCGGCGAAGGCCGGGGTGTCCAAGCCGGTGGTGTACGAGCACTTCGGCGGCAAGGAGGGCCTGTACGCGGTGGTGGTGGACCGCGAGATGCGGCGGCTGCTGGACATGGTGACCAGCAGTCTGACGGCCGGCCACCCGCGTGAACTGTGCGAGCAGGCGGCGTTCGCACTCCTGGACTACATCGAGGAGTACACGGACGGCTTCCGCATCCTGGTCCGTGACTCGCCCATCCCCCAGTCCACGGGCTCCTTCGCCTCCCTCATCTCGGACATCGCCACCCAGGTGGAGGACATCCTGGGCCGCGAGTTCAAGTCCCGCGGTTTCGACCCGAAACTGGCCCCGCTGTACGCGCAGGCGCTGGTCGGCATGGTCGCGCTGACCGGTCAGTGGTGGCTGGACGTGCGCCGCCCGAAGAAGGCGGAGGTCGCGGCACATCTGGTGAACCTGGCGTGGCACGGCCTGGACGGGCTGGAGCAGAAGCCGCGGCTGATAGGGCACCGCAAGGCGTAGCGCCGGGGGCGGGGTCGTACGATCGCCCGGTGGCCAGACGACTCAGGGTCCGCACAAGGCGGCAGAAGGCGTGGGGAACGGTCATGTGCGGCGTGCTCGCCGCCGGCCTCCTCGGTGGAGGCGTCTACCTGGGTCTTTCGGCCGTGGGTCACCTGGGTCTGATCGGGCGTTCGCAGACGATGCGGGTCGCGTTCTGCGACACGACCTCGCCCGCCACGACCTCGCGCGGCGGGTACACCTCGTCCGCCGACCTGTACTGCGTGGGCTACGTCGACGGGGGCCGGAGGATCAGGGCGACCGGCTTCTCCTCGTATCCCCGCATCGATCTGCCCGTGGAGATATCCAGGGAGCCGTGGGGGTCCTGGGTTCCGGTGGACCAGGGCATCTCCCACAAGCTGTCCCGCGTACTCTCCCCACTGGCGCTCCTCGCGATCTCGGTCGTGTTCGCCAGGTGGACGGTGATCAGTTACCGCGACTGGAGGAACTCCAGCCGGTTGCCCGCCGGGTCCTCCGAGTAGAAACGGAGGTGGCCGGGGAGGTTGTCGTCCCAGGTGACCGGTGCGCCCTTCGCGGCCAGCCGGGCCGCGTACGCCTCGATCTCCGTCACCCTGAGCCCCGGGTGGGCCTTCTTCGCCGGGCGGCAGTGGCATGTTCCGCCTCCGGCGGGGGCCTCCTCGATCCCGAGATGGATCTGCACGGCACCCGCCTGGAACCAGCAGCCGCCCCGCGCCGCGAGCACGGGGGGCTTGGGGATCTCCGTCATCCCGAGGACGTCGGTGTAGTACGCGCGCAGCGCGTCCTCCGAGCCGGGCGGGGCCGCCAGCTGCACATGATCGATCGCGGCGAGCATGCTCAGGCCTCCTTCACGGCGACGGCGAACAGGCGGCGGAAGGGCAGGACCGTGCCGTACGGCGCGCTGGGGTAGGCCTGCCGGAGCAGCTCCCGGTACTCGGAGAGGAAGGCGCCCCGGGCCTCGGGGTCGTCGGCGAGGGCGGTCAGCGCGGGCCGCAGCCCGGTGCCCTTCACCCAGTCCAGAACGGGATCCTCACCCTGCAGGACGTGGAAGTACGTCGTCTGCCACACGTCGGCCGCACAGCCGAGGCGGGCGAGGCGGTCCAGATAGGCGCCGGGCGTGTGCACGGAGTCGGTGCGGCGCAGGACGTCGGCGAGGCGGGACTTCCAGCGGGGGGTGGCGGCGAGTTCGCGCATCAGGGCGTGCAGCGGGGCGTCGATGTTGTCGGGCACCTGGAAGGCGAAGGTGCCACCGGGCCGGAGGCCGCCGATCCAGTCGGCGAAGCGGCCGGCGTGCCCCGGCACCCACTGGAGAGTCGCGTTGGAGACGATCAGGTCGTACGGCTCCTCGGGCGCCCAGGTACGCGCGTCGGCGTGGGCGAAGTCCAGCCGGCCGCCCCCGGCGGTGGGGCCCTCGTGCTCGGTGTGGGCCTTGTCGAGCATCTCGGGCGAGTTGTCGTAGCCGGTGACGTGGGCGGTGGGCCAGCGTTCGGTGAGCAGCACGGTGACGTTGCCCGGGCCGCAGCCGAGGTCGGCGATGCGGGGCTGCCCAGCGGGCGGTTCCGCGGGCAGGGCGGGGACGCGGGCGAGGAGGTCGGCGAAGGGGCGGGCGCGGTGACCGGCGTGCCGCAGGTACTGGCCGGGGTCCCAGGTGGGGTTCGTCATGTCTCCCACTTTCCCGCCCCACTTATCTCGATGTCAAGAGACTCGAAATCAAGAGACTTCATGTCGACACAACCACTACACTGATCTCATGGAGGACGAGGTCGATCGGCTGGTCGCAGCGTGGCGCCGGGAACGTCCGGACCTCGACGTGGAGCCGCTGGAAGTGCTCAGCCGGGTGAGCCGACTCGCCCGGCATCTGGACCGTGCGCGCCGGCTCGCCTTCGCCGAGCACCAGCTGGAGCCGTGGGAGTTCGATGTGCTGACCGCGCTCAGACGCGCGGGCACGCCGTACCAGCTCTCCCCCGGTCAGCTGCTGACGCAGACCCTGGTCACCTCGGGCACCATGACCAACCGGATCGACCGGCTGGCCAAGAAGGGCCTGGTGGAGCGGCTGCCCGACCCGAGCGACCGGCGGGGCGTGCTGGTCCGGCTGACCGACACCGGCCGGGACCGCGCCGACCAGGCACTGGCCGGGCTGCTGGAGCAGGAGCGGGCGATCCTCGCCGAGCTGTCCCCCGCCCAGCGTACGGAACTGGCCGGTCTGCTACGCCAGTTGACCGCCCCGTTCGACAACATCCCCGGCTAGTTCGGCCGGCCCGACCCCCGCCCGGCGGGCGAGGGCGACGGCGGCCAGCGTCGAGTGGACGCCCAGCTTGCCGAGGACGTTCTGCATATGGGTGCGCACCGTGTGCGGGGAGAGGAACAGCCGCTCGGCGACGGCCTTGCGGCCGAGGCCCGCGACCATGCAGCGCAGCACCTCCCGCTCGCGCGGGGTGAGGGACTCCACCAGCCGCTCGCTCTCGGTGCGGTGCCGGCGGGCCGCCGTCAGCTCCCTGAGCACGCCGGTGAGCAGGGCGGGCGGCAGATGGGTCTCGTCGCGCAGCACGCCCCGGATCACCGTCAGCAGCCGGGACAGCGAGCAGTCCTTGGCGACCCACCCCGAGGCACCGGCCTGCAGGGCGAGCGCCGCCCGCCGGGGATCGTCCTTCTCGGCGAGCACGACGATCCGTACGGCCGCCTGGGCGGCCCTGACCCCGGCGACGAGCGAGATCCCGTCGACCAGCCCCTCCTCGTTGCCGTCCTGCACCGGCACGGGCAGAGCCGGACGGGTGCCGGGCACCTGGCCGCCCAGGTCGGCGTCGACCAGCAGCACGTCGAAGCGGCGGCCCTCACCGGCCGCCCGCTCCAGGCAGCGCAGCGCGGCGGGGCCGCTGCCGGCCGCGGAGACGTCGACGTCCGGCTCGGCGGCCAGGGCGGCGGCGAGCGACTCGGCGAAGATGCGGTGGTCGTCGACGACCAGGACTCGGATACGAACCACGAAACTCCTCCCGGACCGGGCCTGGCCCTCCGGAGAACGACGACCCGCGCGGGTACGGGCACCCACGGAAAGGACACGCGCCGCGCGGCCGCCGCCGTCGCGGAAACTGTTACCCCCACCGCGGGCGCCGTACCCGGCTGTCTCGCCCCCTGAACAGCACCGGCCCCCACCGGTGCTGTTCCACAGAGTACGGATGGGAGCACGCAGCGGAAGGAGATTTGCAGAACTGGCCGCCCAGCGCGTTTATCGTGTGCCGCATGTTTCGTATTGAGGCGGAAGTCGACAAAGGCCGACGTGATCTGCTCCGCTCGCGGCTACGGGACACCAACACGGCGGCGTCCCCGGTCCTGGCCGCCCTGCGCGGCACGCCCGGCGAACGCGAAGTCCCCCTGCACGTCTGGGCGCTGGACTCCTCCGGCGGTCTGGCGGGCGGTCTGGTCGGCCACACCTGGACCATGTGGCTGCACGTCACCTACCTGTGGGTCGACGCCGCCCACCGCGGCACGGGCCTCGGCTCACGCCTGCTCGCGGAGGCGGAGCACATCGCCGCCACCGGCCGCGGCTGCACCGCCGCCCGCCTGGAGACCTGGGACTTCCAGGCCCCCGGCTTCTACCGGAAGCAGGGCTACGAGGTGGTGGGGGTGATCCCGGACTATCCGCCGGGGGTCACGGAGTACACCCTGACGAAGCGGCTGGCCCGACCGGCGCTCACTCCGACACCGACGGGGGCGGCGGCGGAGGAGGCGGGGACAGCCGGGGCTCCGTCGACCGCCGAGGACGGGGGGCCGGCCGCCGGAGCGTGAGCGGCGGCGCCGGGGCCGGCGGCTCACCTCCCACCAGTACCGGGGTCGTCATCGCGCCGGAAGAGCGGCACGAGGCTTCTGCGGCCCTGCTGCACGGCCGCGCCTCCCGTGACAGCCCGTGAGCCCCGCACCCTTGTACGGGGCCGACGGGATCACCGACCGGCTCGGACCACCTGCCGCGCCCCCGCCGAAGGCACCGCCTCGAACACCCGCGGGGCCTTGAAGCCCGCTGCCGCGAAGGCCTCCTCGACGGCCTTCGTGAGGGTGTCGACGTCCGTCGCCTCCGTCAGGACGATCGCCGAGCCGCCGAAGCCGCCGCCGGTCATGCGGGCGCCCAGGGCGCCGTTCGCCAGGGCCGTGTCGACGACCAGGTCCAGCTCCGGGCAGGAGATGCGGAAGTCGTCGCGCAGGGAGGCGTGCCCCTCGGTGAGGACCGGGCCGATCGCGCGGGTCTCACCGGCGCGCAACAGCCCGACCACCCGCTCCACGCGGTGGTTCTCCGTCACGATGTGCCGGACCAGACGGCGTACCTCCTCCTCGTCGCCCAGCCGGGCCAGCGCCGAGTCCAGTCCGGCGTACGGCACGTCCCGCAGGGCGTCCACGCCGAGCAGGGCCGCGCCCTTCTCGCAGCCGGCCCGCCGCTTGCCGTACTCGCCGCCGCTGTGCGCGTGCTTGACCTGCGTGTCGACCACCAGCAGGCGCAGGCCCTCGGCCGCGAGGTCGAAGGGGATCTGCTGCTGGGACAGGTCTCGGGTGTCCAGGAAGAGCGCGTGGCCCTGCTCGCAGCAGGCCGACGCCGTCTGGTCCATGATCCCGGTGGGCGCGCCGACGTAGACGTTCTCGGCGCGCTGGCACAGCCGGGCCAGCTTCCAGCGCGGCAGGTCCAGTCCGTACAGGTCGTTCAGCGCCAGGGCGATCACGACCTCCAGCGCGGCGGACGAGGACAGGCCCGCGCCGGTCGGCACCGTGGAGGACAGGTGCACGTCCGCGCCCGTCACCCCGTGTCCCGCCTCGCGCAGCGCCCAGACCACGCCCGCCGGGTACGCCGTCCAGTCGTCGTCGCTCTGCGGGGCGAGGGCGTCCAGCCGCAGTTCCCTGACGCCGCCCTCGATGTCCGCCGAGTGCAGGCGCAGGACGCCGTCGGTGCGGCGGGACACGGCCGCGACCGCTCGGTGCGGCAGCGCGAACGGCATCACGAAGCCGTCGTTGTAGTCGGTGTGCTCGCCGATCAGGTTGACGCGGCCGGGTGCTGCCCAGACGCCCTCCGGCGCGGCCCCGTACAGCTCGGCGAAGCGCTCCGCGACCTGCTGTGCCCCCACTAGTGCTCCTTCGTGATGCTCTGCGTGAACTCCCACGCGTCCGCGACGATGCCCGCGAGATCCGCGCGGGAGGGGTTCCAGCCCAGCTTCTCGCGGGCCGTGTCCGCCGAGGCGACCAGGACGGCCGGGTCGCCGCCGCGGCGCGGGGCCACGATCTCGGGGATCGGGTGGCCGGTGACCTGCCGGACGGTCTCGATGACCTGGCGGACGGAGAAGCCCGCGCCGTTGCCGAGGTTGCAGATCAGGTGCTCGCCCGGGGTGGCGGCCGTCAGGGCGAGCAGATGGGCCTCGGCGAGGTCCGCGACGTGGATGTAGTCGCGGACGCAGGTGCCGTCGGGGGTCGGGTAGTCGTCGCCGTAGACCGAGATCGCCTCTCGGCGGCCCTGGGCGACCTGGAGGACCAGCGGGATGAGGTGCGACTCGGGGTCGTGGCGCTCGCCGACCATGACACCGGAAGACGTGCCGTAGGCGCCGGCCACGTTGAAGTAGCGCAGGGAGACCGCGGCCAGGCCGTGGGCGTTCGCCTCGCCGGTGATCATGTGGTCGACGGCCAGCTTGGAGGCGCCGTAGGGGTTGGTCGGCCTCGTCGGCGCGCTCTCCACGATGGGGACCTGCTCCGGCTCGCCGTACGTGGCCGCCGTCGAGGAGAAGACGAGCGTGCGGACGCCCGCCTCGCGCATCGCGCCGAGCAGCGCCATGGAGCCGGCGACGTTGTTGTCCCAGTACTTCTCCGGCTTCACCACCGACTCGCCGACCTGCGAGGACGCGGCGAAGTGCAGCACGCCGTCGTAGGAGGGGTCGAGCCACTTGGCGGCGTCGCGGATGTCGCCCTCGACGAAGGCCGCCCCGGCGGGCACCCCCGCGCGGAAGCCGGTGGAGAGGTTGTCGAGGACGGTGACCTCGTGGCCGGCCTCCAGCAGATGCTGGGTCACGACACTGCCGACGTAACCCGCGCCACCCGTCACCAGGTACTTCATGAACTCGCTACCTCTCGCAGTCGCTCGGCCGCGCGCTCCGGCGGCACGTCGTTGATGAACACGCTCATGCCGGACTCGGAACCCGCGAGAAACTTCAGCTTGCCGGAAGTGCGGCGGATGGTGAAAAGCTCGAGGTGGAGCGCGAAGTCGTCCCGCAAGACACCGTCGAACTCCTCCAGCGCACCGAACGGGGCCTGGTGCCAGGCCGCGATGTACGGCGTGGGAGGGTCACCCGCAGCGTTTTCCCCTCCGTCCCCCCCATCGAAGATCCGGTCGAAGCGCCTCAAGAGTTCCAGATAGACCTGGGGGAATTCTGTGCGTGCCGCCTCGTCCAGGGCGAGCAGGTCGGGGACGCGGCGCTTGGGGTACAGGTGGACCTCGTACGGCCAGTGCGCCGCGTACGGCACGAACGCCACCCAGTGTTCACCCTCAAGGACGACCCGCTCACCGGCGAGTTCGCGCTCCACGACGGCGTCGAAGAGGTTCTGGCCGCCGGTCGCCTCCTTGTGCGCGGCGAGCGAGCGGAGCATGAGCGCGGTGCGCGGGGTGGTGAAGGGGTATGCGTAGATCTGTCCGTGCGGGTGGCCCAGGGTGACCCCGATCTCGGCACCGCGGTTCTCGAAGCAGAAGACCTGCTCCACGGAGGGCAGATGCGACAGCTCCGACGTACGGTCCGTCCACGCGTCCAGCACCAGGCGCGCCTGCTCGACGGTCAGGTCGGCGAAGGAGGCGTCGTGGTCGGAGGTGAAGCAGACGACCTCGCAGCGGCCGGAGTCGCCGGCGAGGGAGGGGAACCGGTTCTCGAAGACGACGACGTCGTACGACGAGTCGGGGATCTCGCTCAGCCGGTCGCCCCGCGTGGGGCACAGGGGGCACTCGTCGGCCGGCGGATGGTACGTGCGGCCCTGCCGGTGGGAGGCGACGGCGACACAGTCGCCGAGCAGCACGTCACGGCGGATCTCGGACGTCGTATGGGTCCGCTCCAGCGGGCGGCGGTCGACGGCGTCCCGCACGGTGTCGTCCCGGAGGTCGTAGTAGATCAGCTCACGACCGTCGGCCAGCCGTGTCGAGGTCTTCTTCAACGCCGGACTCCTCTACGTCCCGCACCCAATCACTCAACACAATCAAACATAACAGATCACAACTCGACAACATTCAGGACCATCACAATCAAACAAAGAACACCAACAGAAGTGTTCAATTTCTGAACGCGGAGGCGTAGGTTCCGCTCTGGATCAGTTCGCGCAACGAAGCGAGTACTCATGCAAACCCCCACAGACAGCCCCCTGTATCTGGCGGCGGGGCTACGGCTCCCCACCAACTGGCTGGACTACACGATCCTGGCGATCTACTTCGTCGTCGTCCTCGGCATCGGCTTCGCGGCCCGCCGCTCGGTGAAGACCAGCCTCGACTTCTTCCTCTCCGGACGCTCGCTGCCCGCCTGGATCACCGGCCTCGCCTTCATCTCGGCGAACCTGGCGGCCACCGAGATCCTGGGCATGGCCGCGAACAGCGCCCAGTACGGCGCCTACACCGTGCACTGGTACTGGATCGGCGCCATCCCCGCCATGGTCTTCCTCGGCCTGGTGATGATGCCGTTCTACTACGGCAGCAAGGTCCGCTCGGTCCCCGAGTTCCTGCTGCTGCGCTTCGACCGGGGCGCCCACCTGCTCAGTTCGATCCTGTTCGCGTTCGCCGCCATCCTGATCGCCGGCGTCAACCTCTACGCCCTCGCGATCGTCGTCGAGGCCCTGCTGGGCTGGCCCCAGTGGGTCGCGATCGTGGTCGCCGGCGCCTTCGTGCTCGCGTACATCACCCTCGGCGGCCTGTCCTCGGCGATCTACAACGAGGTCCTCCAGTTCTTCGTGATCCTGGCCGCCCTCATCCCGATCACCGTCCTCGGCCTGAAGAAGGCCGGCGGCTGGAGCGGGCTGACCCACAAGCTCACCGCGACGCACGGCGCGGACTTCACCACCGCCTGGGGCGGCACCGGCATCGGACACGTCAACCCGCTCGGCGCGAACTGGCTGACCATCGTCCTCGGCCTCGGCTTCGTGCTGTCCTTCGGCTACTGGACGACCAACTTCGCCGAGGTGCAGCGCGCCCTGTCCGCGAAGAACCTCTCCGCAGGTCAGCGGACCCCGCTGATCGCCGCCTACCCGAAGATCTTCATCGTCTTCCTGGTGATGATCCCCGGCCTGGTCGCCGCCGCGCTCGTACCGAAGATCGGCACCCCCGGCTCGGGCCTGCAGTACAACGACGCCATCCCGTACCTGATGCAGGAACTGCTGCCCAACGGCGTGCTCGGCATCGCCGTCACCGGTCTGCTCGCCGCGTTCATGGCCGGAATGGCGGCCAACGTCTCGTCCTTCAACACGGTCTTCACGAACGACATCTGGGCGAAGTACGTGGTGCGCGGCCGCGAGGACGCCTACTACGTCAGGTTCGGCCGCCTGATCACCGTGATCGGCGTCCTCGCCTCCATCGGCACGGCGTTCCTGGCGTCCTCGTTCTCGAACATCATGAGCTACCTGCAGACGCTGTTCTCCTTCTTCAACGTGCCGATGTTCGTGGTGTTCATCGTCGGCATGTTCTGGAAGCGCGCGTCCGCCAAGTCCGGCTTCTGGGGCCTGCTCGCGGGCACCGTCACCGCGATGATCAACTACTTCGTGTTCTACAAGAAGGGGATCATCTCCATCCCCTCCGACCAGGGCGCCAACTTCGTCTCCGCGATCGCCGGCTTCGTCGCCGGCGCGGTCGTGATGACCGCGGTGTCCCTGTTCACCAGCCCCAAGCCGGCCGGGGAGCTCCAGGGGCTGGTCTACGGCACCCGCTCCCCCGGCATGTCCGAACCCCCCGCACCCGGCGACGAGGCCTGGTACCGCCGGCCGGCCCTGCTGGGCTGGGGCGCGGTCGTGTTGGCCGCCGTCTGCTACGTCCCGTTCTCGTTCTGACGCGGGAGGATCGAGGAAACCATGTCCGAACACGCCGAGCACCCTGACCGTCACCACCACTACACCGAGGACGAGGTGGCGCGGGAAGTCACCGAACTGGAGGGCAAGTCCGCGACCGCGGCCCGCATCTTCGACCTGCGCCGCATCATCGGCGGCCTGTTCGTCCTCTACGGCGTCATCGTCACGATCGCCGGCATCACCGACTCCCAGTCCGCCATCGACAAGGCCCAGGGCGTCAACATCAACCTCTGGACCGGGATCGGCATGCTCCTGCTGGGCATCTTCTTCCTGGCCTGGCTGAAGCTCCGCCCGACCCCGCCGCCGCTTCCTCCGGAGGGGCTGCCGGAGGAGAAGCAGGGGGACTGAAGCGCCGCCCCCGTCCGCGGGTGCGTGGGGGGGCTGGTCGCGCGGCTCCCCGCGGAGTGACTGCCGGCCGGGGGCGGCAGCGCCGCGGGGGTGCGGGCCGTCCCCGGCTGCGGATGCGTCATGGCCGGTTGGTCGCGCCCAGCGAAGGCGCACATCGGCACAGCCCCGCGCCCCTTCGCAGGCGCCGGCGGCGCCGGACGCCTACTCCGGACCGAAGCCCAGCGGCCCCGCCCGGTCCAGCAGCCCCGTCCGTGCCGCCAGCGCCGCCGCCTCCAGGCGCGAGCCGACCCCCAGCTTCATCAGCACCCGCTGGACATGGGTACGGGCCGTGCTCGGCGCGATCCCCATCCCCGCCGCGATCAGCCGGGTGTCCTCCCCGTCGGCCACCCTGACCAGCACCTCCACCTCCCTCGGCGTCAGCATCGACAGCAACCGCTGCGCCTCGTCATCGGGCTGAGCGGCAGGATTGAGCAGCTCCCCGAACGCCCCCTGCAGCAACTGCGGCGCCACCGCGGCCTCCCCCGCCCGCGCCTTCATGATCGCCCGCTCGACGCCCTCGATCCGCTCGTCGTGCCGTACGTACCCCGACGCCCCGGCCGCGAACGCCGCCGCGATGCCGCGCGGCGAGGGCACCGGGCCGAGCACCAGCACCGCCACCTGCGGCCGCTCCCGCTTGATCTTCGCCACCGGGTCGAAGACACCCGGTTCGGCCGGCGCCGCCGTACCCAGCAGGCACACCTCCGGCGCCCGCGCGATCACCAGGTCCGCCGCGCCCGCGGCCGGCGCCGCCGCGGCGAGCACCCGGTGCCCGCGCAGCTTGAGCGCCGACGCCAGCGCCTCCGCGAGCAGGCGATGGTCGTCGACGACCATGAGCCGCACTCCCATAGAGCAACCCCCCAGTCCCCCCCCATGGATGCCCCACTATGGACGCCCACCGGTCCGCAAGGACAGAGGGCCCCCCGGCACCTCGTCCTTCATGCCCCCGGAAGCTACACGCTTGTTCGACCTCGCGCTGCCCCTCCTGATGAGAAGTGCCCCGGATCGATGAAATCCGGGGCACTTCTCGGTAAGTCACCCATTCGGGCGAGACCCGCCGACCACGTCGGCGACGCGGTCAGCCCTTCGGGCCGAACGCCAGAACCAGGTACTTCTTCTCGTACGCGTCGCCCTTCTTGCTCGCGAAGACGTCCGACATGTACAGGCGGCCGTGCCCGAAGAGGATCTCCGCGTAGTCCGGCATCATGGTGCTCTCCGCCTGCCGCACGCTCTGCGTGGACGGATTCTCCAGCAGCTTGCTCTGCTTGAACGACCCGCCGTCGATGCTGACCACCTGACCGCCCTTGTCGTACGGCGGCCGCTTGTACGCGAGCAGGTTCGAGCCGTCCATGCGCAGCGGGGAGAGCGTGTAGCCGTCCCCGGCCTCGGCGCGCTGACCGGTCGGCTTTCCCGTGTTCAGGTCGAAGGAGACGATCTCGTTGGTGCGGCTGTAGTTGCCGCTGCCGTCGTGCTCCGCGGTCGGCAGGTACAGCTTGCCGCCGCCGACGGCGATCTCCTTGCAGTCCTCGATGCGGGTACCGCTGTCGCACCTGCCGCCGTAGGCCTTGCCCGGCGCGGAGATGTGGGCGAGCAGCTTGCCGGTCCTGCTGTCGATGGAGAAGTAGTCCAGGGCCTGGCTGTCGGAGCCGGCCTCGGCGGCCACCACCAGCGGGTCGGTGGAGACGACCGAGGCATAGCCGATGCCCGGGTCCATCCGGTACTCGGAGATCACCTTGCCGGTCTTCGGGTCGAGGGTCTGGATCAGCAGCCGCTCGTTGTCCAGGCCACCGCAGTGGCGCACCGCGACGAGCTTGGCGCCGCCGCCGTAGCCGGCGTCGTAGCAGTCGTCGCCCGGCTTCGGCAGCCACAGCGGCTTGCCGGAGTCGATGTCGAAGGCGGCACCGCCGTCGGTGTCACCGACCGCGACGGTGCGCTGAGCGACCGTCACGTTCTCGTAGCTGACCGGGTAGTCACCGGACTTGACCGTCTGGGTCCAGAGCTTCTTGCCCGAGTCGAGGTCGATCGCCGCGATCTGGGTGCAGCCCGCGATGGTCTTCCCCGTGTCCCACTTCGGCTGGTAGGTGATCGCGGTCTTGTCGTCCGCGGTGGCGTGCTTGCTGGCCGAACAGACCGGACCGGGCAGCTTGAGCGTCCACAGCCTGGTGCCCTTGACCGGGTCGTAGCCGGCGACCTCGGCGACGCCGGTCTTGACGTACACCTTGTCGGTCAGCCAGGAACCGACGGTCCTGACGATGTCGTTCGCGGTGGGCATCGGGGCCTGGAACAGCAACTGGCCCGAGGCGTCGGCCGGCACCTTCTCCTGGCCGCCGCCCGTGCCGCCACTGCCGTCCTTGCCGCCGGTGCCGCCACTGGAGGACGCGGTGTCGTGCTTCCTGCCGCTGTCCCCCGAACTGGCGTACCAGATACCGCCGCCGACGATCAGCGCGATGGCGACGACCGCCGCGACGACGATGAACAGCGCGGTGTTGTTCCGCCCGCCGCCGCTCTGCCCCGGCTGCGGCTGCATGGGCATGGTCGGCGGATGGCCCGGATAGCCGTAACCCGGCTGCGCGGGCTGGGCGTACGGGTTCTGCTGCGCGCCGGGGTAGCCGTAACCGAGCTGGGGCGGCTGCGGCGGCTGGGGGGCCGACGCGGGCTGCGGGTAACCGTAGCCCGGCTGCGGCTGCGGGGGCTGCGGGGGCTGCGGGTAGCCGTAGCCCGGCTGCGGGGGCTGGGGGGACTGAGGGGGCTGAGGGGGCTGCTGCGGGCTCGGGGGGCCGAAACCGCCCTGCTGCGGGGGCTGGTTCGGCGGCGGAGGGGGCGGCTGGGTCATGGGACGGGTACCTCGGTGAGGCCGGAAAGGCCGGACGGCGAAAGGATTCGGTAGGGACGGGGAGATGCCGGTACGGGCGGGAAGCCGGGACGGCGGCTCAGTTGCCGAAGGCCATGATCAGCTTCTCCTTCGCCTGATCGCCGCCGGACAGCCGGCCGGTGGAGATGAAGAACCGCCCGTCGGCCCAGTCCACGACGGAGTCGAAGAAGGTGCCCTCGATCTCGGCGGTGCCCTGCGGGTTCTGCAGCAGCTTGGTGGGCGTGTGGGAGGAACCGGAGGCCGGGATCGACACCACCTGGCCGCCCGCGTCGTACGACGGCTGCACATAGGCGACGAGCTTGCCGCCGTCGGCCTTCATCGGATACATCGGCTCGTCGGCCGGGGACCTGGCCCGCCACTTCGCCTTGCCGGTGACGAGGCTGACGGCGACGACCTCGTTGGCGCTGTTCGTGCTGTCCGTCGGCAGGTACAGCGTGTCGGCGTCGGCCACGACGCCCTGACAGCCCTCCAGACCCTGGTCGAGGAAGCCGCAGCGGGGGGCGAACTTCTCGTCGACCTTCACCTCGGAGCGGAACGTGCCGTCCTTGGTGAACGTGGAGATGTTCCAGGCCTTCTTGTCCGGGTTGGTCAGGTACACCACGAGCGGGTCCACGGAGTACACCTTGGTCACCTGCCAGCCCTTCTTGACCGGCTGGGACCACGTGACCCTGCCGGTGGCCGGGTCCAGTTCCTGGATCTCGTCGTGCTCGTTGGGCGCGTACGCGGCGCAGGAGGACGCCTGGATCAGTCGGCCGGCGCCACCCGCGTACCCGGACGGAGCGCACGAACCGCCGTACTCCCCCTTCTCGTACAGCTTCTTGCCGCTGTCGATGTCGTACGCCGTGCCCGCACCCACGCGGCTCACCATCAGCGTCCTGCCGCTGACGGCCAGGTGGATCTCGACCTGGATGTCGAACGCCCCGCGCTTGTCGACCGTGCCGCTCCAGCCCTTCCGGCCGGTGTCCAGGTCGATCTGCTGCAGCTGGTTGCACACGGCGTTGTCGCCCGCGCCGCTCATGTACGCCACGACGACCTTGTCGTCCGCCGACTTCTGCGGCGTGACGGCGCAGATCTTCTGCGGGAAGGAGATCGGGCTCCAGGCGGGCCTGCCGTCGCCGACGCCGTAGCCGAAGACCTGCTGGTACGCCGCCTTCACCACAGCCTTGCCGGTGACCCACATGCCGGGCGCGTCGGCGCCCGAACCGGGGGCGTCCGGTGCCGACTTGTACCAGAGCACCTTCGCCTCACCGGCCTTGCGGCCCGCGTTGAGGTTCTCCGGGTCGTCACCGCCGCCGCCCGACGCGCTCGGCGAGGCGGAGGCGGGCGGCCTGGGATCGTCGCTGTGCTGGGCGACCGGCTTCTTCTTGCCGCCGTCGTCCCCGCCCGTGACCGCGTACACCGTGCCGCCGATGACGAGCAGCGCGGCCGCCGCGGCACCGACGATCAGCGCGGTCCTCGCCCTGGACTGCCCGCCGGGCGCGGCACCGGGCACACCCGGGTACGGCGGCTGCTGCGGCTGGCCGAAACCGGGCTGGGGCGCCGCCCCGTAGGGGCCGGGCTGCTGCGGATGTCCGTAGGGGCCCGGGGTGCCGGGCGCGGTGGGGGCGCCGTACGGCCCCGGCTGCTGGGGGTATCCGTAGCCCGGCTGGGGCGGCTGCGGCGGGACGGCGGGCGGCTGGGCCGGCGGCGGGGGCGTGGGAGGTATGCCCGGGGTGCCCTGCGGGGCGCCGAAACCGCCCTGGGCCGGTGGCGGCTGCGGGGCGCCGAAACCGCCACCCTGCGGTGGCCGGTCCTGCGGCGCCCCGAATCCGCCCTGCGGCGGTTGGCTGGGCGGCTGGGTCATCAGCGGTCTTCCCCCTCGTTCACTGATTTTTCGCCACGCCCTGAGGTTCTCGACGGCCCCTGGGTCGTTACTCAGACAGTTCTCAGACGGCTCTTTCTATCACCCGGTACCGACAGCCCACGGGCTCGGTTCCGCCGCTGTTCCCAAGGGACGACCAGCCCGTGATGCCGCCGTTACGCGCCTTCACGCCCCCTTCACGCAGCGCACGCGACAGCACCGCGCGCCGGGGACGGGCGCCGGCGCGGTGGGGTGTGGGGTGCTGAAGTGGGCGCGCAGGGTGGCTGGTTCACGCCGGGGGGTGGGCGTGAGCGGGGGCGAGGGCGCGGGGCTCGGGGCGCGGGTTACACAACGAGGGGCGTGCGCCGGTTGCGAGCGCCGTACCTGGCAGCGCTCACGACCGCACCAAGCGCCGCGCTCGGCAGTGCGCGCGACCGGACCGAGCGCCGTACAAGGCGGCGTGCACTACAGCTTGAGCGCCGCACTTGGCAGCGCGCGCACCCCCGCCCCGAGCGCCGTACAAGTCAGGCGCGCGCACGCTCGGGCGCGCGCCCGTGCCCCGCGCGCCCCGGCTCCCGTCTACGCGTCCTCCGCCAACTCCAGCCAGCGCAGTTCCAGTTCCTCACGCTCGCCGGCGAGGTCGCGCAACTGGGCGTCCAGGTCGGCGACCTTGGCGAAGTCGGTGGCGTTCTCGGCGATCCGGGCGTGCAGCTTGGACTCCTTCTCGGAGATCTTGTCCAACTGGCGCTCGATCTTCTGGAGTTCCTTCTTGGCGGCGCGCTGGTCGGCGGCGCTCTTCTCGGTGGTGGCCGGCTTGGGCGCCGCGGCGGCGGCCTGCGCGGCGACCGCCTCCTCCATGCGCTGCCGCCGCTCCAGGTACTCGTCGATCCCGCGCGGCAGCATCCGCAGCGTGCCGTCGCCGAGGAGGGCGAAGACCCGGTCCGTGGTGCGCTCGACGAAGAACCGGTCGTGGGAGATGACGATCATCGAGCCGGGCCAGCCGTCGAGGACGTCCTCGAGCTGGGTGAGGGTCTCGATGTCGAGGTCGTTGGTGGGCTCGTCCAGGAACAGGACGTTGGGCTCGTCCATCAACAGGCGCAGCAGCTGCAGGCGGCGGCGCTCGCCACCCGACAGGTCACCGACCGGCGTCCACTGCTTCTCCTTGTTGAAGCCGAACGTCTCGCACAGCTGCCCGGCGGTCATCTCGCGCCCCTTGCCGAGGTCGACGCGTTCGCGGACCTGCTGTACGGCCTCCAGGACCCGCCAGGCGGGGTCGAGTTCGGCGACCTCCTGGGAGAGGTAGGCGAGCTTGACGGTCCTGCCGACGGCGATACGGCCACCGGCCGGCTGCTCCTCGCCCTCGGTGCGCGCGGCGTCGGCCATGGCGCGCAGCAGCGAGGTCTTGCCGGCGCCGTTCACGCCGACGAGACCGATCCGGTCGCCGGGGCCCAGCTGCCAGGTGACGTGCTTGAGCAGCACCTTGGGTCCGGCCTGCACCGTGACGTCCTCGAGGTCGAAGACGGTCTTGCCGAGCCGCGAGGAGGCGAACTTCATCAGCTCGCTGCTGTCCCGGGGCGGCGGCACGTCCGCGATCAGCTCGTTGGCGGCCTCGACCCGGAAGCGCGGCTTGGACGTACGGGCGGGGGCCCCGCGCCGCAGCCAGGCCAGCTCCTTGCGGACCAGGTTCTGCCGCTTGACCTCTTCGGTGGCCGCGATCCGCTCGCGCTCGGCACGCGCGAAGACGTAGTCGGAGTAGCCGCCCTCGTACTCGTAGACATCACCGCGCTGCACGTCCCACATGCGCGTACACACCTGGTCCAGGAACCACCGGTCGTGGGTGACGCACACCAGCGCCGAGCGCCGGTTCTGCAGGTGCTTCGCGAGCCACGCGATGCCCTCGACGTCGAGATGGTTGGTGGGCTCGTCCAGGACGACCAGGTCCTGTTCCTCGATGAGCAGCTTGGCGAGCGCGATACGGCGGCGCTCACCACCGGACAGCGGCCCGATGACGGTGTCCAGCCCCTTGGGGAAGCCCGGCAGGTCGAGTCCCCCGAACAGCCCGGTCAGTACGTCCCTGACCTTGGCGTTGCCGGCCCACTCGTGGTCGGCCATGTCGCCGATGACCTCGTGGCGGACGGTGGCGGCGGGGTCGAGGGAGTCGTGCTGCGTGAGCACGCCGAGGCGCAGCCCACCGGAGTGCGTGACCCGACCGGTGTCGGCCTCCTCCAGCTTGGCGAGCATCCGGACGAGGGTGGTCTTGCCGTCGCCGTTGCGTCCGACGACCCCGATCCGGTCCCCTTCCGACACGCCGAGCGAGACGCCGTCCAGCAGGGCACGGGTGCCGTACACCTTGCTGACGTTCTCGACATTGACGAGGTTGACGGCCATTTCACTCCTGTGCGCGGGGCTGTGTCGGCATGCGGCTCCGCCGCGTGGGTCAGCCTTCTAGCGTAGGGCCTGCCGGGGTGAAGGCGGTGCGCGAGGGAGGTGTCACTCTTTGTGGTGACATGAGCGGAATACGACGCGGGTCGAGCCGACCGGACGCGCGTCGAGCCGATCGACGGTGAGCCAGTGGGCCGGCGGCCCAGTGAGCCGGTGGGCCAGTGAGCCGGTGGACCGCCGTCGGCGCCCTCCGAAGCCCGTCAGACGACCGTTGCCCCCGCCACCGGCCCCACTGCCGTCCGCACCGCCTTGCACGTCCCCGACGCCCGCAGCACCTCCGCCACCTTCTCCGCCGTCTCGGCATCATGCGCGAGGAAGGCCGTCGTAGGCCCGGAACCGGAGACCAGCGCGGCAGCCGCCCCCGCCCCGCGCCCCGACTCCAGCGTGTCCGCCAGCTCCGGGAACAGGGACAGGGCGGCGGGCTGGAGGTCGTTCGACACAGCAGCGGCCAGTGCCTCCACGTCCCCCTGCGCCAGCGCCTCCAGCAACTCCGCCGAGGCCACCGGCTCGGGAATCTCCCGGCCCTCCGCCAGCCGGTCGAACTCCCGGAAGACCGCCGGAGTCGACAGGCCCCGCTCGGCCATCGCGAACACCCAGTGGAAGGTGCCGCCGACCTCGAGGGCGGTCAGTTGCTCGCCCCGCCCGATGCCGAGAGCCGCGCCCCCGACCAGACTGAACGGCACGTCGCTGCCCAGTTCGGCGCAGATGGCGAGAAGCTCGGCCCGCGACGCCGCCGTACCCCACAGCGTGTTGCAGGCGAGCAGCGCGCCCGCGCCGTCCGCGCTGCCGCCCGCCATGCCGCCCGCGACCGGGATGTCCTTGGCGATGTGGATGTGGACGTTCGGCTCGATGCCCCGGCGCGCGGCGAGGGCGATCGCGGCGCGCGCGGCGAGGTTGGTGCGGTCCAGGGGGACCTGGTCGGCGTCCGGGCCCTCGCAGGTGACCCGGAGTTCCTCGGCCGGGGTCACCATCACCTCGTCGTGGAGGCCGACGGCGAGGAAGACGTTGGCGAGGTCGTGGAACCCGTCGGGGCGGGCGGCGCCGACCGCCAGCTGGACGTTGACCTTGGCCGGGACGCGTACCGTGACGCTCACGTGCCGCTCTCCTCGTGCTCGGTGATACCCGCGTCCTTGTGCTCGTCGGGTTCGGCGATCCGCGCGTCCTTGTGCTCGGCGATCCGCGCGTCCTTGTGCTCGGCGATCCGCGCGAACTCCTCCACCGTCAGCGACTCGCCGCGCGCCCGCGGCGAGACCCCGGCCGCGACCAGGGCGGCCTCGGCGGCAGCGGCGGACCCGGCCCAGCCGGCCAGTGCCGCCCGCAGGGTCTTGCGGCGCTGCGCGAAGGCCGCGTCGACGACGGCGAAGACCTGGGCCTTGGAGGCGGTCGTCCTGACCGGCTCGGCCCGCCGGACGAGGGAGACCAGCCCGCTGTCGACGTTCGGCGCGGGCCAGAAGACGTTGCGGCCGATGGCCCCGGCCCGCTTCACCTCGGCGTACCAGTTCGCCTTCACGGACGGCACGCCGTACACCTTCGAGCCGGGCGCGGCGGCCAGCCGGTCGGCGACCTCGGACTGCACCATGACGAGGGTGCGCTCGATGCTCGGGAAGGTGTCGAGCATGTGCAGCAGCACGGGCACGGCGACGTTGTAGGGGAGGTTCGCCACCAGCGCCGTCGGCGGGGGGCCGGGGAGTTCGGTGACGTGCATCGCGTCGGAGTGGACGAGCGCGAACCGGTCGGCGCGCGCCGGCATGCGCGCCCCGATGGTCGTGGGCAGGGCCGCGGCGAGCACGTCGTCGATCTCGACGGCGGTGACCCGGTCGGCGGCCTCCAGCAGCGCGAGCGTGAGGGAGCCGAGCCCCGGGCCGACCTCGACGACCACGTCGTCGGGGCGGACCTCGGCGGTGCGGACGATACGGCGCACCGTGTTGGCGTCGATCACGAAGTTCTGGCCGCGCTGCTTGGTGGGACGGACACCGAGCGCTGCCGCCAGCTCACGGATGTCGGCGGGACCGAGGAGGGCGTCGGGGGTGGGGCTGCTCACGGGACAAGGGTACGGGGGCCCGCCCGGCCGGATCGCCAGGCGTCCCGGTGCCGAGGCCCGGCACGGTGTCGCAGCCCCACGGGGCCCGCACCCGGCAGACGGCCCGCGGCCCGGGGACCGCCCCCGCTCAGCCGTGAACCCCGCGTCAGCCGTGCAACCGTGCCCCGCAACTCGGCCAGGGCGTGGACCCCCGGCGCGTGTACAGCTTCTTCGCGCGGAAGGTCTGTTCCTCCACCGGGGCGTCCTGGGGCCGGCCGCTGCCGCCGAGGGCGTGCCAGGTGCCGATGTCGAACTGGTAGAGCCCGCCGAACGTCCCGGAGGGGTCGACCGCGTGCGGGCGGCCGCCGGACTCGCAGGCGGCGAGGCCGTGCCAGTTCAGGTGGTCGGCGCCCTTCACGGAGGTCGGCCGCGCCTTGGTGCCCACCTTCACCACCTGCTTGCGCGGCTTGCGCACGACCTCGGACTTCTCCCGGCGCGGCTTCTCCCGGACCCCGTTGACGATGCGCAGCAGATAGGTGTCGCGGCGCAGCCCGGGCTGTCCGACCTGCGTGACGACCTCGGTGCCCTTGAAGAGGGAGGGGTCGTCGGTGCGCTCGACATCGAACGGGATCTCTTCCTCGCGGACCTCCCGGGAGCCCTTGATCCGGAGCACGGTCACCGTCTGCCCGTCGCGCGGGAAGCTGTCCAGCGGGACGGAGGTGGTGTCCTGGCCCTGCAGGCCGATCCCGGCCTCCTCGACGGCCTCGCGGACGGTGGCCGCGTTGGTGCGGATGGTCCGACTCCGGCCGTCGGCCATGATCGTGACGGCCCGCTCGGTGCGTACGTCGAGGGCGAGCCCGGCGCGTCCGATGGTCTGGGAGCCGGAGGCGGACAGGTATGCGCCCTCGGCGCGCACTCCCAGCTCGTCCAGCGCGCCTGCCACCGTGTGCGCCGTCGTCCACACTTCGCGCCGCTGGCCGTCGAGGGTGAGCCGGACGGGGCGCCCGTAGCGCACGGCGACCGCGTCACCGCTGGTGAGCGCCTTGCCGGGGGCGGGCGCGACCATGTCGTGCGCCCCCACCCGCACGCCCTCCTCGGCGAGCAGCCCGCGCACGTCGTCGGCGAAGGTGTGGAGGGTGCGCTGCTTGCCCTCGACGGTCAGCTCGACCGCCTTGTCCTTGGCGACGAACGCGGTGGTGCCGCCAGCGAGGAAGGCCACGACCAGCGCCTGCGGCAGCAGGCGGCGCACGGCGGACTCCGGGCGCTCGGCGCAGCGCGCCTTGCGCCGGCGATCGGCCCGCCCGCTCACACCGGCGGACACCCCGGCGCCGCACTCCCCTTCCTCGCCGAGCACGCCCGGCGCATCCAGCGGGCCGCCCGCGCCCCCCACGTCCCGCACGCCTCCCGCGCCAGCGACGCCCGGCGCACCGGCGACGCCCGCCGCGCCCCCGGCGGTCTGCGTGCCCCCGGCGGCCTGCATGTCCCCGCCGGCCTGCGGGCCTCCCGCACCACCGGCATCCTGCGCGCTCCCGGCCCATGGCACGCCGCTCCCGCCCTGCCGCGGCAGCACCGGATCGGCGACGAAATGGGCCTGCGCCTCGTATGCGGGCCGGTAGGTGTCCTCGTACAGCTCATAGGGGCCGTACGGTCCGTATGGCCCGTACCCGCCGTACGACAGGGTCTCCGCCGTGTGCACGGAGGTGTCGGGGCCGTACGGCTCGTATGGCCCGTATGGCCCGTACGAGCCGTAGGGCTCGAACGTTTCGTACGGCCAGTACGGCTCGTAGGCCTCGAACGCCTCGTACTGCGACTTGCTCACGCCGACACGCTCCAGAGGGCAGAGGGGTCCGGATCGGGCCCCCAGAACCTAGCGGAGCGGTCGTCACTCTCCAAAGCGGCACGGCTACGCACTGTTGCCCGTCGAGCGCGCGCCCAGTGCCCGAACAGGCGACTCACCAGAACAGCAGATGCAGACTCAGAACTGGAGACACATGAGTCTCAGCAGCCTCAGTAGCCGAAGGCGCGGGCGGTGTTGACGGCGAGGGCCGTCGCCAGCGCGTCCTCGTCGATGCCGCGCACGGCGGCCATCGCGCGCACCGTGACGGGGATCAGGTACGGCGCGTTGGGGCGCCCGCGGTACGGCGCCGGGGTCAGGAAGGGCGCGTCGGTCTCCACGAGGACCAGCTCCAGCGGGGCGACGGCGAGCGCGTCCCGGAGGTTCTGGGCGTTCTTGAAGGTGACGTTGCCGGCGAAGGACATGAAGTAGCCCTCACGGGCGCAGATCTCCGCCATCTCGGCGTCGCCGGAGTAGCAGTGGAAGACGGTGCGCTCGGGGGCGCCCTCCTCCTTCAGGA
The DNA here is from genome assembly GCF_053598315.1 of Streptomyces sp. NPDC001153. Lineage (NCBI taxonomy): Bacteria > Bacillati > Actinomycetota > Actinomycetes > Kitasatosporales > Streptomycetaceae > Streptomyces > Streptomyces sp. NPDC001153. The sequence goes on from NZ_JBSFJZ010000019.1 coordinate 169,459, forward strand.
CGCGCAGGACGTCGGCGTGCGCGTCCCGGTCGTGGATGACGAGCGCCTTGCCGTGCCGCTTGGCGATCTCGATGTGGGCGCGGAAGGACCGCTCCTGGGCCGCCTTGCCCTGGGGGCCGGTGCGGAAGTAGTCCAGGCCCGTCTCGCCGACGCCCCTCACCTGGGGCAGCCCGGCGAGCCGGTCGATCTCCGCGAGCGCCTCGTCCAGCGCCGCCTGACCGCCCGGCTCCCGGGCGCCCTGCCGCGACCAGCCGTCGGGGTCGCCGTGCACGATGCGCGGGGCCTCGTTGGGGTGGAGGGCGACGGCGGCGTGGACACTGTCGTGGGTAGCGGCGATTTCCGCGGCCCACTGAGAGCCCTTGATGTCGCAGCCGACCTGCACGACCGTCGTCACACCGACCGACGCGGCCTTCGCGAGGCCGTCCGCGACCGTGCCGGACTGCATGTCGAGGTGGGTGTGCGAGTCGGCGACCGGAACCCGCAGCGGCGGCGGAAGCGGCGGTGCGGCGTTCTTGTCGCCCTTGGAGGTCTGGCCGGCGTTCGAAGGCATGCCCCGATCCTACGAAAGGGGCATGCCCGCACCGGCAGGCGATCCGCTCAGCCGGCCTTGCGATGGAACGGGTGCAGGAGATCGGACAGGTGCCAGTGGTGCGGCTCCCCGGACTCCCCGGCCCTCGCGGGCTCCCCCGTCTCCGCGGGCACCACGGGCGCCTCGACCGGGCCCGCCTGCGGCACGGCGTGGTGCCGCTCGGCGGTGCCGCGCACCGACGAGACCTGGCCCGCGCGCATGATCCGCACGACGTGGCCGTCGCAGTTGTGGCAGCTGGGCCGGCTCAGCGGCGACGGCACGACCCGGCCGCCGGCCACGTACCGCACGAACTCGTGCCCGTCGGCGTCCACGTGGTGCTCTATCTCGTACGACTGCTCCCAGCCGTGCCCGCATCGCATACAGGCGAACGAATACGACTCGTGAACGACGGCTGTGGGCGTGCCACGGAGGCCGGTCCGCCCTGCGATCTCGCTCATGCCAGCTCCTCTTGTCCGCTGGACAAAGGCCCCGCAAACGGGGCGTCTCTTCAACCAGTGGACGCCTTCACCAGCGCGAACGCACCAGGGCTGTCGAGTGTTGGAGGCGATTTGAGTCTTCCTTGCAGAAAAGCCCCCGACCGGCCCCGTTTCCCTTTGCCATCGGCGACAGCCCTTTGCCGTCCCATGGCCCACTCGCTCACCCGAGAACAGCCCTGCTCAGAGGGGTTGTCGGCGCGGGCCGGGGCAGCGCCCGAGGGGCGCGGGCCCGTATCGACCTGCGGCTCCGCCGCGTGGGCGCGACCCGCCACGACGCTCCCGCACCCCGCCACGAATCCCCGGCCCGGCGGCGCTACCGGGCCCCGGCTCCCCCGTCGGAGCTCTTCGCTGCAACCACCGCATCGAAAACCACCCGCTTCGGCACCCCCGCCTCCACGGCCACCGCCGCGATCGCCTCCTTGCGCCGCTCCCCCGCCTCCTCACGCGCGCGTACCCGGCGCACGAGCTCCTCCGCGTCGAGTTCCTCCGGCCCGGCCTCCGGCGCCCCCTCGACCACCACGGTGATCTCCCCGCGGACCCCCTCCGCGGCCCATCGCGCCAGCTCGGCCAGCGGGCCGCGCCGTACCTCCTCGTACGTCTTGGTCAGCTCCCGGCACACGGCGGCCCGCCGGTCCGCGCCGAAGACCTCGGCCATGGCGGCGAGGGTGTCGTCGAGCCGGTGCGGGGCCTCGAAGTAGACCAGCGTGCGCCGCTCGGCGGCGACCTCCCGGAGCCGGGAGAGGCGCTCGCCTGCCTTGCGCGGCAGGAAGCCCTCGAAGCAGAAACGGTCGACGGGCAGCCCGGACAGCGCGAGCGCGGTCAGCACGGCGGACGGCCCCGGTACGGCGGTGACCCGGATGTCCTTCGCCACGGCGGCCGCGACCAGCCGGTAGCCCGGGTCGGAGACGGACGGCATCCCGGCGTCGGTCACGAGCAGCACGCGCGCGCCGCCGAGCAGCTCCTCGACCAGCTCCGGCGTACGGGCGGACTCGTTGCCCTCGAAGTACGACACGACGCGGCCCTTGGGCGTGACGCCGAGGGCCTGGGTGAGCCGGCGCAGCCGCCGGGTGTCCTCGGCGGCGACCACGTCGGCGCCGGCGAGCTCCTCGGCCAGCCGGGGCGGCGCGTCCGCGATGTCGCCGATGGGGGTACCTGCGAGGACAAGGGTTCCAGTCACGCTCCCCATCCTCGCAGGAACCACTGACAGCCCCGCCGACGATGACGGCGGAAGGACGACCGCATCCCGACCGGTACCCCACATGCACGGGACTCGCACAGAACGGTTCCCTACCATGGCGCGGGTGACCAGTACCGCGTCCTCCATGGACCTCCGGCAGGGCCAGGCGCCGCACGACCAGCGACCGTCGTGGCAGCAGCGGCTGCGCCGATTCGGGTACGTACCGGCAGGGAACGCGCCCTCGGGCGGCGTACGCGACCGGCTGGTGCCGCCGTACGCCGAGCCGGCCCCCCGGCTGTGGCAGGTGCTCGGCGTGCCACCGGTCCTCGCCGACCGGATCACCCGCTGGGCGGGCTGGGGCGGTCCGCTGCTGGTGACGCTGATGGCGGGCCTGACGCGGTTCTGGAACCTGGGCAGCCCGCGCGCGGTGATATTCGACGAGACGTACTACGCCAAGGACGCCTGGGCGCTCGTCCACCGCGGGTACGAGGTCAACTGGGACAAGAACGCCAACGACCTGGTGCTGCAGACGCATGGCCATCTCGCGATCCCCACGGACGCGGCGTACGTCGTGCATCCGCCGGTCGGCAAGTACGTCATCGGGCTCGGCGAGCTGATGTTCGGGTTCGACCCGTTCGGCTGGCGGTTCATGACCGCGCTGCTGGGCACGCTCTCCGTCCTGCTGCTGTGCCGGATCGGGCGCCGCCTGTTCCGCTCGACCTTCCTCGGCTGCCTCGCGGGCGCCCTGATGGCGGTGGACGGCCTGCACTTCGTGATGAGCCGGACCGCGCTGCTCGACGGCGTGCTGATGTTCTTCGTGGTGGCCGCTTTCGGCTGCCTGGTCCTCGACCGGGACCGGTCACGGGAGAGGCTGGCCGCGGCCCTGCCCGTGGACGCCGACGGCCGCGTCCGCCCGGACGAGCATGTCGCCGATACCTTCCGCTTCGGCCTGCGTCCCTGGCGCTGGGCGGCCGGGCTGATGCTGGGCCTGGCCGTCGCCACCAAGTGGAACGGCCTGTACATCCTGGTGGCGTTCTGTGTGATGGCGGTGCTGTGGGACGTGGGCGCCCGCAGGACCGCCGGCGCGCAGCACCCGTACGCGGCGGCGCTGAAGTACGACACGGGCATCGCCTTCCTGGCGACGGTTCCGGTGGCGATCGCCGTCTACCTGGCCTCCTGGACCGGCTGGATCCTCTCTCCGACGGACGGCACCGGCGGCTACTTCCGCAACTGGGCGGCCACCGACGGCAGGGGCGGCAGCTGGACCTTCCTGCCGGACTGGCTGCGCAGCCTGTGGCACTACGAGCACGAGGTCTACAAGTTCCACGTCGGCCTGACCTCCCCGCACACCTACCAGTCCAACCCGTGGAGCTGGATCGTGCTGGGCCGCCCGGTGTCGTACTTCTACGAGTCCCCGAACCCCGGCGCCGACGGCTGTCCGGCGAACGCGGGCGAGAAGTGCGCCCGTGAGGTGCTGGCGATCGGCACTCCGCTGCTGTGGTGGGCTGCCTGTTTCGCGATCCTGTACGTGCTGTGGCGGTGGGCGTTCCGCCGGGACTGGCGGGCCGGTGCCGTCGCGTGCGGGATCGCGGCGGGGTATCTGCCGTGGTTCCTGTACCAGGAGCGGACGATCTTCCTCTTCTACGCGGTCGTCTTCCTGCCGTTCCTGTGCCTGGCGGTGGCGATGCTGATCGGCGCGATCGTCGGCCCACCGGGCTCCTCCGACACCCGCCGCCTGATCGGCGCGTCGGCGGCGGGCGTCCTGGTCCTGCTGATCGCCTGGAACTTCATCTACTTCTGGCCGCTGTACACGGGCACCGCGATCCCGATCGACTCCTGGCGGTCGCGGATGTGGCTGGACACCTGGGTCTAGCCGGGCGAAGCTCCGTCGAGACCGGCCGGCAGCTTGCTGGCGCGGGCCGCTGTCCCCCACGCGCGCGTGGGGGGGGCGTTCGTGCACGCGCGTGTGCCGGGGCGCTCGCCCGGGCTGATTGTCGCAAGCGTGCTACGGATTCGCCTCCGGGATCACCCTCCGAGGCGGGGACCTTAAGGTGAGTGCCGTCGTTGGGGAGTGTGAGGGCTACGGGGACCCCGGGGAAGACACGGAGGAACTGAGGCTGTGGGCAAGAGAAGGCACGTCGCCGAGCGACGGAGGACGACCGGGCCCGCCGTGATCGGCGGGGTGATCGCCCTGGTCGTCGGCGGCGCCGGGTTCGCCGTCTACGCGCTGACCAACGACGGTGCGGCCGCCGACGAGCGAACGTCCGCCTCGGCCGGCCACAAGAACGTCAAGACCGGACCGCTCAGCGCCGCCGAGGTCCGCACGGCCTCCACCCGCTTCCTCACCGCGTGGCAGCAGGGCAGGATCGGCGAGGCGGCCGCAGCCACCGACGACGCCACCGCCGCGACCGGGCTGCTGACCGGCTTCACCAAGGACGCCCACCTGAAGGGCGTCACGCTCACCGCCGGCACGCCCACGGGCGCCAAGGTGCCGTTCTCCGTCAAGGCGACGGTGTCGTACCAGAACCTCGGCAAGCCGCTGGCGTACGGCAGTTCGCTCACCGTGGTGCGCCGGGCGAGCGACGGCGCGCCGGTGGTCGACTGGCACTCCGCGGTCGTCCAACCGGACCTCAGGGACGGCGACACGCTCGTCACCGGCGAGTCCGGCACCCCGCCGGTCAAGGCGCTGGACCGTGACGGCGGCGAGCTGACGACCGCCAAGTACCCGTCGCTGGGCGCGGTGTTGGACGGGCTGCGGCAGAAGTACGGCAAGACGGCGGGCGGCAAGGCCGGCATCGAGCTGCGCGTGGTACGCGGCAAGGCCTCGCAGAAGGCCGGCATGTCCGACAAGACGCTGGTGGAGCTGAGCAAGGGCACGCCGGGCACGGTGAAGACGACGCTGAGCCCCACCTTCCAGGCGGCGGCCGAGCAGCAGGTGGCCAAGCAGGCACGGGCGTCCGTGGTCGTCGTACGGCCCTCGACCGGCGAGATCCTCGCGGTCGCCAACACGGACCACGGCTTCAACGTCGGCTTCCAGGGCTCCCTCGCGCCCGGCTCCACGATGAAGATCGTGACGTCGACGATGCTGTTCGAGAAGAAGCTCATCACGCCGGACGCCTCGCACCCGTGCCCCAAGACGTACAAGCTGGCCGGCTGGACGTTCCACAACGACGGCGACTCCGAGATCAAGAAGGGCACGTTCAAGCAGAGCTTCGGAGCCTCCTGCAACAACGCCTTCATCGACTTCGCGCCGAAGCTGTCCGCCGGCGACCTGACGAAGGAGGCGCAGCAGGTCTACGGCCTCTCCATGGACAACTGGGCCATCGGCGTCCCGTCCTTCGACGGCTCCGTCCCGGTGCAGAGCGGCGCGCAGATGGGCGCCTCGCTGATCGGGCAGGGCGGCGTGCGCATGAACCCGCTGAACATGGCGTCGGTGGCGGCCACGGTGGAGTCGGGCGCCTTCCACCAGCCGTACCTGGTGTCCCCCTCGGTGGACAACCGCACGCTGGCGAAGGCCGCGCGCACCATGTCCGCGACCACGCAGTCCCAGCTGAAGGACGTCATGCGGTTCACGGCGGACTACGGCACGGCGGCCAAGGCGATGGCGGGCATGAGCGGCGACTACGGCGCCAAGACGGGCTCGGCCGAGGTCGACGGGCAGAAGAAGCCGAACGGCTGGTTCACCGCCTACAAGGGCGATCTCGCCGCCGCGGGTGTGGTCCAGGCGGGCGGCCATGGTGGCGACACGGCCGGGCCGATCGTGGCGGCCCTGCTGAAGATGGGCGGCTGATCAGGTCCGTACCGGCTCCGCCGTGTACGTCCGGCGCAGAAATCTCACCAGCGCCTTCGAATCGAACTGGACCACCTCGACACCGTTGTCGGAGTGGAACTCGACAACGGCCTGAACGCGTCCGCACGGCCACACCCGTACCGCGCCGCTCTCCACCGGTGCCCGCAGACCTCGTTCGAGCAGCGCGCGCGAGAAGGTCCATTCGTGCGGGCCCGGCAGGCCGACCCGGACCGACCGTGGATCGGAATCGGGGTCGTACCGCAGCACCACCGGTACGGCCCCCGGGTCCTCCTCGTCCGTGACGATATGGGCGCGTGCGTACTGCTCGACCACAGACATCGGACAGACCTTTCACGCTGAGTCACCGATACGGAAGCCAGGCTTCCTTTTCTTCTCTAATGTCCCATATTTTCCGTTTTGCGCCACGGCGAGGTGGCGTGCGCGGCCTGGGGCAGCGGCTCGCGTTGCGCGTGAACGGCGCACTGGCGGACGCTCCGGCGCCCGTGTGGAGCGCCCACGGCGCCCATGACGGCGCGCACCTCCCTGCGCGCGCCGTGGGTGGCGGGGTCGATCTCCTCGCATGCGCCCTGGAGCCGCGTCCGATCCGGAGTCCGTGACAATGGGCGCGTGACGAACGAGGACCGCGCCACCGAAGGGTCGCTGCTGCTGGACGACCAGCTGTGCTTCGCGCTGTACGCCGCGCAGCGGGCGGTGACCGCCGCATACCGTCCGCTTCTGGACGACCTCGGACTCACCTACCCGCAGTACCTCGTGCTCCTGGTGCTGTGGGAGCGCGGCGAGACCAGCGTGAAGGAACTGGCGTGCGCCCTGCGCCTGGACTACGGGACCGTCTCGCCGTTGCTGAAGCGGCTGGAGGGGGCGGGTCTGGTGCGCAGGGAGCGCGCGGCCGGCGACGAGCGCTCGGTGCTCGTCGCGTGCACGGGGCGCGGTGAGGAACTCAGGGAGCGCGCGACGCGCGTACCCGGCGCGCTCCTCACCACGACGGGCCTCGGCGCGCAGGAGGTCGCACGGTTGCGTGAGGCGTTGTGGAGCCTCACCGAGCGTGCCGACGCGGCGGCCGACCGCTGATCTCGGGTTACCCACGGTTGCCACCCCCTGGCGCCCGCTGCTGACCTACCAGCCAGTACCTTGTGCGCGATGTACTTGTGCGCCACTTGTTCCGGGGGAGGCCGGCCATGACCGAGGACACCGCTGTCGACACCCGTCCGACGAAGATCATGTACGTCGCCGAGGCCACCGCCCACGGCGGCCGTGACGGTTACGTCACCAGCCAGGACGGCCGGATCGAGCTGAAGGTCGCGATGCCTCACGAGCTGGGTGGCGACGGCAACGGCACCAACCCGGAACAGCTGTTCGCGGCCGGCTACAGCTCCTGTTTCCACAACGCGCTGATCCTGGTCGGCAACCGCGAGGGCTACGACCTGACCGGCTCCACGGTGGCTGCCAAGGTCGGCATCGGCCCGAACAGGCACCGCGGCTACGGCCTCGCGGTCGCCCTCAGCGTCTCCCTGCCCGTGCTGGACCCGGACATGGCGGCCCGGCTGGTGGACGCGGCGCACGAGGTCTGCCCGTACTCCAACGCCACGCGCGGCAACATCGATGTAACGATCCTGCTGGGCTGATCCCACCGAGGAATCACAGGCGCACAGCCGGCGTTGCACGCACTGTCGCAGGCGATGGACAGTGATCGAAAGGACGGGCGGGCGTGGACGTGAACGGCGCAGTGGCCGAGGGCTTCGAGCCGGTCAGGGAGGCGTTCGCAGCGAACTTCGCGCTGCTCGGGGAGCGCGGCGCGGCCGTCGCCGTGTACCGCGACGGGCACAAGGTCGTCGACCTGTGGGCCGGCACCAGGGATGTGGACGGTACGGCGCCCTGGGAGCCCGGCACCGCGCAGATCGTGCACTCCGCCACCAAGGGCGTCGCCGCCGCCGCGCTGCTGCTCCTGCACCAGCGTGGCGAGCTGGACCTGGACGCCCCCGTCGGCACGTACTGGCCCGAGTACAAGGCGGCCGGCAAGGAGCACACCCTCGTCCGGCACCTCCTCGCCCACCGCGCCGGCGTGCCCGTGCTGGACCGCCCGCTGACCCCCGCCGAGGCCGCCGACCCCGACCTGGGCGCCGCGGTGATCGCCGCGCAGGCGCCGGTGTGGGAGCCGGGCACGGACCACGGCTACCACGCCCAGACCTACAGCTGGCTCACCGGCGAGCTGATCCGGCGGATCACCGGCCGGCCGGCCGGCGCGTGGATCGCGGACGAGATCGCGCGTCCCGTCGGCGCGGAGCTGTGGCTCGGCCTGCCGGAGTCGGAGCACGCGCGCGTGGGACGCGTCGGACCGGTCGAGGCGCCCGAGGCCGTCGGCGGCCTGAGGACCCGCCCCAAGCGCGCGGTGGCCGAGGCCTACGCCGACCCGGACTCGCTGACCCGGCGCGCTTTCGCCGCGATCACCCCGCTGCCCGACGAGAACGACCCCGCCTACCGCGCGGCCGCCCTGCCCGCCTCCAACGGCATCGCCACCGCCGACGGGCTGGCCCGCATCTACGCCTCGCTCATCGGCGAGGTGGACGGCGGGAGCCGGCTGTTCACCCCGGAGACGAGGGAACTGGCGCGCGCCGAGCAGTCCGCGGGACCGGACCGGGTCCTGGTGGTCGGCACCCGGTTCGGCCTCGGCTACATGCTGCACGGCGCCGCGTCCCCGCTGCTCTCCCCCACTTCCTTCGGCCACCCGGGCCGGGGCGGCCCCCTCGCGTTCGCCGACCCGGAGACCGGCATCGCCTTCGGCTATGTCACCAACGGCTTCCGGAAGGGCGTGACGGCGGACCCGCGGGCGCAGGCGCTGGTACGGGCGGTGCGCACGGCGCTCGCATAGGGCGCGTCGTGCGCCGTGCGCGCCGTGTACGGCGGTGTCAGACGTTGATCGTGTGCGAGGTGCGCCCGGACGCCGCGTCGATCTCGTCGTGGGCCTTGGTCAGCAACTGCATGGCCAGTTCGTTGAGGGCACGTGCGCCGGCTATCTCCTCGCCGACCCTGGGCTGGTTGGCGTCGACGCGGTGCCGGGTCGCGTGGCCGTGCGCCCGCACCTCGCTTCCGTCGGGCAAGCGCACCAGGGCCGCCGCCTTCGTGTGCTGATCATCCTCCTTGAACTCCAGCTCCACGTGCCATCCCACAGTGGTGTGCATCATGACGATCACCTCCGAAAACCCTTGCTTCCAGGGTGCGCCCCGGCACCCCGGCCCGTCATGTCGACGCCTCGTCCTCGAAGCTGGCGAAGTACGCGGCGGCCATGTCCTCGTCCGCGTGCCCCTGGGCGGCGGCGCGGGCGAACCGTTCCGCGGCCGCGGCGGCGACGTCGAGCCGTACCCCGCCCCGCTCCCCCGCCTGGACGATGAGCCGGGCGTCCTTCTCCGCGGTGGCCACCGCGAACGACGGCGGGGTCAGCCTGCCGTCGAGCACCAGCGCGGACTTCGCGCGCAGGTACCCCATGTCGAGCGGACCGCCCTCGATGAGGTCGAAGAAACCCTGCGGATCCACGCCGAGGGCCCGGGAGAGGGCGAGTACCTCGCCGGCCGCCGCGGTGGCCGCCAGCACCCAGCTGTTGGCGACCAGCTTCAGCCGGCTGGCGCTGCCCGCGCCGCCGTCGTTCCCGGTCCACATGGTCTTGGCGCCGACCGCGTCGAAGACGGGCGCGACCGTCCGCCGCCCCTCCTCCGGCCCGGCGGCCAGCACGGTCAGCTGACCGGCCTCGGCGGGCTGCCTGGTACCGAGGACGGGTGCGTCGTAGAAGACGAGTCCGTGCTCGCCGGCGAAGGCGGCCAGGTCGGTGACCAGGTCGATCCCGGCGGTGGTGCACTGCGCCCACACCGTGCCGGGCCGCAGCGCCGGCGCGGCCTCGCGCATGACGTCCAGGACGGTGTTGCCGTCGTACAGCATCGTCAGGACGACGTCGGCGCCCTCGACGGCCTCCGCGGGTGTGCCGGCGATCCGTGCGCCGTCGGCGGCGAGCGGCTCGGCCTTCTCACGGGTGCGGTTCCAGACGCGCACGCCCAGCCCGGCACGGCACAGGTTGCGGGCCATCGCGGCCCCCATGATGCCGGTGCCCAGAACACTGACGGTCGGTTTGTCGGTCATTGACGGCTCCCTGTCGTCCCATTGCTGCCCAGCGCTTCTCACTGTCAACTACCCGACTACCCGGCGTGCATCATCAACCCTCGATCCACTGCCGTATCTCGCAGGCCAAGGACGAAGATCGGACCGGAGTCGACCGGCAGGAACACATCTGCCGGGACATCGCCGAACGGCTTCAGCTCCGTGTCGAGCCGGCCCACGATTACGTGGACAACAACCGGTGTGCTCGTCGTCATGTTGCGGAGGGGTGCTTCTCCAGCCGGCGGCGAGCGCCTGCTTCGGCGGCGGATTCGCGAACGGTCAGGACGACGAGGAACTCGCCGACGCCGTACGCGAACACCGCGGGCATGACGGGCATCACGACCAGCCAGAGAACACGGCACCGCTGACGCCTCCGGCAACGCCACCATCACGGTCACCCCGACCAGCCGCACCAACACCCTGTCGGTCACCAGCATGTCCGCGGGAGGCAACTTCGGCGGGACGGCGACCATTGCCTTCAACTCCGCCGCGCCGACGACCCATCAGGCCGACGGCGACCTGACCGGCGACGGCATCCCCGACCTGCTCACCGTCGGCGCCCAGAACGGGCTTCCCTCAGGTCTGTGGCTGGCCCCCGGTACCGGTGATGGACACGTCAGCACCGCGCCGACGGACATCGGCGTCAACGGCAACGGCTTCAACGCCAACGGCTCGCCGTCGGACTTCGACGGCTCGGCGGTCGTCGCCGGACGGTTCACCGGCGGCACCGAACAGGACGTGCTGGTCTACTACCCCAGCGGCAACGACGCGGGCGGCGGCGTGATCATCAAGGGCAACGGAGACGGCGCGCCGCTCAACCCGGTCAGCGGGAACACTGTCAGCATCCCGGCCGGGGCGTTCCAGGACATCAACGGCA